>JABJDB010000054.1 GCA_018668425.1 Nitrososphaerota archaeon | reverse complement strand
CAGAAAATGCTGGAATGGATCCAATTGATACTATGGCAACACTAAGAGCAAAACAAAATCAAGGCCAAAAATGGACTGGTATTGATGCTAAAAATACAAAGATTGCTGATATGATGGCAATTAATGTTGTAGAACCAATTGCAGTTAAAGAACAGATTATCAAATCTGCAACAGAAGCTGCATGTATGATTCTAAGAATTGATGATGTGATTGCAGTTTCAGGTGGACCTGGCGGCGGCGGAATGCCTCCAATGGGCTAAATCAAAACTTAAGCATTCATTTTCTCATAAATTATTGTTGTATAAACTCGGTGTAGATTTAGGTGGAACAAAAACAGAAGCTATTCTATTAGATGATCATTTTGATGTCTTAGAAAGAAAAAGAATCAAAACACCTCATGATAATTATGATGAAATAATAAATTCCATTTCATCTCTAGTTCTAGAAATCACCCAAAATGTTTCTGATTTTTCTTTAGGGGTGTGTACTCCTGGAGCAATTTCAAAACAAACTGGTTTGATAAAAAATAGTAATACGCAATGTTTGATTGGAAAACCATTCAAAGAAGATTTAGAAAAAAAATTAGAGAAAAAAATTCTCATAGAAAATGATGCAAATTGTTTTGCTATGGCTGAAAGTAAATTAGGTTCTGCAAAAGACTTTGATCTTGTTTTCGGTGTTATTTTAGGCACGGGGGTAGGTGGTGGAATTATAATTAATGAAAAACTTCATTCTGGAAGAACAAATATTGCAGGCGAATGGGGTCATCATACTTTACATCGTAATGGAAATCCTTGTTATTGTGGAAAGACTGGATGTGTGGAGACTTACATTAGTGGTCCTGCATTAGAAAAAAGATGGTTAGAACTGACTGGAAAATCTCAAAATCTCTCAGAAATAATTTCTAATCTTGATGGTGAATTTGGAGTAAAATGGAAAAATGAATTTATTGAAAATTTTGGATATGGTATAGCAAATGTAATTGATATTTTAGATCCAGATGTAATTGTTTTAGGTGGAGGTTTATCAAATATTGATTTTTTGTATTCAGAAGGCAAAAATTCTGTCTATGAAAAAGTTTTTTCAGATTTAGTTCAAACACCAATTCTTAAAAACAAATTAGGTGATTCTGCAGGAGTGTTTGGCGCAGCTCTTTTGAATTAATTTTTAAGAATTTTTGTTTTTAATTTTCAAAATTTTCTCAACAATTTCATTAACATCAATTCCTAATTCTGTACTGATTAAAATTAATCCTGCACCATCAATAGATACTGTAATTCGATAAATTTTTTCATATTTTGCTAGTGCAAAAATTGGATTTCCAATTTTACTTGTTGTTTTTTTACGAGTAGACCATCTGTAAACTGCTTGAGATAATGACATTTCCGTTTCTTCTTTTGTTAGATAACTTTTCAACCCTGGTCTCATTTTGTCTGTCAGTTCTCCAAAATCATATACAGCTACGTATCTAATTTTTTGATCACATTCTAAAATTTCATCACAAATTTTTTCATAATCCATACTCATCACTACTGAGGCTCAATTGTAGCAGGCGGTTTACTTGATATTGTATATGTTACCCATGTTACATCTTCAATTTCATTTGTTATTCTATTACTCATTTTTTCTAAAAGACCATGAGGTAATCTGGTCCAATCAGCAGTCATTGCATCAATTGAATCAACTACCCTTATCATTACAATATTACCATATCTTCTTTCATCTCCAACTACCCCCACTGCTTTATCATCTCCAACTGCTGCATATGCTTGCCATACTTTAGAATACAAACCTGCTTCAATCAATTCTTCTTCAACAATTTTACTTGCAACTTTACAAATATTCAATTTAGTTTGAGTTACTTTTCCAATAATTCTAACTGCTAATCCTGGACCCGGAAATGGATGTCTCATGAAAAGATTTTCTGGAACTTGCAGAATTTTTGCAATTTGTCTTACTTCATCTTTGTATAGTTCTCTTAATGGTTCTAAAATCTCCAAGTTTAACCAATCAGGTAATCCTCCAACATTATGATGTGATTTTATTACAGCTGCTGGACCTTTTGATACTCCACTTTCAATCACATCTGGATATAATGTACCTTGAGCTAACCATTTGAAAGGACCATTCTTTTCTGCAAATTCAGTAAAAACACGAACAAATTCTTCACCTATGATCATTCTCTTTTTTTCAGGATCATCTACATCTTCAAGTTTATTGAGAAATTCATTTGTTGCATCAACTGATGTAAAATTTACTTTAAAATTATCTTTAAACATCTCTTCTACTTCAGTTTCTTCGTTTAATCTTAAGAGCCCATTATTTACAAAAACACACTTTAGTCTATCTCCTATTGCTTTGTGAATTAACAATGCCACTACAGTAGAATCTATGCCTCCACTAACACCACAAAGTACATTTCCATCAATTTTTGATATTTTTTCAACTGCAGAATCGATGAATCCATCCATAGTCCATTCTTGTTTTGCTTGGCATACTTTGAGCACGAAATTTTTAAGAATTTCAGTTCCTTGCTCTGTATGAACTACTTCTGGATGAAACTGAATACCATAAACTGATTTTTCATCTGATGCTATAGCTGCTGCTTTTGCACCTTCTGTATGACCTATTACTTGAAATCCTGGTGGAATTTCTTCAGCTTCATCACCATGACTCATCCATGCTCTAACTGATTCCCCTACGCCGTTTAGAAGATCTTTATCGTTATCAATAGTTAGTAATGATGAACCATACTCTTTGTTTGCTCTTTTTACTTTACCGCCGTATTTGTTTACAATCAACTGATGACCATAACAAATTCCAAGTAATGGTAAATTCATGTCAAAAATTTTATTTTCTGGAACAGGAGCATCTGAATTATACACACTTGATGGACCTCCTGAAAAAATTATTCCTTTTGGATTAAGTTTTTGTAATTCTTCATAGCTAATATCAAAAGGAACAAGTTCTGCATAAACAGAAAATTCTCTAATTCGTCTACAAATCAAATGACTGTATTGTGACCCAAAATCTAAAACAACAATTTTGTCCATACAATCACTTGTTGATATTCTCAAGCATTCGTGTCAATGACCATCCTGCAGTATTGATTAATTCATTTACTCTTTCTTTTTGTCGGTAATTTTTAATTATAATTTCTCTAATATCTGAACCATTTTTGTTAATAATATAATCAATTACTGATTCTTTCTGAATTTTTCCATTTTCAGCTTCTACTGTATCTTTCTTTTTCATCTCACCAATTATTCTATCTAAGAAAAATGATTTGAACGGTGGAGTTTCAACACTAATTTCTATATCGTTATCTAAAATTATGGAAACTTGTTCTGGCGTAATGTATGCATTGGCAATAATTTTCCCATCATTTCCACGTTTAATTGGAATTGAGTTTTCTATTGGTTTTTCAATAATTTTAGGCTCATTTTGTACAACAGTTTTTGTTTTCAATTGTGAAGCTTTTGTAAAACTAGAACCAATCAAAAATGAATCCAAAACAGCAATATTTTTCTCTAATTTTTCAATTGATTCTTGGTGAGTGTCAATTTGCTCGATCAAATTTTCTTTCAAAGCAACAATTTCTTTAACTTGCTCTTCTGAAAACTTCATAATTTGATTAATGTATGATGGGTATTAAATGCATTCTAGGTAATTATAATATCTACATTTTTGTATGATATTTTTTTGAATCCTTTAATTGGCTTTGATGTTGTGAATAATTCTGATTTTGTTATGGTTGCTAACCATTCTAAAAGTGATTGACCCCTGTTTAGCTTTTGTAATTTAATTTCTCGTTGTGATTTTTTTGTATCAGAATATTTTCCAATTTTGTTCCCAAAATCCATTCCAAACAAAATTATTTTTTTTGCACAAAAATGATTTGCTAAAAATACTCCTCTATCACCATCTGTGAATCCTCCAAAGTTTTGCATTTTTTCAAAAGGTTCTGTTTGTGTTGTTCCAATTACATTTTTGAATTCTTTTACAAATTCAATTTTTTCAATATTGTCACCATGTGCATGAACTACAAAAATTGATTTTTTTGCAATTTTTTTTAATGTATTTTCATCACCATCTAAATCTGTAATTACAATATCTGGAATAATTCCATTTTCAACTAGAACTTTAACTGAACTATCTGCTGCAATTTTAATTGATTTTTTTAGTTTTTTTAATTTTGGAATTGCAGTTGAAAGTGATGGTCCTGAACCAATCACAAAAACTGTCTTGTCTTTGATGATTTTAGAAATTTTTTCATTTATGTCTGATTTTACCACAATTGAATTCAATTTTATGGCTGATTCTTTGTCTTTTTTTTCACTGTATTTGAATTCCTTTAAAATATCAGAATATCTCTTTTTCCAACCTGAAATCATCATATCACTCAAATTGTATTAGTTTTTGATAAACCATGTGACTAAAATTGCAAATGTGGGTGTTGGTGGAAAAAACCCTGTTCGTATAATGGGGATTTTAAACACTAGTCCTGAATCTTTTTACAAAAAATCTATCCATACCATCAAAAATGATGTTAAAAATTCTGTAAAACAAATGGAAAATGATGGTGCAGATTTTATTGATATTGGAGGGATGTCTACTGCACCTTATCTTACAACTGTTGTTTCTGAAAAAATTGAAACAAAACGACTCCTTGATGCAATAAAAATAGTTCAAAATTCTTCAAATCTTCCAATATCTATTGATACATGCAGAGCAAATGTTGCAAGAATTGTATTGGAACAAGGAATTGATATTATTAATGATATTTCTGGATTAAAATTTGATAAAAAAATGAAAGATGTAATTTCTGAATTTATTCCTTCATTGATTTTATGTGCATATGATTCAAAAACTGTTTTAGGAAATGATGTTACTTTAACTAAAAAACTCCTTGGAGATAGCTTAAAAATTGCAGAAAAATCACAAATTCCTTCTGAAAAAATTGTACTTGATCCTGCAATTGGATTTTTTAGAAAAACAGGCAAAGGTCCACTTTTCACTAAAATCAAAACTGATTGGCTCAAAAGAGATCTTTCAATAATAAAAAACCTAAAATCAATAAAACAAAAATTTCCTTTACTCGTATCTGTATCTAACAAATCGTTTGTAGGTGAAATTATATCAAAAGACAATCCATCTGATCGAATATTTGGATCGGTTGCAGCTGAAGCAATTTCTGTTTTAAATGGTGCTGATATTATTCGTACTCATAATGTTGATGCAACTAAAGATGCAATTACAATTGCCTCAAAACTCATAAAATAACTAAAGGCTTATAATCAATCTTTAACTTTCATACGAAGGTTTCATTGGAATTCAAAGAAGGATTAACTTTTGACGATGTTCTTCTTGTACCCAAATATTCTGATATTACTAGTAGAAGCCAAACCGATCTAAGTACAAAATTATCTAGAAATATTTCGATAAATATTCCATTTGTGAGTGCAAATATGGATACTGTAACTGAATCTACAATGGCTGTAGCCATGGCAAGAGCAGGCGGTATTGGAATTGTTCATAGATTTTTGACTATTCAAGAACAAGCAAATGAAGTTCTAAAAGTAAAGCGTTCAGGAAGTGTGATGATAGAAAACCCATATTCTATTTCATCTGACAAATCCATTAAAGATGCAGCAGAATATGCTGAGGATAAAGAAATTTCTGGTCTACTAGTTGTTGATTCTAATTCTAAACTTGTAGGAATAGTTACTGAAAGAGATTTACTTTTTGCAAAATCTACTGGTACTATTAATGATATAATGACTAAAGATGTTGTTACTGCAAAACCTGGAGTCACATTAGATGAAGCAAAAGAAATTCTACATAATCACAGAGTTGAAAAATTACCTATTGTTGATGATTCAGGAGTCATCAAGGGATTAATCACAAGTAAAGATATTACAAATAATACTGATTTTCCAAATGCATCAAAAGACAAGAAAGGAAGACCTCTAGTTGGAGCTGCAGTTGGTGTGAAAGGTGACTTTTTAGAAAGAACTGAATCTCTTTTGGAAGCAGGAGCTGATGCACTAGTTGTTGATATTGCACATGGACATAGTGAAAATGCATTAAGTACAGTTAGAAATATCAAGAAAGCATTTCCTGACTGTGAATTAATTGCAGGAAATATTGCAACTGCTCAAGGTGCAGAAGATTTGATTAAAGCAGGTGTTGATGCAGTAAAGGTAGGTGTAGGTTCTGGTTCAATTTGTATTACTCGAGTAATTACTGGCTCTGGTGTTCCTCAATTAACTGCAGTAATGGATTGTGCAAAAATTGGAAGAGATAATGGTGTACCAATAATTTCTGATGGTGGCACTAGAACTTCTGGTGATGCAACAAAGGCACTGGCATCTGGTGCTTCATCTGTTATGGTGGGAAGTATGCTTGGTGGAACTGATGAATCCCCTGGTACAGTTTTGACTAAAAATGGAAAGCGTTTCAAAGTTTATCGTGGAATGGCATCACTTGCAGCATCCCTTGGTAGAAAAACAAAAGAAACAGGAATTACTTCTTTTGATGATGATCTTAATGATTATGTTGCAGAAGGTGTTGAGGCTATGGTTCCTTACAAAGGAACAGTAGTTGATATTTTAAAACAACTTTCAGGTGGTGTACGCTCGGGATTGAGTTATTGTGGTGCACATACTATCCCCCAAATGCAAGAAAATGCAGAATTTATCAAAATGTCAAGAGCAGGTTTTGCAGAAAGTCAGCCTCATGATGTCTCATTGATGTAGTTAATTTTTTAAACACCATCTAGAATCATTGAATTATGTTATCGAAAAGAACTATCATTGGATTAATTATTGGTAGTGCAATTATCGGTATTGGAATTTATTCATTAATTTCAGACATTGGGTTACAAGAAGTAAATGTTGATGAAACTTTTGGAGTAGGTGAATCTACATCTTATCAAATTAGAGCAAATAATGGTGCTAAGCAAATGATGACTGTTACTGGAGAAAAATTTGATCTTAAATTATCTAGTCCTAGTAATGGATTACAAATTCCAAATACCCCTCATGTAAATGAGGTTAATTTAAACTGGGTTCATTTGGAAGATGGTGTTACTATGATAAATATTCAAAATACTGGTTCATCTGATTTACAGATAACTGCAACATTAAATGTAACAGTTGATCCTATTTTGTTTACATATCATTTGGTAGTAATTACTTCTGGTGTTGTTATCATTGGATTTAGTATGGGTTTTACTCTAAGAAAACCTAAAGGCTTTTAGCTTAATTTTGCTGAAGGATACGAACCTAAAATTTTCAAAAACATTGATTCTTCTTTAATTTTTTCTAACATCTTTGAAATTTTAGGGTTTTTTGAATTTCCTTCAAAATCTACATAGAAATTATATTCCCATGTGTTTGTTTTTGTTGGTCTAGATTCTATTTTTGTAAGATTCACATTATTTTTATGAAAATTTTCTATTATTCTAAATAATGAACCTGGTTCATGTTTTATCGAAAAAATTATTGATGTTTTGTCATTTTCTGATTCAGTGGATTCTTTTTTAGATAATACTAAAAATCTAGTATAGTTGTTGAGATTATTTGCAATGTTTTCTGTAATGATTGGCATTTCATAAATTGTTGATGATGTTTTACTTGCAATACATGCACAATTTTTTGTTTCAAGTTCTTTGACAATTTTTACACTACCTGCAGTATCATATGCAGGAATTGTTTTCATGTTGTGTTCTTCGATAAATTTTCTACATTGGCCTAATGCTTGTGGATGGGAATAAACAGTATCAATGTCTTCCAGTTTTCCAATTCCGATTAAACAATGCTCAATTCTATGATAAATTTCCCCTATCACATTAAGAAATGTTGAGTATAGTAAATCGTAACTTTCTCCAACACTACCTTCCAATGAATTCTCTACTGGTAAAATTGAATATTCTGTTTCATTTTTTGATGTACTCTCTAAAACTTCTGCAAATGTTGCAAATGGAATTGTTTTAACATTCTCAAAAAATGATCTAGCTGCTGCTTCACTATATGCACCTCGTTCACCTTGGAACGAAACACTCGTCATTTTTACTCTCTCAATTTAACAAAATCACTTTTACCAAAATTTGTAGAAAGTTTTCTTTCATCAATCCATGCACATTCTGTACATTTTATGGCATCACGCATTGATACAACTTTACCGCCACATTTTCTACATTTGGTTAATAAAATTCCTAATTCTGGTTCACTAATTCCTGCATGAATTGTACCATTAAGATGATTGAGAATTTTTAGTTTAACTATATCATTTACTAAAGCAACATTTCGTATTCTTAAATTACGTGTTCCACAAACACATTCAACTTTTGATGTTGTTGGTTCACCGTTAATGTAATCAATTGATACTGCAATCATTGATGACATTACTGCAGCAACAGTTCCAATAATTATATCTCCAACTTTGGGGATTGATAGAACTTTTGGATGTTTAATGCTGGCAACTCGTGATGTTTTATCAATGTCTTTTTCACCAACAGTTGCGGCTCTTACCATATCACCATCATCAAATGTATTGTAACCTGCCTCATATTCTTCAATTGATGCTAATTTATCGCCTGGAAATGTTGCATTTTCTGACATGTTGGGATTTTTGCTTTTATGATTATAATTGTTTGTGGTAAGTCATCTTGGCAAACGATATATCTTCAAAAATCTGAAAAAAATCATGAAGGCACTTGTATATGAAAAATATACTACTGATGATGATTTTTCAAAAATATTACAAATCAAGGACATACCAATTCCTACACCAAAATCAAATGAGGTGATTTTTCAGGTAAAAGCAGCAGCATTAAACTATGATGATATTTGGGGAATGAGAGGAAAACCATTAGCAATACCATTACCTCACATTTCTGGAACTGATGCTGCAGGTGAAGTTACTGCAATTGGAAGTGATGTAAAAAATATCAAAGTAGGTGATAGAGTTGTTTCTCATGGAAACATGTCATGTAGAGTTTGTAAAGCATGTACTGATGGACGAGAATATGATTGTAGAAAACGCTCAATATGGGGATTTGAAACTGGTCCGCTTTGGGGTGGTTATTGCGAATACACTCATCTTCCTGAAGTTAATGTTGTAAAAATACCTGATAACGTATCTTATGATGATGCAGCAGCTGCATCAATGACTTTGTTGACATCATGGCATATGTTGATTGGACGAGCAAATATTCAACCAGGACAGATAGTGTTGATCATGGGTGGTAGTTCTGGTATTGGAACATATGGAATTCAGATTGCAAAACTTTTTGGATGTACTGTCATTGCAACTGCAAGTCCAGATAAACTAGATAAATTATTAGAACTTGGTGCAGATTATGCCATAAATCATAGAGAGGATGATTGGCATAAACAAGTAAGATCAATTGCAAAAAAAATCCCAAAATCATCTACTGATGTATCTGGGGTGGATGTAATTTTTGAGCATATTGGTGGTACTCATTGGAACAAAGAATTAACTTTACTAAATTATGGTGGAACCATTGTTACTACTGGTGCAACTACTGGTTATGATGCAAAAACTGATTTGCGCCATATTTTCTTTAAAGGAATCAACATTTTAGGTTCAACACAAGGAACTAGGGCAGAATTGGAACAAGGTCTTTTTTGGATGTCTCAAGGTAGAATAAAATCAATAATTGATTCTGAATACCCTTTAGAACAAGCAGCAGATGCACACAAAAAAATGTTAAACGGTAAAGGTCTTTTTGGAAAAATTTTGATGAAACCAAATATGTGAAAATCATGACTATTAAAATAAATCCAATTTTGAATGTAGCAAATGAATTATTTTTTAAAAAAAAATTTAAAGACGCTATTGAATGTTATGATAAAATTCTAAATGAAGATCCAAAAAATCTTAGTTCACTTAACAATAAAGGATATGCTCTAAGTAAACTCAAAGATTTTGATAATGCTATAAAATGCTATGACTCTGCTTTAGAAATATATCCTGATGATGTATCTGTACTAGTTAACAAAATATCCTCTCTTAGAAAACAAAAAAATCTTGAACAAGCTATAGAATTATGTGACAAAATACTCAAAAACAATGGAAAATACAACATTGCATTATATCATAAAGAACGAATTTTATTTTCTTTGAATAAATTTGAAGAATCCATTTTATGTTGTAATGACATTTTGAATGATTACCCTGATAATGGGGATGTATTATTTGATAAATCATGTAATCTAGTAATGCTTTCAAAAACTAATGATGCATTAAATTTTCTAGAGAATGCTATATCGCAGGGAATTCAATACAAAGTAAAAGCAAAAAACTCAAAATCATTTGAAAAATTATCTAATAATGTTAGATTTCAAAAATTGATTATGTAACTATAGCCAATGTGGGATTTCTAAATATCCTTCAATACTTTCATTTTTTAAAATTTTTAGTAATGCATTTGCTTGTGGTGTGGATAAGACAGGCTTGTCAAATTGGTTATCTGTAGAAATCCTTGGACATGCAACTTGAATGAATGCATCAATTCCTTTTAGGTTTCGTAGTCTATCATTTGTAATATCTGTTAATGCAAATAATTGAACTTTTTTTCCTGCAGATTCTAATTCTTTTTTAATTTTTAATGCAAAAACTTTTGATAGTTGTCCTTCTTTTAGTCCCACAATTACACCAAATGTTTGTGCATCTGCTGCTTTGTAAATTGCTAGAGTTGCTTTTTTCTTTAATTGTTGTGCAAATTCTGTAACTTCTCTTACCTCATTAAAGTAAGGATCTAAAACATATGTTGGCAAATTAGTTGATAGTGCAATTCCTGATGCATGAAAATTACTTTGTCCTAAAAATACATAGGCATCAACTTCTTTTTTTAATTCTGATGCAGGATAAAACTCACAACCAAATACCTGACCATCATTTAGTTGACCTTTTCCCTTTCCAATTTTTACTGTAATGTTATTTTCTGATAAAATTTTTTCAACTGAGTCCATTTGGTGTAAATGTTGACTATCTGTAACTAAAGAAATTGTTTTGCCCTTTAGAATTTCTACACATTTTTTTGCAACACTATCAAACCCTACATCATCATATGCATCAATTAAGATTAAATTTTTCTCATACACTTCAGTGTTAATTGTATGTCCAATGTTAAATTGGATATCTGCACCTAAAACTTTGGAACCCATTGAGTTCATATCACAAGTTCCCCATGTGGTATCAGCTAGAACATAAACTGGAATTTTAAATTTTTCAGAAATTTTATTTGCAGTTTCTTGAACTTGAGGTAAAATTCCATCAGGACCATTTAATGAAACAGATGCTGGATCTTTTTCTTCAATTTCTTTGAAAATTCTTTTTTCATCTATTATAATCAATTTAGCTTGAGAAGTAATTTTATTAATTTAAACCAATTGAACACTATAACTAAATGTCTGAGAACATTTAGTAAATTATGGAAAAAGAAACTGTTCTCAATATTGGCTTTGATGATACTGATTCACCTAAAGGCATGTGCACAACATTTCTTGCCTATAAAATCGTGGATTTGTTACAAAAACAAAAAACAACATTTCTTGATTTTCCTAAACTTATTAGATTTAATCCAAATATTCCTTGGAAAACACGAGGAAATGGAGCAGTTTCACTCAAAATTAAGACTAGAAATCCATCAAAAATTAAAAATCAAATTAAAAATCTTGTTTCAAAATATTCTGATATTAAAAATGGTGCAAATCCTGGATTGGTATTTTTTGAAAATGATTTGATTCCTTCAGAGTTTATCGATTTTAGCAATCTTGCATTATGGCAATTAATTAACAGAAATAATGCAAAAAAATTTGCTAAAAAAAATAATCTTGAATTTTTTTATGAAGGAAATGGTCAGGGACTAGTTGGAGCAATAGGTGCAATCGGGTATGATTTTGATGATCATACATTAGAATTACTAAGTTATCGTAAAAAACAAAAATTTGGTAAAGAAAGAAAGATTTCTGCTAAAAGTGTAAAAACTATGCAAGATGAAACATTTCCAAATACATACAACAGTTTTGATACAAAAAAAGGCAGGGTCTTAATTACTCCTCATGGACCTGATCCTGTATTTTATGGAGTACGAGGTGAAAATGTGGATTCTTTAGTTTATGCTACTAAGATTCTAAAAAGTGATGAAAAACTAGATGGTTACATGATATTCAAATCAAATCAAGGAACAGGTGATCATCTAAAAAATGAATTAAATTCTAATACCATGAAACCATATGCTTCAGGAACTATTACTGGAACTATAATTAACACTCCAAAGATTGCAAAAGGTGGTCATGTATTTTTTAAAATTTTATCTAAAAATAATGAATTTTGGTGTGCAGTGTACAAACAAACTGGATTGTCAGTTAATGCATCAAATTTGATTCAGGGTGATAAAATCAAAGTTGGCGGTGGAGTAAGAAAGGCATCAAAGAATTTTCCTAGAATAATTAATCTTGAATACATCAAAATCATCTCCCTTCAAAAAAACATCTCCACAACAAACCCATTATGCAAAAAATGCAATAAAAAAATGAAATCAAAGGGAAAAAATCAAGAATTTCAGTGTATTCGCTGTGGGAACAAAGCCTCAAAAAAAACAATAATTGAGATTCCAAGAAAACTCAAAAAACAACTATACATTCCAAAAATATCTGCACATAGGCATCTAACTAGACCGTTACAACGAATGAAAATTACAAATAAATCTTCAAAATTTTCTAAATCTGATTCTTGGTTTTGTGTGTATAAGTAGCGGGGAGTAGATTTGAACTACTGAACTGCGGGTTATGAGCCCGCCGGGATGACCTGGCTTCCCCACCCCGCTGATCGATAAAATATGATCTACTGTATATACGCTTTATCAAATTTTTTTTAAAGTAATTAATAGGATCTTAAAAGACTCATTTTTTGTGGACAAGAAAATTCAAATTGCAGCAATAATTGGTGCTGTGATATTTTCAATACTTGTTTTGACATCTCCTAATGATCCTATTCCTTTACCAAAACCTACTTCTGTTTCTCAAAGTGACTCTGTGATGATTTTGGCTGAAAATCTTGAAAAACCTCGTGCAATTGCAATATTTGAAAATAAAATTTTTGTTACAGAGAAAGATGGATTAATTCGTGTTATTGAAAATGATATTTTATTAGATTCGCCATTAGCTACTTTTCGAACTGCTGATGTTTTTGATGGTGGACTAATTGGAATTTCACTTCATCCTGATTTTGTTAACAATCATTTTCTCTATGTATTTTTGACATATCAAGAGAATGGAGAATTATGGAATAAAGTTTTGAGAATCACTGAATCTAAAAATAAATTAAAAGATGCTGAAATAATTCTTGATAAAATCCCTGGTTCATCATTTACAAATGGTGGATTTTTAAAATTTGGACCTGATAAAAAACTGTACGTAGGAACTGGTACAGTTTCTGATGCATCACACTTACCTCAAGATCTTGATTCTTTATCTGGAAAAATTTTGAGATTAAATGATGATGGTTCAATTCCTGATGATAACCCATTTCCTAATTCCTATGTGTATTCGTTAGGATTTAGAAATCCTCAAGGGATGACTTGGGATAATAATGGAAATTTGTATGTGGCAGAATTTGGTCCAGAAAAAAATGATGAAATCAATATTGTTATTTCTGGAAAAAATTATGGCTGGCCTGAAACCCAATGTTCAGGAAATTCAGATTTTGAAGATGCTGTTTTATGTTATGATCCAAGTATAGAGCCTGGAGGAATCTTGTTTTATACTGGAGAAAAATTTGATTTTGAATTTCCTTTTATTTTATCTTCAATGCGTGCATCAAATCTATATCAACTAGATTTTGAGGAAGGATTGAGTTCACAAAAATCAATCCTAAGTGGAATTGGACGTGTTAGAGATGTTGTACAGGGTTTTGATGGTAGTTTGTATGTTATTACTTCAAATACTGATGGAAAAGGTTTTCCAGACAGAACTGATGATAAACTATTGAGGATAATGAAATAAAATGCCTGATTCATCAATTTCAAAGTTTTTTGAAAAATCAAGAAAAGAAAGGCTAAACACTGTTGCAAATTTTGCAAATCTTTCTGAAGATGATTTGAAAATTTTACAAAATATTGATGGTGGAATATCTTTTGATAAAGCAGATAAGATGGTTGAAAATGCAATTGGTACATTTTCATTACCTCTGGGTGTTGCAACAAATTTTCAGATTAACGGTAAAGACTATGTCATTCCAATGGTAATTGAAGAACCCTCAGTAATTGCTGCTGCATCAAAAGGTGCAAAAGTTGCACGAATAAAAGGTGGATTTCAAGTAACTGCTGATGAATCATACAGTATCGGTCAAATTCAAATTTTAAATGTGGATATTGCTTCAGCTATAGAAAAAATTAACTCATCTTCAGATGAAATTATTAAACTTGCAAATTCTAAAAGTAATTCTTTACCTAAAATGAATAAAGGTGCAAAAGAAATTTCCTGTAAAGAGATTGACACACCATCTGGAAAAATGCTAATTGCAGAATTATTAATTGATGTTGGTGATGCAATGGGTGCAAATATTACAAATACCATGTGTGAGGCAGTTTCCCCATTAATTGAAGAAATAACTGGTGGAAAAACACTTCTTCGAATTTTATCTAACTATTCTACTAGACGAATGGTAAAAGCTAAAGCTATTTTTGAAAAAGAAGCAGTTGGTGGAGAACAAGTAGTTGACAATATTATTTTGGCATTTGAATTTGCAGATAACGATGTGTATCGAGCAGTAACTCATAACAAGGGAATTATGAATGGTACTATTGCAGTTGCAAATGCTGTGGGTCAAGATAGTCGAGCAATTGAGGCAGCTGCTAATGCGTTTGCTGTAAAGTCTGGACAATACCGTTCACTCAGTAAATGGAGTAAGGATGGTGAAGGAAATTTGGTGGGAGAATTAGAAATTCCACTTTCTGTTGGAATTGTTGGAGGAATTGCAAATGTTCATCCTGTAGCTAAAGTATGTACAAAGATTCTGGGAGCAAAATCTGCTCAAGAACTGGCATGTGTTATGACTGCAACTGGTCTTGCTCAAAATTATAGTGCCATTAGAGCATTATCTACTGAAGGCATTCAAAAAGGACACATGCGTCTTCATGCAAGGAATCTGGCAGCAGCAGCTGGTGCTACATCAGATCAGATAGATGGAATTGTTCAAAAAATGATTGAGGAAAAGAAAATTTCACTTGACATGGCCAAAGAATTAGTTGAGCAAATTTAAACATGCTATTATATATCTAAAAAATAGAAAAATTGAAAATGTCTGAAGTAAAATTTGCAATACCTAAAGGAAGTTTGGAAGATGCTACTTTCAAATTATTAGAAAAATCTTGGACTAAAGTAAATAGAAAAAGTAGAACTTATCGTGTATACCTTGATGATCCTAGTATTGTAGTTAAGATGCTTCGTCCTCAGGAAATTCCTACTTTAGTTGCAGAAGGATTGTATGATGTTGGTATTACTGGAAAAGATTGGGTTGGTGAAACAAATTCTGATGTAGAACCAATTTTAGATTTAGAATATGGAAAAATTAGACTAGTCATTGCATTTCCAGACAAATATCGTTACAAAAATCTTGATGATATGGTTGCAGATTATGGTAAAAAGAAAAAAACACTTCGAATATCTTCAGAGTATCTTACAACTGCTTCAAAATTTCTAAAACAACTAAAATCATACAAAAAATATTATGGTAACAAAGATCCATTAATTGTCACCCCTTGGGTAAGGTTAGGAAATAACAAAAGTGTTCAAATTCATTTATCCTTTGGTGCAACTGAAGCAAAACCTCCAGAGGATGTTGATGCAATTATGGATGTAACTGAAACTGGAACTACTTTAAAACAAAATAAACTAAAAATCGT
>JABJDB010000053.1 GCA_018668425.1 Nitrososphaerota archaeon | reverse complement strand
TTTTGCATTATTTTTTATCCAATCAGGGATTTCTTGATCAAAGTTATTCATTTCAGAGGGAGTTACAGAAATAATTCCAATTTCAATAAGATGTTTAATTCCATCAAGGAATTCATCATCAGAAATACTATCAGAAGACCACCATTTTGCATTATTTTTTATCCAATCAGGGATTTCTTCTAAGACTACAGAAAACGATAAAGTTTCAAGATTTTTACCATCATATGAAAGTTGAATAAAATAGGTACCAGGTAAAGAATTAGAATTTACAGTAAAAATTGATTTGTAACCACCACTATTACTTAGAGTTGCAGCAAAATTTTGATTTGTCCCATCAGGATTTGTAAGTGATATAGATAATGGTGTTCCGCGTTTTTGATGTTCAATACTTCCAGATAAAATAATTTCCTTAACAGAACCGACATCAGGTAATGATATTTTATCTTGATTTAATTTTGCAGGACTAGAAAATGAAATACTTGTTTGTGAACGTAACAAGCTAGAAATATTTTCATTGCCAAAAGCATCACGAGAATCATAATAACGTGCATCAAGACTTCCACCAGCAGTTGAAATTAATTTGGAACCTGTTTTATCACAAATTTGAGATGGCATTTTAAAAACACCTTCAAAAATACCAGTACTAGGTCCTGTTTCAACAAGAGTGAATCCAGTTGATGCTAAACCACCATGTTCAACGCCATTAACGGTACAACGTTTGTAACGAATATCTTTGAGTTTTACCTCCAATAAAATTTCACCATCTTTTCCCACAGTATCAACATTGGCAGAGTTTGAATCATTAATTGTTGAATAGATCTCAACAGTATCGCTTTTCAAATTAAGATCAGAATCTTTGAGAGTGATAGTAACAGGGTGGCCAAATCGGAATGTGGTAGATTGGGTAGAAACAATTCCAGAATTTGTAGAAACGTCAGATTTGATAGAAGTTGTAGTAGTTACACCAGCTGCATCTAAATCAGAATATGAAATTGCAATGCCTTCTTCATCAATTAATCTATCAGTTACAATAATTTTTATTTCATCATCTATTGTCTGTATAGTTTGAATAAAATTTGGATCTAATATGTTCAGTTGGTTGGTTACAGCATATTCAATAGTACCATCAAAAATTGAAGAATTATCCAGAGTTTCTTCTAATTCAAAACGATAAATTGAATTATTTATGCTATTGTCATTTTGTAATCCAAAGGAAAAAAAGTCTAAAATGAGGGGTTGGTTATTTACTTCATTAGAAACAGCAATTACGCCAGTATTATCATCAGAAGAATCGAAATCAATCAGCAGGAATACGTTTCCAGCATTAGCTGCTATTGCTATTACATCAGCGTCATCAATTTGGATGAATCCTTTAGGAGATGAAATATCACCAGCGTCAATTATTGTTATAGAGGACGTCCCAAGAGTTCCAAAAGAAAGTGAAAAAGATGTATCGCTAAAATCAGAAACTCCTAAATCTTTTTCAAAGGATCTTAAATCATAATTTATCCAGTTTGTACCACTTGTATTAGATTTAGAAGAATCAAGTAAAAGGGAAGATAACGATGATGCAGAAAAACCTAAGTTTGCTGAAAATACCTCATATGTGCCAACTCCAGTTGTGTCAATTATCAGCCTATCAGAATTTGAATTAGGTACTGATGAAGTTACAGAAACAGCTACTCCAAGAGGAGTGGTTGGATAAAAATTTGAACTTTGAGCATTTTCCAAAGTGAGGGGGTTTCCAATAGTGATAGTAGGGATAAGGGCTGTTGCTCTAAATACATCCAAATCATCACGAGCACCAGTGTTTAGATTTTGATCAGGATCATTCAAAATTACAGGATATACTGTTCCGGGACGTAGGGTGTTACCATTTGCAATGGTTAGTGTAGGTTCACTACCAACTGAAACAGAAGAAGTGGAGAATCCAGTTAAAACTGAAATAGATTTTTCATTGTAAGTAATTTGTCCAGTTTGTCCACGTGGGGCATTACTAAGAATACCCATTACAGAATCATCACTAGAATCAAAACTTTCAAAAATTCCTGAATTTGGTTCTCGTTCAACTAAGGTAACAATATTTGAAAAAGTGTTTGAAACTCCATCAGCGTCAATTGAAGAATCAGGTTGATCATTGTTTATTTGTAATTCAAGTACATTTCCAAGAGTTAAGGAAAGTTTACCATTATTTTTAAAATTCAAATTTGAGAGAGTGGGAATTAAATCTACTAATCCCGCATTTCCATTTGCATCATTATTACCAGAATTATCAAATGCTTGATAAAATGTAGAAGGGTTTGAATCAATATCAAATGTCCAAGAATCCTCATCGGTAGGATCTTGATTTAACTGAAAATCATTTACAGTAAGAAAGACTTCAGAATTTACAGGATAAAGATCTCTATCAATATTCAAAGAAATATTTTCCATGTCATCATATTCAAGTGAAACTTGTTGGGATGGGCCTCCAGGATTGTATTGGATTGTGACATCATCAAATGAATAAAGTTGAATTAATGGCCAAGCATCAAAATCCAATCCAATTTGCCCAACAGGGATGTTGGAATTAGTATTGATAGATTTTGCTTGTCTAACTACATTATTCAAATTTGCAGAACCGGTTGGAGAACCAGTACATGCAGTTAATGATGAATCACCATTCTTGAATCCAATTAAACCATCAGATTGAGGCACTGCAACACCATCAGTCTCAGAAAGAGAAATTCCAAATACGGAAGATGCCGTATCTCGGCTACAAAAAACACCAAAATCCAGACCTTTTCCAGCCAAACCAACTGTGGAATCTGCAATTTTTGCTTTTTCAACATTTGCAAAATATGCATACCAATTACCATCAGTTGCCTGAATCATTCTCAACGTTTTTCCATTAAGTGTAACGTCAGGTTCACCTTTTCCATCATCAGTATCAGACAAATTTGAATCTCGAACTATAACCTCAATTACCATTGAACCTGAAAAATAATTATTAAATTGAGAGTTTTCAGCAGATACAAACAAGTTTGGATTACTTGATGCCTCAGCATCAATAGCAGGAACAAGTAACATTATTGAAAAAACTATGATTAAAGAGAAATAGATCATATTCAATATGCATAAAACCTAATTTTCTCACAAATAACGTTGTCGTATCATTTCTTCTTAGAAAACGGTAATACGTGATTCAAACTATCAAAAATAAGGAAAATGTTTGTTCAAAGAACTAGAGTTTTACAAATTTCACTTTTAGCTATATTTTCAGCATTTCTAATAGAACTCATTTTTGGTTTAATATCAAACAGTCTAGCACTCATCACAGATAGTATTCATGCGTTATTAGACAGTGTAGTAACTCTTGTTTTACTTTTAGCAGCAAGATGGGCAATTAAACCTCCAGATGC
>JABJDB010000052.1 GCA_018668425.1 Nitrososphaerota archaeon | reverse complement strand
TATTAGGATTAACTGAATGTAGAGCAGGAAACACATTATCATCTGTAAAAGGAATTCCAATGTTTGAAGGTGTCAAATATGTTTCAGAACCTGTTGTTCAAATTGCAATTGAACCAAAACATCCTAAAGATTTACCTAAACTTGTAGATATTCTAAAACAATTAACCATTGAAGATCCTAATTTGGTTGTAAAAATCGATGAGGAAAGTGGTGAAACAATTGTTGCTGGAATGGGTGTACTTCACTTGGATGTTGCAGTGCATAGAATCCAAGATGCAAAATGTGAGATTATTACATCTGAGCCTTTGATTAACTATAGAGAAACTGTAAAGGGTGGCTGTGAACCAATCATGGCAAAATCTCCAAACAGACACAATAAGATTTTCCTTAAAGTAGAACCACTAGAGCCTGAAATTGCACACATGCTTAGAACTGGTGAAATTAGTGATATGAAAGACAAGAAAGTTGTTGCAGACTTGTTGAAAGGTGCTGGATGGGACACTGATACAATTAAGAGAGTTATGAGACTTGATTCTCGTGGAAATGTTTTGATTAATGGAACTAAAGGTGTACAATTTGTTCAAGAGTCTACTGATTCTATAAATTCTGGATTTGATGATGTGATGAAAGAAGGTCCTCTTTGTAGAGAACAAATGAGGGATTGTAAATTTACCTTTACTCACTTTGTTCCTCACGAGGATACTGCACACAGAGGTTTGTCTCAATTAGGACCTGCATCCCGTCGTGCATGTATGGGTGCATTACTCACTGCTGGAACTGCAGTATTGGAGCCAACATTGGCAATTGAAGTTCGTGTACCAACTGATTTGGTTGGAAACGTTGCAACTATTCTTTCTGGTAAACGTGGTAAAGTACTTGACATGCAACAAAAAGGTGCATCAAGTATTGTTGTTGGTGAAATTCCAGCTTCAGAAACTTTCACTTTATCTGAAGCCATGAGAGGTCAAACTGCAGGTCGTGCAACATGGAATACATCCTTTAAAGAATGGACTGAAGTTCCAAAATCAATGTTAGCAACAGCAGTAGCAGACATTAGAAAGCGAAAAGGTCTTGCTCCTGACCCACCTGGTGTTGGCGAATTTATTGATAAAGAATAATTTTTCTGATTCTTAAAAATAATAAAATAAATTTTGAAATCTTATTTGTTTATTCTAAACAAAATCTCTGTGTATGTCCTAAATCACTTTTACAAGCTTTGTTGACTTTATCTTGTAATTCTTTTGAATACTGTTTTGATACTACTATCATTTCCTCTCAAGATTCACTTTGAAATTTTAATTAAAAAAAATAGAGTCAAAAAAAATTATTTTTTGATAAACCCCTATCGATCTTATGCCTAAGAATTCATACCTTATTACCAAAAATAATTAATAGATGACCTGTATAGTATAGGTCGACCTAGTAAAAATGAGTCAACATGAGCCTAATCATCAAATGTATGAGCGTGAAAGAATTGTGCTGGAGATTATTAACAATAATTCAGAATTACATCACAATGCATTGTTAAAATTAATTGTTCCAGAATTTATGGCAAAAACTACTTTTGAAAAAACTAGAGATTCATTACTTGAAAAACAGTCAATTTCTGTAATTAGTAAGGGAAATATGAAATTTTATGTCTTATCTGAAAATTATGAACATAAATCATATCAACATATTGAACAAACCACAAATACATTTTTTCATGATTTAAAATTAAAAATCAAACGACTAGATGAGGATTTTTCTCATAAAGATATTGATGAAAAAATAATTGTTGCAAATACATTGTTACAAAATTTACTCCAAACTGATAATGGATTCACTGTACTTGACTCTGTAAAAGATCCAAAAAAAACTCTTTATCGGGATGAGCATTTAATGATACAACAATTAGTTCACAAAGTAATTGAAATAATTAGAAATGATAAAGACTCTGAAATAGTTTATCCATCTATTGTAAGTTATCTTGGTGTTTTGTTACCTCAAAATTCCAATACTGTATAATCACCTAGTTATTTATTCAGGTATATTTTATCTAGATTAATGGGATTACTTTACACTACTGTTCACATGGATTTTGATGAAAACGAGTGGACCCAAACATCAAACAATCCTATAATTTTTCAAACAATCAAAGATGATGTGATTTTAGAAATTGAGGATACATCTCATAAATCACACAAATTACATTTTAAAAATAATGGAAAATTAAACATGTTTCGAGTAACTGGTAGATTCCGTCTTACTTGGGATAATGATGATGTTGTATAATTTCATAGTATTATAATGATGTTGTATAATTTCATAGTATTATAATGGGGAATTTTTGATTAGCATCATGTCTTTAGAAGAAAAAATAAAACAAATTAGAAATGATGTTAATGCTGCACCATCTGAGCAAATTCTTGAGATAATTGAGCAAATTCAGCCTCAATTTAGAAGTGAATTAACATTAGAGTATCTTAAAGGTAAAATTCAAAAAATAAAAGACATTTCAGAAGAATCAGAAAGAAAGAAACAATCCCTTACATTACTTCCATACTTTGATTGGTATTTGCAAGGACTTTGAGATTATTCTGAAAACTGTTTAATTTTATCTAATGCAATTTTGATTATGTCTAGATCTTTTGATGCTTCTTCAATATTTTCAATTAGTTTCAAAAAATATTCATGACCTGTATCTCGTAATTTGTTAATATCTGATTCATAGCATAATAGTGCTTTTTCAATCAATGGTATGTCTTCTTTTAGACTGTTAACTTTTTGAATATCATCAATGCTTGTTTGTATTTTTTGAATTAATTCAATGACTTTGGGATGTGCTTTCATTGCTTGTTGTATTAGTAGAGGTGCAAACATTGCAGCTGCTTCTTTTAATTCTGGACTATCTCCAATACTCCTTAATCTTTTTTTATAATGATTAAGTGATTTTAAAATAATTTCATATCCTCCCTCATCTTTTAGATAAATTGCACCTAACCAAACTTTTTCAGACATTTCTTGGTTTGACTAATTTTTGTTATTATAATTTAGTTACTCATCATTTTGAATTATCTCAAATTATGGTCTAAATTTTATTTTTAAAATTATATTTTGTTAGATATTTGGATCAAAATTTTCTTGTATTGGTTGTTCATTTCTATTAATCAAGTATAGTAAAATCCCTGCCAATGTCACACCCATTCCACTAAGACCGACAAATGTGCCCCCAATATTTTTGATACCTCTCAAAACAGGATCTGTCTGCCCTAATCCAATTGAATAAAACAATACCAACCCCATCCCAAACATGACCATTCCTACAATAATCACTGGCATGCCTGTTTTCATGCTTTTTGTTTTTGAATCTGATTTATAATAAAATATGCTTAATTTTTCTTGGCTAAATCAAAAATAATTTAGGCACAATTGATAATTTTAAAAAGTTATTTTTACTATGTTCAAATGAAAACGGTAAAGGCATGTCAGAATTAGAATCACTATCACTTGGGCAAACTATTGAAAAAATTAATCAATTAATTGATTCGGGAAATGGTGATGCTGGTAGATTATATCATATTTTAGAATATTTGAAAAATAAAAAACCTCTGTATCACACTGATCAAATTTACTTGGAAAATAAATTAAATTCCTCATTTGAAGTTGAAGATGAATTTATTGAAGGCATTGATCTTATTCCAAAAATTAACATCTTAATTGATAATGGACAAGGAGATCCTGGACGTTTACAACACATCTCTGATATGATTAAAGACAATAAACCACTTTATCATTCAGATGTAGAATATCTTGAAATAAAATTATCTCACTCTGTATCTGATGTACCTCCACTTGATTCTAATTCTCAAAAAACAACACCTCCCACACAGACAGTTATTGAAAGTAAACCTATCCCACAAAAAATTACTCCAACTAAACCAACACCTGCCACAAAAATTAACGGAACTATGCCCAAGGATTGGAATGCTGATGACTCTGATAATTTAAAAAATATTGAAAAAAACATTGAAACTGAAGAAGAAAAAATCAAACAACAACAAAAAATTTCAGATGAATTAGATGTTAATCGTCTCAAGTTATCAGAATTAATATCTCATAGAAAGCAATATGAACAAAAAGTTTCTTCAGAAAAAAGTTCCCTTGAATCTCAAATAAACAATGAACGTTTACAAATTGAAACTCAGACAAAACTTTCTACTGATATCATACAACAAAAAGAAGAACTTGCAAAAATAAAAAAAGAAAGAACTCTTGTTCTTAAAAAAATAGATTCAGAAAAATCTAAAATCAATAAAGACTTGCCAAAACAAAAAAGACAGTTGGTACAGGCACAATTAGAACAAGAAAAAATAGAGAAACAAATCCAAACTGAACAAACTTTGTTGTCAAAAATGACTGAAGAACAAAAAACACAATTAATTTCCCAAGCAAAAGTTGCACAAGAGATTAAATCAAAACAAAATGATTTGGATGGTGCAAAACAAGATTATGATAATATCGTATCTCAAATTAATGAAGAAAAGAAAAAACTCACAGATTCTGAAAAATTAAAAAAACTAGTCAAAACTCAAGAACAAGATTTGATAAAGGCTAAAGAACAGAGATTGGAATTAATTAATAATATTTCAAAAGAACAGGAAATAATTAGTAAAAAGACTCAAGAAGAGGCACAAAAACTCAAATCACAAAATGTACTTTCAAAACAAATTAAAAAAGATGAAAAAGCATTACTATTACTAAAAAAGAAACGTGAAAAGACTGAACATCAACTACAGTTGAAAAATAAGAAATTAAAAGAACAAACACAAAAGATCAAAAAACAGGTAGATGAGAAAAACAAGAAATTAAAATCATTGAACACATCTACAAAAAAGTCCAAATCTATAACAAAAAAGTCTTCAAAAACTCCATCTAAAAAGACCCCATCTAAGAAAAAATCAAAAAAATAGATCTAATTGTTTACTGACCTTGAATTTTTATTAATAGATTATATTTAGTTAAATTTTTTTAAAATTAAGAATGGCAGCAAAGAAAAAAATTGATCTTTTAGAAATTGTTCAAAAAATCATTAACTTGGATCCTAAAATGAGATTTGGTGCTGTTATCGATTCCAAAGGTAACATTCGTGAAGCGATAATGAAAACTGGAAAAACTAACTTGAAATCTCAAAAAGAAGAAGAGCATTTCTGCAAACAAGTTGCACAAAGAAGAAGTATGCGTAAAGAATTTGATAGAACTCTTGGAAAAGTTAGATATGTTCATGTTGAACGTGAAAAAGTTTCTCAAATGGTAGTTTACTCTAAAAGAAATATCATTTACTTTACAATGGAACCTGAAATGCCAGTAAATACAAAAATTCGATTAATCAATAGAATCAAAAAAATCACAGCTGACATTTAGATTTTAATTTATTTTTCATATTATGACTATGCAAAAATACATTGGTGATTCAAAAATGTTTGAATATGATAAATTTTATCGTGAGTGTCAACAACTCAATAAACCATTTATCAAATCTAAAATCAATACTAGCCATGGAAATTGTTATGTTCAAATTGATTTGATGACTTGTAATTATGATTTATCTCAATTACAACAAGAAAAAATGACCACATTAATTCAAAATGAAATTAAATTTATCAAATCCAATTTAGAATATTCTTTTAATGATTTTCATATTGATAAAGAAGTTGCTTGGTTTGATGGCGTCTCTACTGAACACGTTCATGTTTTTTGTGAATCCCTCTATGACTTATCTCAAAAACAAAACTAGGTAAATCTAATCAGATTTTTCAAAATTTTATCAATCACCTGAATCTCTTGTTTTCTTTCTTTGATTGTTGTTTCATTCCATTTTTTAGCAAATTCTGATGTTTTATCCATTTTTTCTAACTCTTCGATGTATTTTATAAGATGTATTTTGTAATCTTGAAGCATATCCAGATGTTTGTTATGATTTTTTTCACTATTAGTTGCCATCCCACTCTTCCTGTGTTATGTCTGGAAACATTGTTCTAATTCTTTTCTTATCTTCTTCCATGGCTTGAATTCTTTTATCTAGATGATTTTGAATAACTTGCTCTTGTTCTTGCATTTTCTCTTCCTTGATATTTTCAATTGTACTTGTTAGAGATTTGTAGTATACCATGTGGTTTTTCTTTGATTCATCTGATGTATCTTCATCTTTAGTATCCATTAATTGATTAACATTTTATTGAAAATAAGTACTTGACCTTTTTTCTTAGGTTTACACTAATATTGAAATTACTTTGATTATTTTCATGAAGATCCTGATAGATGAAATGGATGATGGTTGGGATGAAAAACTCAAAGAAATGGGATATGATGCATACAGTGTTAAAAAATTACGAACAGCAGGCCACAAACTTCGTACCGATTATTCAGTAATTAATTATGCAAAAGAAAATGACATGCTTTTAGTCACTCGTGATACTGAAAGTGGTCAAGCATGTGAAGAAAATGATTTGCCCTATGTCTTATTAGATAATAATGAAATTTTTAAAATTGTAGTAGATAAATTAAAAAAAATTAATTAACATTTTTTGAATCAAACTGTAATATTCTAAGATTTGATAAAACTTCATTTAGAAAATTCTCATTTGTTTGATGTGCTATAATATCTCGAATCATTTCCCAACAATCATTGATCTTTCTATTGATTTGTGAAAACATTTTATCTTTTTTAAATGCTGGATAGTACGTTAGTAATTTCATTATTCCATCAATTGACTGTACAATGTGAATTAGATGTATCACTGAACGTAATTTTTCTTGATATGAGAATTTTTCTTCAATACTAATATTGTTAAAATTTGTGATTTCATCTAAGATAATTTCTGCTTCTTTATGTAAATTTTTGAGTTGGTTGTTAACTGACTCGTTTAGATTAATTAATTCATATTCGATATGTGCTCTACTGTGAACTTTCTTTTCAATTTCCCCTGCTTCTACTAGTGAACTAATTTCTCTATAGACAATTTTTTCATTACCCATTTTCCTGATTACTCTTTTGGCAAGTTCATTTCCTCTAATCTTACCATTCTCGTTTAGTATCCTGATAATTTCTGTTCTGATAATTTCTGAATTTTTGTCCATTTTTTTAGTTATTTTGATATTTTTCTAATACAAATTTTTCCCCATTCTCTTTAATCTCTTTTACTAATTCTTCTAGGATTTCAATCCCTTTTTTGATTGCAACTTTATCCATGTTTTTGTTTTCTAATTTTATTTTTAATACCATTTTTTCATTATTTGCAAATCTTTCAAGATTATTTCCCTCACCCATATTCAAATCTAGGTAAAAATTGACATATTCTGAGGCTGATTTGATGGCCATTATTTTACATCTCCTTTAATTTTACAACTTCCATCTGAATTTTGTAATTTTTTAGCCATTACATATGGTGTGATTAGTAAAATCGGAATTGATACTGCAATGAATAATGTTTGTAGTTGGGTTATGGCAATGGATATGGCAATTCCACTTGCTGTTCCTACAAATATTGACAAAAATGTTCCTGCACAAGTTGGACATGCAATGAATAATCCTGTAACTGCTCCAACACCACTAACTCCTCTTCCTTTCTTTGAAATTGTATATGCACTAATTGCCAATGATGTGTTTAGTCCTACTAAATACGACACAATAATTTGTAAAACTAAATTCACTGGAATTATTTGCAACCCTACTTGATTTGTAATGTATACAATAATTTTTGGCATATATCCTGGACCATCACAACAGGGGGCAACAAAACCTGAAGGGATTTCTGCACCATAATGAATTGCAAAATCTACTCCTGGTTGGTAAACTAACGTCCCTGAAACAAGTGAGAAAAATATTCCATACACAATAAACACTGCAACAAAAATTTTACGTGATTTTGTATTCCATGTAACTAGTGCAATAATTGTTGAAAGATCCTTTCCCTCTCCCTGAACTTTACCTTTATGATAACGATACATGCCAAAAGCAATTGCACCAAATGATACTACTAGTGTAATGTAAAACCCATATGCAATTCTTTGAATCGAATCTATTGCACTAGGTGTTAACAATTCGGGATCTTGATATCTACCATACAGTAAAAATAAAATTCCAATTGTAACAAAGCCTAAAATAATTAATTTTTTTCCTTTGTTGATGTTGCTTTTTGATTGTTCATTCATTTGGAATTTTCCCTTGATTATCTCAGCTTAGTCTGGGTACAAAGATGTAGATAATTGCAATTATTTCTAGTCTACCAAAAATCATCAAAAATCCTAAAACAATCTTTGTTGCAGTGTCTGTTTCAGAGTCAATTACGCCTGCAGAAAGACCGCCTGTAGTGATAACTCCTGCAGCCTCAAAAAATGCATCCTGAAATGGTACTTGCTCAATTTCTGCCAAATGCAACCCTGTAATTGCTGAAATTGTTGGAAACAAAGCAAGAATTATCAATGTTGAGATGAGTTCTTTTTTTGCTTGTGGTGATAGTTCTTTTCTTTTAATTTTACTAAAAAATGATTTACAATCTTTAAGATGGAATAATCTGAAAATTTTCAATCCTCCTGCAGTTGAGAATCCACATCCTCCAATGAACATCAAAATTATCAATATGGTGTGAGCTCCACCATTTAGTCCTGCTAAACTATTATGTTGTAATCCTGCTGTAGTACTAGCTGAAACTGAATAAAATGCACTTTGTAATGGATCTAATCCACTAACTCCAATAAACAAAATTGTTGCACCTCCCAAAATTCCAAAGTATGTTAAAACTTCTTTTCCAAGCTTTGGTGCAAGGAATTTTTTTCTAACAAATGCATAATGGAATGTAAATGGTAATGCACCAAGAATCATTGCTGCCATCAAAATTATATTTTCTTGCCATACTAACCCTTCAAGAATTGTGGAGGTTGGTGTAAATCCTCCTGTTGCAAGAGAACTCATGGCCAATGATACATTATCAATAATATTTTTCTCACCAAAGAACCACAACAAAGCTGCAATGATTCCAATGTATACTGCAAAGATTACTGTAATTGTTAAGAAGAGTTCTTTCATGTGTAGTGTTCTACCTGAAATGAATCCGCGCATTGATTGTAATTTTGACTCTGGGTAAAATGCAGTAATTACCAAGTAAATGAAACTCATTCCTCCTACCAGTTGTGTATAACTACGATAAAATGTAAAACTCTGAGAAAGATTTTCTGGCTCATCAAACAATGAAATTCCTCCTGTGGTAAATCCTGCAGCACTAGAGAAAAACGCATTACCGAATATCTCTATGTTAGTTTCATCACTTGGAAACACATACAGATATGGAACTGTTCCAAATAGAGACAGCAAAAACAGGCTGGAAAATACAAGAATTGATGCCTGCTGAAGGTTTAGACTTGATTTTTCTCCATAAGAATTCAAAAAGAACCCTGTTACCAATAACAAAACTGTTGTCAGGTAAATTCCTGTAGCCATTGTAGTGTCTTCTAAAATTGTTGCAACCAAAGCTGGAACTAGTAATAATACTCCTGCAAATTGTAATACAAATCCCAAATTTCCTAAAACTGCTTTTACTGGTGGACTCAAAAGACGTGGTGTTGTAGTTGTGGCATTTCTAATGACATTTGCAATTGTTGATTGGAAAATCATTCCCATGACTTGATTTTTCTTTGATAATACTGGTAATTTTCTAATATTGTTATCTCTCATTTTGTGTAATGCATCTTGTAATGTTGATTTTTCATTAATTGTAAAAAGAGGTGTACTCATAACTTCTTTTAATTTTGTAGCTTCTGCGTATACTGTAACATCACTTACTTTACTTAGAATATCTTCATCAGTTACAATTCCAACTGGTTTTTTTTCTGCATCTGTAACTATGATGTCATCTGTTTCATAGTGGCGCAACATTCTTGCAGCTTCTCTTGTTTGAGTTTCTTGATCTAAAACTAGAACATCTTTGTCCATGTATGATGTGACGTATTTGCTTAGAACGTATGCAACTGCACGTTCAGGATTTGTTGACATCAAGCTATCCATAGTTGGGGATTTTAAATAATTTGGGGTTACGCATTAGTTTTGATCGTTGTAAATTAATTCACTATAATTAATTATGATAATTTGATCTCAAAATTTTGCTATCTTTATAAGCCCTGGGCACAAAGTTTAGTTGTATAACAATGGATATTGATCAAGCACAAGAGCCTGATTATGACTCTGTAAAAATCACTTATGTTGGATTTGTAGACCCATACGCTGTTGAGGGAATGGTTGTTCTAAGAGCAGATAATGGTAAGGAATTTCATATGAGAGCATTTTCAGGTGAAGTTGCAAAACACATCACAAGTTTTGGTGAAACTGATGGCGAATCTGCACCATCCATTTACAAAATGATTGAAGAAATTTGTGAAGAAAATGAATTGATTCTAGTCAAAGTCAAAATTTTTGACAGTGGTGATGTATTACGTGCAAATCTCTACTTTACAGGAAAAAGAGACCTGGTACTGAGAAATTATCGTGCATCTGATGCTATGGCATTAGGTGCATTTTACAAAATTCCAATATTGGTAAGAAAGACACTCCTCAAAGAAAGCGTAGAGGCATAAAATTAGAATAGTATTTGTCTAGGGATATTTGTAAAAAATCATGTCTGAACAAGAACAACTAATGGACAATCTATTGAATTTAGATCTTGAAATTATTGATACAGTCCGTCAATTAAAAGAAGAAAACTGGACTTCTGATTCTCTAAAAAATCAAGTTGGCGACTCTTTGAAAATTCGTGATGAGATGGTAGCAAAACTAATGGCTCTAAAAGGTGATGATGCACATTCATGTGATTGTGGTCATGATCATTCTCACTGATTATCAAAAAACCCTTTTGGAAATTTTTCTTTGATTTTATCTAATTCTTTTTTATAACTTTGAATTTTTTTATTTATTGATTCATCTGTTTGTGAGTTTTCTAATTTTTTTATTTGTTGGGTAAGTGTCTTGTACATTATTAGAAATTCTGGATATTTTTCAGGTAGTTTGCCCATTAGATAGATTAAATATTTGTTGTATTAATACACATTATGAAAATTTTGTTATTTGCAGTTGCATTGTTAATTATTAGTACTGGTACTACATATGCTGAACCTGTAACTACTCAGGTGGCATCTGAGAAAAAACAACACATTGTAGATGAACAAATAATGATAGTTACTGATATTTCAAATGGACAAGACATTCAACAAAATTTTGCATACATTACACAAGTTACAAATGATGAAAACGTTGTAATTTCTTTATCTTGGTTAACTGGATCTTTATCTCCTAGACAATCTTTTTCTCCTGCACAGTCTTGGATCCCAACTGAATCTGGATCATACACAATTCAAATTTTTGTCTGGGAGAGTATTACAAATCCTGAAGCCTTGTCTCCACCTTTATCCATGTCAGTTAATGTACATGAAAGACAAACATAATTTCGATGCTTCATAATTCGGCAATTTCATCAACAATCAGTTATAGCTTAGTTAATTCGATTAATCATCAGCAATATTGATTGTAATTTCTATGGTATATTATTTTCTTATTTGAAAATTATTTCTCTGATTTACTGTTACATCCTAGTGTGGTATCAGGATTTGCCATCATAAGTTGCCATAATTCTTGTTCTGTAAATCCCCCTTTTTTCATGGCACAATTTAGACAGTATCGCTCTTTTTTTGATTGTGGATTTTCAATATAGTTTTCCTCATCTAATACACAGACTTGACAGTCATTGCCTGAACATGTGTATTCTTCTTTGTGTTCTTTACATTTACAAGTCATTTTTCTGATTCCTTGTTGTCTTTTTTGTTAAAAACCAAGTCTGAATCACCTTCTGCTTTTTTTCGTTTTTCATATTCTTCTTTTTCTTTGATCATCTTTTTTCGATAATCATCTTCAAACGTCATGATTTTGAATCCAATTTTCCTTTGATAAATGCAAGCTCGTATGTTCGTAATAGTACTTCTTCCCCATCTTCTGGATGAGTTTGAAGGTGTTTTGCCATATTTTTGATAATTTCCTCTTTTGATGGTACTTCTTCATCACTCATTATTTCATTTGATTTTTTTGATTCTTTATTTGTTTTTTATTATTAATCAGAACCTTTTTGAAATGTTGTATGATAATTTTGGTATGGTAAATTTTGAGAAATTATACTCTAGAGTTGCATCACAAGTAATTACTAGGTGTCACGGTGCAATCAAAATTACAAAACATGGGAAAATCCTTGAAGTATATGATACAAAACGTCATATCTGGAGCAAAGGTCTTGCAGGACTCATAATCAAAGAAGAATGCAAAGAAGCTAATTTACGGGAATGGGAGGCATCAAAGTGTGTTAGACCTCTCATAATTGAAATGATTTTAGATGACAAAAAAGGACTAATCTCTACCCGATTGGCTCCAACTAACAAAGAAATTCAAACTAAAAAAAGATTAACAAATAAAAAATATACTGTTAAAAAACCCGTACCAAAAAAACCCGTACAAAAAAAACCCACTACAAAAAAAACTATCTCACGAAAATCATATTCTAAAAAATAACGCCCAATTCCTTTCTTATCTTCTAAATCCTTTTGAAAATTATTCATAATACTAATTTACTAGAAAAATTATTCAATATTATTGACTCAAGATCCTGATAAATTTGAAACAATAATGATTGAATCAAAAGTCAGAGAAGGATATTTCCATAAAGTCGTTAAAGATTTAGAAAATGGAAAATCTGTTTCTTGTTCTTGTAAATGTTGGAGTAAAGGGGGCAAGCCTTGTGCTGCTATGAGAAGTATTGGTTACTAGTATCCTAATTTTCTAATTAGATGTGGTTCTTTGAGCATTATGGTGTCATCTTTTCTTGATGATAATTCAACTTGTTTTAGATTGTGACTTGTAATTACAACTAGTGCTTCACATCTGGTACAAAGAATAGTTTTTCCATCTGTCTTTTCCTCTCTAACGATATCTCTTTCTAATCTATCTTCTTTTTGACATGTTGGACATAATTTTGGTTCATTTGTTGTTGTAATGATTTCTTTAATGAATACCATTTTGCCCATATGGGATTTCGTTTTGTTGTTCACAAAAGAGTTTGTATTGCTAATTGGTATCAGCAATCCATTTTGAATGTCAAACCGCTTTAATCATTCAAAATTAGATCGATTGGTATTCAGTATATTTCCAAAGTAACCAATTAGCATAGTTCTATATTTTTTCTAAAAGATATTCGTTTCTTTACACTTTATTCTCAAATTTCTCAGTAATCTTGATTTTAGGAATTACAAAAAATGATATAATTTGTTCAATTAATTAGTACAAAATGTTAAATATCAATTTATCTTATAGTAATTGATGTCGTTAGTTACAAAATCTGGCGATTAGACTTGCGTAACCCCGCAGAACGAAAAAGGCAATCACGTGCTTAGGCACTGACCACGAGAGGAAATCTCTCATAGTTCTGCAGTTTGGGGTTTACGCCTTTAATTTTCTTTAAAGATTCATGTTGTTATTTTAAATTCATGATAATTTTTTGTTTTTTGTGAATTCTGACTTTAATGAATCTCCATTACGTGTATTATTTTTCATGTTGATTATTATTTTTGCAATTGTTTCAGTTTCTGTATTTACAACCGAATCAATCATTAAAAATTTAGAAGACAAAATGTTTGCAGACAAAATCAAATCTGTTAAAATTGCAAGTTCTGATGCTGAACATTTTTTTCATCATTTAACAGATATTCTTGTTTTAACCAGTAATGACGATATAGTAAAAAATACAGATTATTCAAAATTAATAACTAAAGAATTGAAAGGAATCCCGCCTGATGCTGATTTATTAAAAAGAACTTTGGCACAAGATATTCTTCAAAAACATTCTGCATTTGGCACTGTTGCATTTGTGATGGCAAATGGTGACATGTATCTTACAGAACCATACCCCAAACAAGAAAATCTTGGACAATTAAACTGGGAACATCGTGATTGGTATCAAGGAACCATATCTAGTAAAAAACCATACATCAGTGAAGTGTACAATGCGACTGCTACTCAAACATATGCTGTTTCTGTAAACGTTCCTGTTTTTTCTGACTCTGAGGAATTTTTGGGTTTGTGGAGGTCTGTAATTGATTTGAGTGAATTATATCGTCATATAGATCATGTTGATAGTAATTTTCTTGTCTTTTTTGATCACAAGGGAACTGAACTTCCTATCTCTTTATCAATTTCTGATACATCTGGACCCCGTAACGTATCTGATTTTCAAAGTATGGAATTATCTTTAGCAGGAAAAAGTGGAATTCTTAAAGAAATTTCAGACAAACAAGAATTTCTTGTAGCCTATGCTCCAATTGAAATTTCCTCTCATCATTGGGGTGCATTACTAATTGAACCAATTGATGTATCGTATTCTGATATCAATAACATTCGTATGGAATTGTATATTTTGGTATTTTTGATATCTTTGGGAGTAGTAATTTCAGGAATACTATACTATAGAAATTCTAAGACTAGAATTATTATTCAAAAAGAATTAGAAGATAAAGTTCAAAAACAACATGAAGAAATAATAAAATCTGCTCGATTTTCAGCAATAGGAGAATTATCTGCAAGAATTGCGCACGATATACGAAATCCTCTAAGTGTAATCAAAATCTCATTAGAGACTATGAAAATAAAAAAGAATGATTCTGAATCTATCGAACGTTCAACATCCTTGGCTCTTCGTGCAATAGATAGGATTGATCATCAAATTAATGATGTAATGGGTTTTCTAAAAGATTCTCCATTAGATTTGAAAAAAATATCCATCAAAAATCTGATTGACTCTATAGTCTCTGAATCTGTTTTAGATAAATCTGTAAACATCATTTTACCTAAAAATGATGTAACCATATCTGGTGATGATGTAAAATTAAATTCATTGTTTTCTAATTTGTTAACAAATGCAATTCAGGCAGTAGATACGAATGGAAACATTGAGATTAAAATTAGTAGTGGACAAAATGAGTATGCTAAAATTGAAATTATCAATGATGGACCTATGATTTCAGAAGAGCATTTGGATAAATTATTTGATCCCTTATTTACTACAAAACAAACAGGAACTGGATTGGGGCTTGCCAGCTGCAAAAAAATTGTTGAACAACATGCTGGAAGAATTACTGTGAAGAATAATCCTACAACATTTACTGTTCTTTTACCAAAAAATAGAATTTAGTCTTATCATTTATTGAAAAATTTAATTAATCTGTATAATGTACATGATGTATGGCTGATCTTAACACATATGAAAAATTAAACGAAGATATCCAATTTACAGAAGAAGATACAATAGAACTTTTGAAGTTAAGTGAAAAAGAAATACTGGTTCTAATTCTCTCTGAACTAAAAAAAATAACTGAAAATACACAAAAAAAGTAAAATTATTCCGAGAAAATTTATTTCAAAATTAATCCGTAAAAACTTCTATTTTTGTGACTAATTTTATGATATTTTAAAATCCTAGGTGACTATTTCATCTAATCTGTCTTCTTCTTGGGCTTGCTTTATCTCCATTGCAATTCTTCTACCCACACCAAATGTCTGACCATACTGATATTTTGTATATGGACTAGTAGTTGCAACAATTGGATTTCCTGGAACTCTTAATGACACATCATATACAATTAATTCCAAATCTTTTGTAATTACACTTTGTAGTGAGAATGGTCCAATAATTCCTGGAGCATATTCTTTTTTAGTAGCATTTACAAATTTGTCACCCATTTTTAGCACCTTTTCTAACAATGATTCTCGAATACTAGCTGGAGTGTGTCCTACTTCGATATTTTGTAAATCAATATCCATCTCTAGTTGTTCTTTTGCAGGTAATGCATTGTAATCATGAATGTTTGTTTGTAGTCTTCTCTCAATTCCAATAAAGTCTACTTGTTTTGAGATTGGTGTGTGGAAGAAATTAAAATTCATGTATGTTCCAATTGCTAATTCTTCAATACTTGCTTTTTCTAAATCCTTTTTTGCAATTACTCCTTGTTTGATTTTTAATTCTGATTTTTCTTTGTAATCTTTGTATGATGATACTGTAAAAAATGCCCTTTCAAGTGGTCTCTTTTTTTCTTGAACTTTAACAATACATGGTTTGTTGATTCTTTTAGGATCTTTGAATAATTTGGGATATTTTATTTTGGCTTTTTCTAATAGATAGTATTGTCCTTTTTTTGCAGTTCTCTCTTCTGCTTGGAATAACTTTCTGTTTCCAAAAATTGGCACCTTGAAAGAATCCTCTATTGTCTTGTATCCTAGGTAAACAGTAAGGGAGCGATGTGGAACAATAATTGTATTTGAATCTCGTAACTCTTTTTGATATTTGGCTGATGCCATATCTTTGAATTTATCTACAACTGTAATTTCATCTGCAATTCTGTTAAATCTCTGATATGGTCCTTCCCTACCCTTTTGTGCAAATACTCTAGTTTGGAACCCTTCATCTTTTGCCCCATCCATTATCTCAAGGGCAGAATGACTACCTAGAACCCCAATTTTTACATCTGAGTAATCATTGACGATTTTTTTAATCTCAGAGGTTTTAATCATATTATGCCTAGAAAACAGGATCTAATATAGCTATTTTCAAAATAATTGATCGTCTAAAAACAAGAAGATTTTTCTCCATTAACAATTCATCTAATTCATGATATACTCTTTTGAGTTACAAATCATGGGCGTCATTATTTTTACTGCAATGGGTGCTGGTGGTATCTCACTATGGCACAAACGCAGAAAACTCAGAAAAGAGTTGGAATCTGAAAACAAAGATGCTAATTTCTAATACATAAAATACAGTAACATTTCATATCATATCATTGAAACTAGTAGTTGGAATTACAGGAAGCACTGGTGCAATTTATGGCATCAGATTACTTGAGACTCTAAAGAAACTAAACATTGAAACTCATTTGATAATGTCTGAATGGGGTGAGAAATGCATTACAATGGAAACTGAACATACCATTGATTATGTAAAGTCACTTGCAACTGATACTTCTGATGAAAAAAATATGGCATCAAGTGTTTCTAGTGGAACTCATAAAATTGATGGAATGATTGTAGCCCCATGTAGTATGAAGACATTAGCTGCAATTGCAAATGGATATGATGATACATTGGTTGCCCGAGCAGCAGGTGTTACAATAAAAGAATCAAGAAAATTAATTTTAATGGTTAGAGAAACCCCACTTTCTGCAATCCATTTAGAAAATATGTTAAAACTAGCTAGGTTGGGAATAATCATTTTACCTCCGGTCACAGAATTTTATACAAAACCAAAATCAATTGATGATATAGTTAATCATGGTGTGGGAAAATGTCTTGACCAATTTGACATTGAACATAACTTGTATCCTCGATGGGGAACAAACTAGTTTTGCCAAAATTTTCCTTAGAAAAACTAGTCTCATCTGATAGAAAAACTGTTTTTGATATATTTTCTAATTTTGAAAACTATCAAAAATTATTTCCACAGCATTTCCCATCCATTCGAGTTCGCTCAAGTAGAGAAAATACATCTGTAGTTGAAGAACACCTGATACTTGGAGCTAAAGAACTAGTAATTATGGCAAAACATGTAACTGATGAACCAGTATTACATGAAATTTTTGTTATTGGCGGTGACGCTAAAGGTACTCACATCAAAGAACAATTCATTGATCATGAGAATGGAACAAAAATCCTAATTGATGTTGATTTTAAATTCAAAGGAATGATGAAAATATCTAACCTATTTGGTAAAGACAAGATTGAGGATAATTATTCGAAAATTTTTGATGATTTTTCTAAAAACTGCTAAAACCTAGTCAGACTTTGTTTCTTTGTCTTTTGTAGTATCATCTTTGGATGCACTGTTGACCTCATCTTTGAAATCTTTTAGTTCTTTGTCTGCTTCAATTTTTCCTTTCTCAAACTCACCTTTAGCTTTACCAAAAGTTTTTGCTAGTTTTGGAATTTTTGCTGCTCCAAAAATCAATACTCCTACTACTATTACTAAAATAATGATCTCTGGACCCATAACTGTCATGAATCTACATTCTTGATTTTAGATTTAAATGTTCAATTTCTTTCGTTCTTTGCGCTCAATTGATATCATGCCTGCAAGATATAGTGCAATCATTGGTCCTGCAATAAACCACATTGTAACTCCACTTCCATCAGGTGTAATTACTGCACCAAAAATTACTATTGCAACAATCGCGTATCTGATATTTTTTCTCCAAAAATCTGCTTCCACTGCACCTGATACTGAAATTGCATACATTACTAGTGGAAGTTGAAATGAAAGTCCAAACGCTAACAAGAATTGTAAAATAAAAGTTACAAAGTCCATTATGTTCAAAAATGTTACAAGACCTGCAGACTCACCATATCTGTAAAGAAATTCTAAAATGTATGGAATGACAAAATTATATGAAAACACACAACCTGCAATGAATAGTCCTAGTGCAGGTAGTGAAATACTTCTACTAACATTAATTTCATGTTCTTTAAGAGCTGGCTTGATAAATTCTACTAATTCTTTGATGACAATTGGCATTCCTAAAACAATTCCTACTAATACTGAAATGTACACCTGTGCAAAGAAAGCTTGTCCAGGGGCTGTTTGAATCAGTTGAACATTTTCTGGAACTAAATTATCTTTCATATGTTGCGTAACTTGCGCTGCAATGTTGTTCATAGGTTCTGGAGTTGGATAGTACAAAGTAATTTCACCAACTTGAATTGATTCAGCATGAAATGCTAAAATGAAAACTGTGATAATTCCAATAACTAATACAATTCTAAGTAATCTTTTTCTTAATTCTTCAAAATGTCGATTAATACCGTCTAGCTCAGACATCTGACTTCATAGTGTATAATGCTATATCTATTTAGTGGGAATTGGTAATAATTTTGCTTCAGGCATTCCAACTTCTTTTAGTTCTTCTTGAGTATAATTCTCAAATTCTAATGAAATGACTGCTTTAGTGTTAAATGTGGATTCTAACTCTTTTGCCAAACTTTTGATATCTTTACCTGAGTAGATTTCTTTAGAACCTTTGAGGAAAATTCTTTCTCCTTTCTCCATCTCTTTTCCATTGTATCTGTCTTGAAGGAATTTTGTAATTTTTGGAACTTCTTCTTGTTCGATATTATTGTAAAAGAAACAAATCCCTTTTACTGATTCATAGTCATATGCTGTTCCATCTCTATACATGAACACTCCAATAAAATGAGCCTCATCTTCTGGCTCTCTGATACATTTGATTTCCCAATTTAGTAATTTTGATTCATCATAACTGAAATTATCCATCTCATCTGCTGTTATCTTCCAATATCGCATTCTTGCCATTATGATTAATTGAAAATCATTCTGGTATAAATTCCAATATGAGATCAATGATCATACTATTATAGAAAAAACACCATTATGAAATTATGGGCAGTAGAATTACTGTTGTATTGGATTCAAAAAATACTGAAAAATTACGAAATATTCAGGCAAAGATGATTAAATCATCTCCAAAATCTGTGAGTTTTTCACGTGTTCTAAATCTGGTAGTAGATGAAGGACTAAAGACATTTAGAATTTAATACAAAAAATAATCATTCATAGTATTTCTCTATTGTAAATTATGCACTCAAACTCACCCTGGTTTGTATGGAAAACATGTTGAGTTTACTAAATAACAAGTAACCAATTCTGGGCTGGTAATATCAACAACAACACAAGTCCTCAGAACTGGGTTACCTAGTGTATGTTGCAAAATTAGTATTAAAGCACGATATTTCATTATACCATTGTAGAATGACTTTATGGTTAAAATACTGAATTTTTAAAAAATCATCATGACAAAAACCCTCTCAGTATTATTTTCAATTATTATATTCAGTTTGATTCCATTTGCCTTTGCTGATTCTACTAGAGATAATAATTTAGAATTTGCAGGAACTCTGGAAGAAACATTAGGACACTTTTGGGCTTTGGAGCAAAACCTTGATGATAACAACTCTGAACTAGCTTTGATTCATGCAACACATCCTATTTCTGAATTATATGATACCATGAGTGGATATCTACAAGACAATCCTGAATTTGACAAAAAATTACAAAGTACTTTGATGGATTTAAAAAACCAAGCAAATACTGATGTTGATATTGCTGATGCAAAACTAGCAATAGATTCTGCTAAAGAAGTAATTCAAGAAGCAAGAGACATTGTAGTTGCTTCTGATTTGAGCGATGAACCTGAATTTCAATTACAATTAATCAATGCATTATTGGAAACTGCCAAAGTAGAATATCATGAAGCAATAACTGATGGTCAAATATCTGAAATGGCTGAATTCCAAGATGGCTCTGCATTTGTTTGGCGTTCACAACAAATCTTTGTTGGCTTTGAAAGTATTCTAAATGCTGAGGATTATCAGAGAATAACTGAATTGTTTGATACAGTTTGGTCTGATTTTGATAATCTTTCTAGTCCTGATGATATGGAAATTTCTATTGATGCTATAATTTCTGAATTTGAAGAACAGTCAGGTTATTCTTCAGTAGAATCATCTCACAATGAAGAAGCAGAAAATATGGCACACAAAACATCTGAAGATAAAACATCTGAAGATAAAACATCTGAAGATAAAACATCTCATGCATCTGATGAAAAATCCAGTCATGCATCAGAAATGGCATTATCTAAAATGTCTCCCCGTGCACAAATGAAACATGGAGTTGCATCAGGTGATGTTACTTGTAGGGATGGCTTTGAATTAGTAATGAAGAACTCTGATAATTCTGCAGCATGTATTAATTCCCATTCAGTTGAAAAATTGATTCAACGTGGATGGGCAGATTACTTTTAATTTTTAAAACACTAGTTTAATCTCTTAATTTTTCATTATATTTTATCGTCTCATCTAAAGGTACAATGATTGTCCTGTTTGATCCTTTACAATAATTTTTTCCTTTGAAATGTTTATGGATTTTGACTTTTGCCATCATGACACTATCTATTCCATAATTTCCCTGGTGCTCTTTAATTTCCTGGCTAACAATGTGACATATTTCAGAAACACTACACCATTTACAGATAATTTTCATTTTTTTATCATCTGTCATAAAATTACTTTGGAAATTTTGAACTTAAAGTTAATGATGATTTTCAAAACATTGTTTTTGACAGAAACTCCTGCTTTTTTGATAAATCAATATAATAGAAGTATTCTCACACATTAATTATTGACTATTAATCATCCTAAAATTATTGGAATTAATTTATTTGAAATAATTGAAACACTTTATGACAATAAAGAAAATTCCATGTATCTAAAGGAACTTTGCCCAATACTACATAGAGAATACAAAGATGTCAAAGTAGATGTAATGTATTTAGATAGTTTAGAGTATGCCAAATCTGATTTTATTGAGGATACAGTTAATCGTAGAGTAGTTTTTCTAACTCCAAAAACTGTTGATGTTATGGGTAGAACAATACCTCCAAAAGATTATGATGAATTTATCCAAATGTTTACAAATCCTGAAAAAGATTTTGGAGATCCTGTAAAGTTTTCAGACAAGACTAGTAAACTCAAAAAAGCATTTGGATTTCTCAAGTCATCATGAAAAAAAAAGATGAAAAAAGAATGAAGAATGCTATAAAATGCAATTTTTGTGGCAAGACAGATAACGTAGAATATTTGGGTGGTCTTGATTGGTTTTGCAATAAGCGATGTTATTATAACTTCAGACATCGTGAATGATAATTTCTTCAGGATATTTCAAAAGGCAGACTCAATCACATTCTCTTGTTAATTTGATGTACTTCGGAAGATAGATTAACTACATTTTGTTTTTCTAAATTAATCATGGCAACTTTTAGTGTAAATGTCACCATAGAAAACAAACCTGGAATCAGTGATCCTGAAGGTGAAACAATTCTTAATGATTTGGTAATGCGCGACATGCACAAAACAGTTTCAAAAATAAAAACAGCAAAGATGCTAAAGTTTACCATTACTGAAAAAGATAAAAAAACTGCACAAAAAAGAGTACAAGACATTTGTGATGAAGTAAGAATTTACAATCCTATGGTTAGTAAAGTGACATTTGATGTATCAGAAGCTTAGGCGATCAGAAATTTATAATTAACAAATTCTAAAACACTCAATTCAAATTAAATATCTCTGAATATTATCATCTGTGTGAAGGTTGGAGTTGTAGTTTTTCCTGGTAGCAACTGCGATCGTGATATGTTTCATGTTTTAACTGATGTTTTTCATTTAGACACTCAATACTATTGGCATGACAAGGGATTACCAAAAAATATTGATGCTGTAATTTTACCTGGTGGATTCTCTTATGGGGATAGATTGAGAGCCGGAGTAATTGCAGCACACAGTCCAATAATCAAAGACGTTCAAAAAATGGCAGAAAAGGGAATTCCAATTTTAGGTGTTTGTAATGGATTTCAAATATTGGTAGAATCAGGCTTGTTACCTGGAGTTTTACTCAAAAATGACTCTCTAAATTTTATGTGTGAGTGGACTGATTTGATTGTAGAAAATAACAAAACACCATTTACAAACAAGTTCAAGTTAGATCAAAAAATTCCAATTCCTATTGCAAATGGTGAGGGAAAATATTATGCAGATGATGACACTTTAAAACAATTAAAGAAAAAAAACCAAATTGTTTTTCGTTATGCTGATACAGTTAATGGTTCACTAAATAGAATTGCAGGAGTATGTAATGAGGATGGAAATGTTGTTGGCATGATGCCTCATCCAGAACGTGCAGTTGAATCCGAAATTAATCCAATTGATAGTAAACCATCATCTCTAATCTTTGAATCATTATTGGTACAAATGGGGGCAAAGAATTGAGTTTAGAATCCCAAGAACTAGATGAACTAAAATCAAAAATTGGACGAGACCCAACATCAACAGAATTACAAATTGTAGCTGCTGAATGGTCTGAACATTGTTCTTACAAATCATCAAAGAGACATCTCAAAATGTTACCAATGGATGGTCCACTTGTAATTACTGAGAAAGGATATGATTCGGGAGTGTTAGATGTTGGTGATG
>JABJDB010000051.1 GCA_018668425.1 Nitrososphaerota archaeon | reverse complement strand
TGGATTACATCAACATGCACTTGCCATACAGCAACATGGGCAAAAAGGCATTAGCATATTTAGTTAGACATGAATGGCGTCAACTACCACGATGGAAGAGAGTGTTAGCAGAAATTGGAGTAGAAGAACCAATTCCAAAAGATCCTCGTGGAACAATTGAATCAGTATTAGGTGATGAAGAATTTATGACAAAAGACCACGAGTTTACAAAATTGTTTACAAAAACTCCAGAATATCAAGAAGTGTATGAATCAAAACTTGCAAGTTCACTTATTGCATCAACCATGATTGGTAATTTGTATACAGCATCACTATACTTGGGCTTTAGAAGTAGTTTAGAATTTGAATATCAAAAAGGAATTGATTTGGAAGGAAAGAGAGTCGGGTTTGGATCATATGGTAGTGGAAGTAGTGCAATGGTGTTTAGCGGTGTTATTCAACCAGAGTATAAAGAAATTGTAAAGAACATGAATTTAGAAGCAGAACTAGGAGATAGACGAAGACTTACACTTGATGAATATGAGAATTTACATGAAAACAAACTAACACCTGAAAATTCAATGTTGCATTCAAAAAAAGAGTTTGTCCTAGTAGATGTAAAAACAGATGTAGAATCTAGAGGCGAAAGACGTTATGTCTTTAATGGATAATGCAAGAAGAACCAAATCCAGTTAAAGATTATCTGTTTGAATATATTGAAAAATCATCAACCATCCCAGAATTAATTGTTCAGAAAAAATTTGATGTTATAATTAATGAGATAATTGAGAATTGTTATGACAAAGTGATTACTATGGATTCAAAAGATGAAGCAGTAGGGGTTTTGGCTACAGGAATTTTACACTATTTACTAACTAATGCATTTTTGAATGCTCAAAGAAAGATAGAGTATAAGGGAATGGAGTTAGATATTGTAATTCCAGATATTAAAACATTAGAAAAAGACCCAAAAATGACTTTGATAATTTGCATTCCAAAATCATCAAATAAAAAAATAATTGATGAGAAATTATTACAGTTAGAGAAAATTCAAAGTGTTAAAGAAAACATTTGGGTTGTATTATCTGAAGATATACCATTGGAGAAGAAAACTTTTGTTTTATCCAAGAAAAACAATTCATTTTCAAAAATAATTTTTGAAATAGCACAATTTAGTAATGTAAATGGTGCAAACAAGTTTAAAATTTTACGAATTTAATATCATAAAATTATTTTAATAATTTTTTAAAATCAATATTCTTTTTGAAAATTCTATTGAGTGATGCATCACTTAGGTCTTTAATGAAGGGAATTGAGCCTAAAACAGGCACACCAGTCAAATTTTGTAAATCACGTTTGAGATCTTTGATTGGATATCCTTTATCAAAATTATTAATAATTATCCCTTTAACTGGAATTTTATATTTCTCACACATCTTTACAGTCATTATGGTATGATTAACGGTTCCAACTTTACTTCGAGTTACAATTATTGTTGGAATTTTCATCTCTTTGATTAAATTTGTAATATAGTAATCTTGGAGGATAGGAGTCATAATTCCCCCCATTCCTTCTACCAACATCATGTCATGAAGTTTTGTTAATTTTTTAAAACTAGATAAAATTGTTGGAACTTTAGGTTTTGTTTTTAGTTTCTTCCATGCTGTATATGGAGATGCTGCAATTTTGAAAAACTGCGGATTAACCAAACTTTCAGGATCACATGCCATTGCAGCACGAGAAATTATTTCAATGTCTTCTGATTTGTAACCTTTTTTCTGAGCAGTACCTGCAGCAAAAGGCTTCATTACACCAACATCAATTCCCATTTTACGTAAAACTACACCCAATCCTGCTGTGATGTACGTCTTTCCAACATCAGTGTCAGTTCCAGTAATGAAGAGTGATTTCAACAAAATAAGTTCAAAATTATTCATTGATTAATTCATCGGTTAATTATTAAGATCTGAAATAATACCAAATCAGTTGAAAAGTTCTATTTGGCACCCAAACACCCAGATGAAGGAATGGGATTCTTTTGATAAAATTACAAATGCCAAAGGAATCTGGTTAATTGACTCCAAAGGCAACAAACTCATTGATGCTGTAGGCTCAATGTGGTGTAATGTCTGGGGACATTCAAACCCACAATTAGTAAAATCAATCACATCTCAAAGCAAAAAAGTACAGCATTCATCAATGTTCAACCTTACAAACGAGCCTGCAGAGAAATTAGCAGATACACTAGTCAAAACAGCACCAGGAATGCACAAGGTGTTTTATTCAGATAATGGATCTTCTGCAATGGAAATTGCAATAAAAATATCATTACAATATTGGAAAAATATTGGAGAGAGAGAGAAAACAGAGATTGCAACCTTGGAGAATGGTTATCATGGCGATACATTTGGTGCAATGTCTGTAGGTTATGTTCCAGAATTTTTTGGTAAATTTAAAAAACAGTTATTTTCAACAATACAATTTCCTGTTCCAAACAAATACAGATTACCAAAAAAATACACATTGTCAGATTATCAAAATTTTTGTTTAGAAAAAATAGAAAAAAGATTTTCTAAAAATAACAACATTGCAGCATTTGTGATGGAAAGTGGAGCTCAAATGGCAGGTGGTGTAATAATTTATCCAAAAGGATTTCAACAAAAAATAAAACAATTATGTAAAAAGTATGATGTATTATTTGTACTAGATGAGATTGCAACAGGATTTGGAAGACTAGGATCAATGATAGAGTATGATACACAAAAATCAATCCCAGATATTGCAGCATTTGGAAAAATGCTAACAGGAGGATATCTTACAATGGCAGCTACATTAACCAGTAAGAAAATCTATGATTCGTTTTCAGGTGAATTTAATGATTGGAAACATTTGTTTCATGGACATACATACACTGGTAATCCAATTGCAGCATCAGTTGCAAATGAAAATCTCAAAATGTACAAAGAAAATAATTTGATTAAAAAAATTCAAAAAACATCCAAAGTATTTGAAAAATATTATGATGAAATTTCAGAAATAGGTATTGTTGGAGATATCAGACACAAAGGAATGTTAATGGGAATAGAACTAGTTGCAGATAAATCAAAAAAGACTCCAATTCATCCTAAAAAATCAATAAACAAAATATTTTTTGAGCAAGGTAAGAAAAATGGGATTTATCTTAGAACATTAGGTAACATTGTGATGCTTGTTCCACCACTAGCAATATCAGAAAATCAGTTAAATTCACTCCTAAAAAGGACAATTCAGACCATAAAATCAGCAGAATCCCTACTCTGAGTGTTAACCATTCGCACTCCCAAAGGTTACCTGTCCATTATTGTTATAATAAATCTAAAATTTTTCTTGCAGTCTGATCAATATCCACAGTAGGCTCTGTAGATATGAAGAGGACTTTATCCTCAAATGGGATAGTCATAGTTACAACATTTTTTCTTCGGGCAGCAGCATATTCAACTGAGCC
>JABJDB010000050.1 GCA_018668425.1 Nitrososphaerota archaeon | reverse complement strand
GTAGTGTAGTAGATGATTTACATCCATCAACAATTACAGATATTAAAAAAATAGCAGAAACTGAAGGTGTTATTTTAGTTCACGGTGGCGGAAAAGAAGTTACCAAAGTTTGTAAACAACTTGGAAAAGAACCAAGATTTGTAACATCACCAAGTGGTATCAAAAGCAGATACACAGACAAAGAAACTGCAGAAATTTTTACAATGGTAATGTCAGGCAGAATCAATAAAACAATTGTTCAGATGCTTCAAAAAAATGGAATCAATGCAATTGGGCTTTCTGGGGTAGATGCCAAAATTATAGAGGCAGATAGAAAAAAGAAGCTTCTCATAGTAAATGAAAAGGGCAGAAAGCAAGCAATTGATGGTGGATATACAGGCAAAATCAAAGAAATCAATTCAAAATTCATTAAATCACTTTTAGACCAAGGACTTACACCTGTCATATCACCTATTGCAATCAGTGAAGAGTCAGAATTTCTTAATGTTGATGGAGACCGAGCTGCAGCATATGTTGCAGGTAAGGTAGGTTGTGATAAAGTATTATTCATCACAAATGTGGATGGTCTGTTAATGGATGATAAAGTGGTTCCAAAACTAACATTAGTTGAAGCAAAAGAAATTAGACCAAAAATTGGTCCGGGAATGGAGAAAAAAATTTTGGCATCAACTGAAGCATTAGATATGGGAGTTAAAACAGCATTAATTGCAAATGGTCAAAAAGAAAATCCAATATCTAGTGCAATTGCACATGATAATTGTACGGTGATTGAACATGAGTGAAGATCAATTCATGGGTAATCTCTATCAGAGATTTCCAGTAACAATTGAGAAAGGAGTAGGAGCTCATGTTTGGGATGTAGATGGAAAAGAATACATCGATTGTATGGGAGGATATGGTGTTGCCCTAGTAGGGCATCAAAATAAAAGAGTCAATGATGCAATCAAACAACAAATTGATAAAATTATTACAGTTCATAGTTCATTATACAATAAAACAAGAGAAGAATTTTTGAAAATACTAATTGGCTTAGCACCTAAAGAACTAACACAAGTTCATCTAAACAACAGTGGTGCCGAAGCAATAGAAGCTGCAATGAAATTTGCAAGAAAGTTTACAGGCAAAAAAGGAATGGTTGCAATGAAAGGATCATACCACGGAAAATCATTTGGGGCATTATCATTAACATTTAATCCAAAATACAGAAAAGCATTTGCACCACTAGTTGAGAAAGTTTCTTTTGCATCTTATGGAGATATAGAATCACTTCGTTCAGTAATTGATGATGATACTGCATTTGTAATTTTAGAACCAATCCAAGGAGAAAGTGGGATTATTGTTGCACCAGATGGATTTTTGCAAGAAGTAAGAAAACTTTGTGATGAAAAAGGAATTCTATTAATTTTTGACGAAATACAAGCAGGATTAGGTAGAACAGGACGATTATGGGCATGTGATCATTGGAATACTGCACCAGATATTTTGTGTCTTGCAAAAGGAATTGCAGGGGGCGTACCAATGGGTGCAACTCTTACAAGACCAGATATTTTAGCTTCAATAAGTAAAGGAGAACATTCTTCAACATTTGGTGGAAATCCAATTTCATGTGCAGCAGGAACTGCAGCACTAGAAGCACTAACAGAAGATGGGCTAATTGAGAATTCAGAAAAAATGGGGAATTTATTCAGAGATGGATTAGAAAAATTAAAAGAAAAACATACAATGATTAGAGAAATTCGTGGAAAAGGCCTCATGATAGGAATTGAAATGAAGTTTGAAGTTAAAGATATCCTAATGGGATTAATCAAAGAAGGAGTCTTAATGCTATACTCTGGAAGAAACATTCTAAGAATTCTTCCACCACTAGTCATATCTGAAGAAGATGTAACAAAAGTTTTACATGCACTAGATACTATAATTACAGAAGAGGAACAAAAACGAAATGTACAAGGATAAAACAGATGAAAAAATTATTGGGTATCTAAAAGACGATTCTAGAGAATCATTTGTAGATATTGGGAAAAAATTAAAACTTTCAGAATCAGCAGTTAGAAGACGTGTAAAAAACCTAGTAGGAAGTGGGACAATCAAAAAATTTACTTTAGAACTTGGTGAAGAAAATACAACTAGTGCTATTGTTTTAGTTTCAGTTGATTCTGCAACAGAT
>JABJDB010000007.1 GCA_018668425.1 Nitrososphaerota archaeon | reverse complement strand
GCATTCATGCACACGTACCAGGTTGTATCGATGTTGAATCAGGAGATAATGTTTTGACTGCAGAATGCAGACCAATATCAAAATCTGTTTCATATGTTGTTGTGGAGGTTAAAGCATAATGGCAAAGCAAGCAGGAAAAGGAGTAGAAGAATTCCGACCATATGTAACTAAAGTAATTCCAGTAGGAGCAAATATTGTATGTGCAGATAATTCTGGCGCTAAAATTTTAGAAGTAATCAACGTTCCAAGACACAAGACAAGAGCATCAAGACTTCCTTCAGCATCAGTAGGTGACTTTTGTAATGTTGTTGTTAAAAAAGGACCAGCAGAGTTAAGAAAACAAGTCTATGGCGCAGTTATTGTTAGACAAAAATATGCAGTTAGAAGATTAAACGGTGTTAGAGTTTGTTTTGAAGATAATGCAGCAGTGCTAATTACTCCAGAAGGAGAAACTAAAGGAACAGACATCAAAGGACCAGTAGCAGCAGAAGCTTCAGAGAAATGGCCAAGAGTAGCTAACTTGGCATCAATGGTGGTATGATAAAATGAAACCAACAAAAATGCGTAATAATCAAATTTATCGTGCAACTTTCCACACAAGAAGTAAACAAATGGGAAGTGCATTATCCAAAGACTTGCACAAGAAATATGGTAAAAGAAGTGTAAGAGTCGTTGAAGGAGATAGTATTACAATCCTAAGAGGGGAATTCAAAGGAGTTGAAGGTAAAATTGCAAAAATTTCTACTGAAAAAAGCAGTGTTGCAGTTGAGGGTGTTAAAAAAGAAAAAACAAAGGGAGACAAATTTGATGTATACATTCACACATCCAATCTAGTTGTTACATCTCTAAATTCTGATGATAAATGGAGAATGGCAAAACTCGAAGGAAAAGATCCTAGAAAGCAACCAAAGACTCCAGCTAAAGAAACACCAGCTAAAGAAACACCAGCTAAAGAAACACCAGCTAAAGAAACACCAGCTAAAGAGGCTCCTAAAGAAACAAAAGTAGCAAAAAAAGTTGAAAAAAAGGAAGATGAGAATTAATGGTAAGTATTTCTGGAAGTAAAAAACTCAAAAGACAAATGGCTCCATTGTTTTGGGGCATTACAAGAAAAGACAAACGATTTGTCATTACAGTAAAACCAGGATCACACAAAAAGAGTTCCTCAATTCCAACTGCAGTATTTCTCAGAGATACACTAAACATAGTTACAAGTCTTAGAGAAGCAAAAACTTCAATTTATTCAGGTAAAGTAAAAATTGATGGAGTAGTAAGAAAATCACTACATCATTCAATTGGATTAATGGATGTAGTAGAACTTGAAAACGTTTCAGATATTTATCGTCTAGTTCCAACAGAAGGAAAACTTCTAAAACCAATTAAAATTAAAGATACAGAAAAATCAAAAAAACTAGTTAGAGTTTCAACTAAAACAACAATTAGTAAAGGAAAAATGCAAATTGGTTTCCACGATGGTCGTTCAATAATTACAGATACTAAAGTAAATGTTGGAGATACATGTTTGATTCAAATTCCTGAAGGAAAAATTATTGAAGTAATTAAATTAGAAGCAGGTTCACATGGCCTAGTAACTCGTGGAGCAAACTCCGGACAAATAGGTAAAATTGAAACCATAGAAGAGGGAACATTCATTCTTCCAAAAAGAATTATCCTCTCATTAGGTGAAAGAAAAATTGAGATTCCTGCAGACATCATTATGCCAATTGGAAAAGAGGAGCCAATAATTCAAATAAAATAAAATCATGTCTCAAACAACTGAAAACACTATGAAAAACATTACACTTGATAAAGTAGTTCTCAACATGGGTTTGGGAAAATCAGGTGATGTTATTGAAGTTGCAAAAAGAGCACTAGAACAAATTTCAGGAAAAAAACCTTCAGCACGTAATGCAAAAGAAACCCAAAGAGATTGGGGAGTAAGAAAAGGAGAGCCAATTGGTGTTGCAGTTACAGTTAGAGGTGAAGATGCCAAAGTATTACTCAAACGACTTTTAGAAGCTAAAGGAAATCAAGTTAAAGGAAAATCATTTGATAATTTTGGAAACTATTCATTTGGAATTAACGAACACATCGACATTCCAGATGTAAAGTATGAACCATCAATTGGAATTTTAGGATTAGGAATTTCCATTACACTAACTAGACCAGGATACGGAATAAGAACAAGAAGTAAACACAAAGCAAGTGTTGGAAAAGCACATGTAATTTCAAGTCAAGAAGCAAAGGATTATCTAGTTAAAGAATTTGGAGTGACCGTAGTATAATGGCAAAAGATAGATCCTACGAATTCACTGGAAGAAAGAAACATGACTTTGGTAGAGGTTCAAAATGGTGTAAAAGATGTGGAGATTATACCGCAGTTATTCAAAAATATGATTTAATGTTATGTAGACGATGCTTCAGAGAAGTAGCAACATCTTTAGGGTTCAGGAAAAATCGATGAGATAGCATGCCAGCAACTAACATCTTAGCAAACTTATTTGTCACATTATACAATAATGAAACTCGAAGAAACACAGATTGTGTAGTTCTTCCAACATCAAAATTAGGTGTTGAAGTTCTCAAAACACTTCAAAAAAGTGGTTATGTTGGTGAATTTGAGCAAATCGATGATAAAAGAGGTGGAAAATTCAAAATCAACTTATTGGCAAAAATTAACAAATGTGGTGCAATTTCACCAAGATTCAAAGTAAAAACTGATGAATACAATAGTTGGGAGCAACAATACTTGCCAGCATATGATAGAGGAATGTTACTAGTTACAACTAATCAAGGCGTAATGTCACATCACGAAGCATTAGAAAAAGGAATTGGAGGATTTTTGATAGGTTATGTCTACTAGTCAACTTGAAAAATTCCAAGACGAAGTGGAGATTCCTGAAGGAGTCAAAGTTACTCAAAAAAAACACATGCTAACATTTGTAGGTCCACTAGGTAAAACACACAAAAGTTTTCGTAGCATTCCAGTTACCATCGAACTTACAGAAAACAAAGTACTCCTAAAAGCAATTGGTAGTAAAAAAAGAGATTATGCAATTTTACATACTGCAAGATCAATTATCAGAAATATTTGTGAAGGACTAATTGTTGGATATACAATAAAGATGAAAGTTGTTTTTGCACACTTTCCAATTACAGTTAAAGTTGAAGGTAAAGTTATTCTAATTGAGAATTTCCAAGGAGAAAGAGCTCCAAGAAAAACAGTAGTTGTTGGAAATACAAAAGTAATTCCAAAAGGTGAAGATGTTGTTTTAACTGGAGAAGTTTGGACAGACATCACACAAACTGCAGCAAACATTGAACTAAAAACCAAAGTCAAAAACAAAGATCATAGAGTTTTCCTAGATGGTATCTACATCTATGATTCAAAAAAAGGCTTGGACAAATAATTAATTAAATTTCTCTCATGACCCTTGATCAGGAATTTGCAAAACAGACAACTGATTTAATTTTACAAACATTAGAACTCTACAAAAAAGCAGGTGCTTCTCCTAGAATTGGGGAAACATGGGATTGTAACAGTATTGGTGATTTTTTGTGTGGTTTTTTTGTTGGAGAAATGGTAGGTTCTGCACTTAGTGCATTTCAAATTGTACATCAAAGAGAGCCAACAGCTGATGAACATTTAGAGATTATCGAACTAGTTGAAAGTCATTCAAAAGAAATCAAAGAATTTTTTGCCAAATTTAACTAATCAATGTACAGACTTTGGTTTAATGTGAATAGTCGTAAGGATTAAATCACTTTTATCGAGAATCAAATATGTTGCCGCCCTAGCTCAGCGTGGTAGAGCATCCGACTGTTAATCGGATGGTCGCCAGTTCAAGTCTGGCGGGCGGCGCTTCTTATTTCTAAACTCGAGTTTTGAAACATTTTATTTCAACATAGTAGATTAAACTACTAGTAACAAAAAATTATCTTTCTAAATTCGAATATAGAAACATTGATCGGTTGTTAGTAATTGGTTTACACTATTAGACAATATAGATCTAATAGATGATCGCATACTTAGAATGATGCAGGAGGTTTACATTGGTCAGAACTAGAAGGGCCAACAGATATTGTGTGGATTGTAGTGCGAGATTGGTGTACTATCCAAGATTGTCAAATCCAAAAGCACCCAATGAACACAGAGTGTTAGTTTATGCATGTCCAGATTGTACTGATGACTTTGAAAAACCAAAGATGTTTTCAATTAAACGTAATCAAGTAGAGGATCCTTTAGAAACAGTAGAAATTGAAATCACACAATTGCAGAAAAAAGCCATAGTTGCAAAATAAAGGTGAATGAGAATATCATATCCAGAAAAAACTCGAAGTAATGCATGGTTTCTGCTACCAATTCTCGTTGGGATGATTGGTGAAATAATTGCATTTTTTATTTTACGAAAAGATGATCCACGTAAGGCAAGAAATTGTTTGTATGTTGGAATTGTATTTATGATAATTGGAATAATTCTAGAAGTTTTAATTGCCCCAGTTGTACCAGGCTTGGATTCAGGGTTTAATGTTAACATCTAGTAAATAATTTCTTGTTCTACAAGTAAAGATAACAGTTATTTCTAAACTCGAATTTAGAAACATTCTAAATTTAGCATGGCAATCATTTAGAATAATATAGAACTAGATTGAGAGATGTTCTATGAGTGCCAGGATGAGAGATAATGTAGAGAGATGGGTAATTCATGAAGGATTATCATTTGATGAAGTAAAAAACCCGGATAATAATTTCCAAATTCTTGTAAAACATGCAGGACAGTCTGGAATCCCTGTCGATGTGTTTGAACCAAAAGGACAACCAGGTGTTCTGGTAATAGGAGCAAAAGTAGTAATGAAAAATAGTCAAATTGCAAGATATTTGGGATTTAGTGCAGAAGAGAAGGAGAAATTTGAGAAAAAAGTAAGCGATTATTGCTATTCAATACAAGTAATTAACAAAATTATCACTGAAGATGGAAAACAGAAAGTTGGAGTCTATGTGGTAATGGATGACAAAGAAAACATCAATCAACAAACAATGCTTGAAGCAATAGAGAATGTTTCTGAAAAATATGATAAAACAGCAAGATTCCTGCTAAAGACATTTTAAAACATAGACGATTTATCAGTTCTACGCGGGCCTTATATGAAAAATTCACTATAATCTAGTATGATAGCAACAAAAATTATAACAAAAACAACAAAACCAAGTTTTTTTGAAACCCAATTTCTTAAACTCAAGGCATCAAAAAACAAGGCTTTTGTCTTAGCAATGATTGCAACTTTGGTGGTATTTGTCAAATGAATATCTGCAATTTTTTGTTCAAACACACAACAAAGAACTTTGAGATCAATGTCAGCATAAATGTCAACAAACTCAGAGTAGAAAATGCAACTACAAAGTGGGAGTTAATTCAAAATTGAATATCATCAAAATGATAGATGAAATTCTCGACACATATGAAGAGAAAGAGGTTCAGATGCATGAATAATTTCTTCAAAGTGGTAGGACTGGCTTTAGCAGTACACTATATCGTAAAGACAGTTCAGAAGGAATTGAAGCAATAGGTCTTGGGAAACAACAAACCGCAAAAATACCCCCCTAGACTGGCTCTTTTTAGGGAAATATACCCATTTCAAGCCCATCACAAGATATCACAAGATATCACAAGATATCACATCAAAATGGAGTGCGTATCATGATTAAACATACAATTGGTTAATACGAAATCCAAGAGTAGTAATTCATGGGATTAATGGATATGCTCAACATGGATTCAATTGTGGAATCTGCAACAAGTATGGCTGATCAAATGATTTCAGGGACCATGGATTTAGTAGACAATCTAATGTCATCTGTTTTGCTTGGTTAGCATACTGTATAATTGGGCGGTATTTTTTCAAGAAACCCCCCTTATTTTACATAAAATGTGTGTACAATAGCGCACACACATAGTAAAATCACAATTGTGCTCAAATAGAACATGTATGAATTCAATTTACAGATTGATGAATCAGCAATTAATGAGACATTTGCATCAACAAATAATGTCTTTGATGAATTTAGAATATTCTCATCAAGTCTATTTTTACAGATTTTTGATTGGATTACATCAATTTCAGAAAATTTTCTAAAATAACTAAATTTGCTAAATTAAGGCTAGGCGTTAAACCCCCCCTGAAAAATAGTGAGTTTAGTCACATTATGAAATTTTCAAAAACAGGCATTTGGAGGGGGGGTGTAACACTTGTGCCTAGATACAATATGCAACCATAATTCCACCAAGCTCTCCCAGCTAAACATGCCCAATCTTTTAGAGTCGTGCGTAAAAGCTCAACCCCCTAAATTTTGGTCAAAAAATAAAGAAAAAGAGTGAAGATGTGATTATGGAGCTACACAGTTGACTTCATACCAATCTTGCAATTCGTATGGACCAACTACTGATGTCTCTAAGGCATTAATTTTATACCAATTAACATCATTCCAGATATCCTCACTATATGGAAATTCAGAGAGTTCAGTTCTGGGGTCTCCGCCAACATCATG
>JABJDB010000049.1 GCA_018668425.1 Nitrososphaerota archaeon | reverse complement strand
TCTGTATCTTCAGGATTTTTTGTTTTAACTAGTCCTAGTCTATTTGAAATTCTATGAACATGAATATCAACAGGAATTGCTGGTTTTTCAAATGCATACACCAGTACACAGTTTGCAGTTTTACGACCAACTCCAGGTAATTCCACTAGTGTATCTAAATCATCAGGAACTTTGCCTTTGTATTTTGTATTAATTATTTTTGCAACTTCGATTATTCTTTTTGATTTAACACGAAAAAATCCAATTGATTTTATTATTTTCTCTACATCTTTTACTTTGGCATTTGCAAGTTGTTTTGGATTTTTGTATTTTGCAAATAATACTTTGACTGCCTTTGTTGTAGCCTCATCTTTAGTTCTTGCAGAAAGTATTGTTCCAATTAAAATACTAAATGGACCAGTTTGAGCATCATGAAGATCTCTTAGTGCAGTAATTCTTGGAGGTTTTACAGCATTCATTGTATTTGTCATGCCACGGAGAATTTTTTCCATTTTAATCTGAAAAACTACAAACAAGTATTATAACTGTAATAATGAATAATTTTCATTGGAATTAACTAGAGAAGAAGAATCTGCACTCAAAGGTGAACATGGAGAAACAATGCAGATGGCATACCGTATACTTGTTGCAACAGGTGAAGCAACTGATGCTGAAAAACTAATTCCAATAGAATGGACTCATCTTTCAGGTGTAAATTACAATACAATTGGTGATGCGGGAGAGGAATTTCTTTCTAGTGTTAGTAAAGATGCACGAGTTAAAGTAAAAACCACACTTAATCCAATGGGATTTGATATTGATAATGTTTCAAACTATGGATTAGATGAAAATTTTATCTCAAAACAACTATCTATAAAAAATTCTTATGAAACAATGGGTGTTACTCCATCATTTTCATGTATTCCATACGAAATTTTTGATATTCCAAAAGATGGAACCCAAGTTGCATTTGCTGAAAGTAATGCTGCAATTCATGCAAATTCTTATGATAATCTAAAAACAAACAAGGAAAGTGCATTTAGTGCACTAGCCAGTGCATTAACTGGAAAAAGTCCAAACTCTTCATTACGAAAAGAAGAAACACCAAATATTACAATTAACATGAAAATAAAAAATCCAAATGAACTATCATATGGGATGCTTGGATTTTTTGCAGGTAAAGTTGGAGATACATCTGTAAATATTTCAGGTTTATCAAATATGGATAATCGTCAACAAAAAGCAATGTGTGGAGGAATGGGAACATCAGGCACATGTGCAAAATTTATTTTTGGAGATGGAGATTCTGATTGTGAAAAAATTGATTTTGATGAAAAAGAACTACAAAATGTTCATGATGAACTAAACACTGCAGAAAATGGTGATATCATTACACTTGGCAGTCCACAATTAGGGTTAGAGGAAATTACTGAACTGTCTCAAAAACTAAAGGGTCGTTCATTTAAGAAAAGATGTATGGTATTTACTCCAAGAACTGTTAAAGTTCAAATGCAAAAACTAGGTTATACAAATGAATTAGAAAAAGCTGGATGTGAAATTCTTTCTGATTGTTGTACATGTCTTACACCATTAATTAACAAAGACAATGTAGATGCAGTTACAACAAACAGTATCAAAGGTGCATTTTATTTAAATAATTCTAATAAAGTTGATGTTAATCTAAAACCATTATCAGAAATAATTGAAGATGAGACAAAATGAATAAAGTTCTAGTTGCAGGAAAAGTCAATGGCACTATTTTAAAATCAAAAGATTCTATCAACTTTTTAGGAACAGTAGATAAAAAAACTAGAATAATCAGTGACAAGAATCATGATCTTTATAACAAATCACTAAAAGATTCAATTCTAGTATTTCCATCAGGGGTTGGAAGTAGTGTTGGAGCATATACAATTTATTCAATAAAATCAAATGATGTTGCACCTCTTGCAATGATTTGTAAAAAAGCAGATTTGACAGTAGCTACTGGATGTGCCCTTGCAAATATTCCCTTAATTACAATTTCTGAGCAAGAATTTTCTTCATTAGAAAATGGAATGAAAATTACACTTGATACTGAAAATTCTACTCCAATTCTTCATTGATAAAATTCTGCATTTCGGCATTACCAACGTCTACTTCTTTGATTTGACTTTTTCCTGCAGGCATTACACGCACAAAATCATCAATAGTAATTTTTTTTGTAATTTCTTCATAAATTTTTAAAAATTCTATTCTAATTTTTTTGGCAGCATCAACCATTTCTAATCCATGAGGTTCAATTATTGCATAGCAGATAGAATTTTTCTTTATTGTTTCAGGTGGCCCACATGTTAATGCGTACCCATCTTCTTGTGGAATAATTCCAACAGCTAAAATGAGATTTCCTGGATTGATAAAATTTCGTTGCCCTTCAATTGTAAATGATCCTTTTGGGAGAAATTCCCCGCTTGGTGCTGATTTTTTTACTTGTTCTGGATGTACCCAATATGCCTTAACACCATAGAGTCCTTCTCTCCATGCACGACTAAAACAAACTGTAGCATGAGCTACTTCATTCATACTGGAATCAGGTGCATTTTCTGCATCTTTGATAATAAAAAATGGTGAACCAAAAATATCTGCATGAAATATTTTGTCATTTTTTACTAAATGTTTTCTAACTACTGCAGAATTTGATGCAGCATCTCTTCCTCCAACTACTAAGAAATCTTCAGATGAATTAAACCACCTATACCTTTCATACCAATTTTTCTTTCTGATTTCTGTAATCATCATTATGTCTTGTTCCAATTCTGTTTTATTTTGTAATTTTTCTAATTTTTTCTCAGTTTTTAATTTAATATCTTCAATTGATTTGATTGCACCTGATTGTTTTTTTGCTTCATTAAATAATACTGATGCTATTGATTGTAATGGAGATTTTGTATTAATTTTTATTTTTTCATCTTGAACAATAATTAATGAAATTCCTTTTTCACTAGTTAGTTTAGCATTATTTGTAGCTAGAATTTCTTGTGCTGATGCATCTTCTATTGATATTATTCCACTTGAAATCATTTGGTATAGTGAATTTGCAACGTTTGTAACATTTTTTGATCTTTCTTTGACTGTTTCAATGGCTTTTTGTTGCTCTGAAATCTGAGTTTGTAGTTCTTTGATTTTTTTATCAGAAGCACTTGACTGAATTGATTTTCCCTTTGTAACAATATTATTTGTAAATACTGTATCTAATCCATCAATAAAACTATCAGCTGGAGTAATTTCCCCATCCAATTTCCCTAATTTTACTGGAAGAACTTCTATTTTTTCATTTTTTACAATAATTGGTTCATGATTCCCTGTTGTAACATTAGCAACTATTTTTTTTGTTGTCTCAAAAATTACTCTTATCTCATCATCAGTTAATAGATTACCAATTTTTTTCCCATCAACATTTCCAATATCAAAAATTCCCTCAACATATTTTTTAGGCAATCCCAAAGTTCTACCAAACCATTTTGCAGCAACAAGATCAGTAGTTTTTAGTTCATCAAAATCTGATTGAGCAATATTAAAAATATCTAATCCACTATTTGGTGGAACAACATACTCTAATCCAACACTTAGTTTTCTATGTCTAACTTCAATTGAATGCTGTAAAGCTAAAATTTTCATCTCATTACTACATAGTAAAATATTCCCATCTCCAAAAAATTCCCCAACTAGAACAAACTCTTTTCCAAATCCTTCAAAAGTAAAATAAGCAATTCGCTCTGCTCCAATCTGTTCAATTTTTTTTAATTTTAATCTGAGTAAATCACTACGTAGTCTTTTGAGTAATCTGTTTGGTTCCATTTGATCGATTTTTACTTTAGTTAACCAGACACCTGAAGTTGATACCATCATGAACAGATCACTTTTTTCAGTGTGATGAAGTTTGAAGAGAATACTATCTTTAGTGATTCCGTAAATATTGCTGATATAGTATCCTTGAACTTGTTCTGAAATTGTATCTACTAAATATCGTAATTCTATACCGGCTAACCCCATAATTGTTCTATTTTTTGTCTAAAATTATACCCTTACTATAACATGCTCAAAGTTTTACCAAAGATATTAAACATGGTTTGCTCGAGTCACGCTAGAAATTTACTTTGGCTAAATTCAAAAAGAAAAAATCTGAACCTACACCTGGATCTAATGATTCCAAGGATGAATCTATAGAGGAATCAGTTGAAGTACCTGAAATAGAAAAATCTGAACCTACACCTGAATCCCCAAAAGTACCAGTAGAAAATGAAGTTGAAAAAAGTGAGAAAGATAGAAAATTAAACAAATTATTTTGGATGCGTGTTGCTCTAGCTATTATTGCTGGAACTGCAGCAACTTTCATCTTTGAGGATATTGAAGGCGAAGAAAGAAGATGGTCATCAATTGGATTTATGATTATAGTATTTTTTGGAACAATAATTGTTGCAAAGGGCATGAAAATGCAATTACCATCATCAGATAGAAAGAAAATTGTAACACAAGCTATTGGAAGCTATGTATTTTTGTACTTGTTTTCTTGGATTGTAACTTATACACTAGTAAACATAAGCAGTGGTTCTACTGGAATTAATCTTTAGAATTTTAATTCAGTGATGATATATGTGGAATTACAAAACACCTGGTATTCCTGATGAATTGTTTGAAAGAATAGATAAAGTTCCAATCACAAAAGAAGAAGTTAGAACCATACAAATTAGTAAAGCACGATTAAAACCTAGACAAATAGTATATGATGTTGGTTGTGGAAGTGGTTCAATTTCAATTGAAGCATCACTACAAGTTGAATCAAATGGTAAAGTTTTAGCAATTGATTATGATGAGAATGCAATTGCATTAACTAGAAAAAATGCAGAAAAATTTCAATTAACAAACATTACAACAATTCATGGCAATGCAAAAGAAAAAATCTTAGATTTAGAGCAAGCTGATGCAATTTTTATTGGTGGAACAGGTGGTGATACAAAAGAAATTGTAGAGTTGGCACAAAATAAGCTAAAATCTGGAGGAAGAATAGTTATTGGCATTATTTTGATAGAGACATTAGCATCAGTACTACAAATTTTAGATAAATTACAGTTTGAATCAATAGATATTACTCAAGTCACCATATCCAAGAGCAGAAAAACCACAACTGGAACTATGATGCTTGCACGAAATCCTGTTACTGTGATATCTGCTACTAAGGTATAATCTAGATTTTTAATTGGGAAAAAAACAGTATTTTTCATGCCTGGATTAATTGGAATAGGAGTGGGTCCTGGAGATGTTGATTTGCTTACAGTCAAGGCAGTCAAGGCAATTCATAATGCTGATATCATCATGTGTCCAGCATCTAAAGAAGAAAGACCTAGTATTGCATTATCAGTAATTGATTCTATTATAGATAAATCAAAAAATCAAGAAATTATCAAATTAATTTTTCCAATGACAAAGGACAAAGACATTCTTGAAGCATCTTGGAAAAAAAATGCCAAAATAATGGCTGAAACTGTTTTGAAAGGAAAAAATGTTGTATACATAACAGTAGGCGATCCGTATCTCTATAGTACTTGGATTTACATGCATAGAGATTTGAAAGAAAAATACCCTGACATGGATATCAGCGTAGTTCCAGGAATTGTTTCAATCTTTTCTTTTGCTTCTAAAGTTGGTGTTAGTGTTGCAGAAGGTGCTGAAAAAGTTGCAATTATTCCATCATGCTATGATTTGAGTAGCGTAAAAGAAATTGCCAAACATTCTGAATCAATGATATTTCTAAAAGATGGTAGATACTTTGATCAAGTGATTGATGTTTTATAAGAATCAGGATTTCCTGATAATTCTCTTTTTGCAATTGGACAAGATTTAGGAACAGATCATGAAATTATTAGAAAACTTACTTTGGGTGAAGTAAACGATGATACATTAACTACAAAATACTTTTCAATTTTGGTGGTAAAACGTGTCTGATGTATTTTTTGTTGGTTGTGGTCCAGGTGATCCTGAACTAATTACTGTTAAAGCAAAAAAACTAATTCAAAAAGCAGATGTTATAGTTTATTCTGGTTCATTAATTCCTGAACCAATTTTGAAATTATGTAAAAAAGGAAAATTACATGATGCAGCTGGAATGGTTAGAGAAGAAATTTTTGATGTACTATACAAGAATGCAAAAAAAGACAAACTAGTTGTTAGATTACATGATGGTGATCCATCAATTTATGGTGCAATAAAAGAACAGATTGATAATTTAACAAAAAAAGGAATAAGCTCAACAGTTGTGCCTGGAGTAACTGCATTTTTAGCCTCGGCTGCAGCTTTAGGTACTCAACTAACACTTCCTGGAGTTACACAAACAATTATTGTAACAAGGGCTGAATCTAGAACTAAAGTTCCAAAGAGAGAAAAAATTTCAGAACTTGCAAAACATAAAGCAACTTTAATTTTTTATCTTAGTGTTCATTTAATTTCTGATCTAGTAAAAGAAGCAATAGCTGGCGGATACAAAAAATCTACTCCAGTAGGTGTTGTGTATAGAGCAAGTTGGAAAGATCAAAAAATTATTAAAAGTACACTAGGTGATATTGCAAAAAAACTCAAAGAAGAAAAAATTACAAGAACTGCTATTGTAATTATTAGTGATGTAATTGATCCTGAAACTTATGAGTATTCAAAATTATATGATAAGAAATTTTCTCATGGGTATAGAAAAAAAAAATAAAAAAGTGGTTTGTCTAAGTGTTTATAGCAGTTGAACCTGTCATTTCTATAGTCCAGTTGACAGTAAGTGAATCACCATCGTTCAATGTGATTGCAGTGTTGGCACTGTTGAAATCTTTGTATGCAAAGATTCCAGATGTTGCTCCTGTGCCATTCATTAAACTTGCGCCATAAACAGCTTGACTTGCAGCACTAGAAGTGAAAGTTGAATCAATTAAGACAGTTGCTTCTGCTGATCGAGAAGTTTGTCCAACTGCAACTACACTCATTGTTGGTGCTGCATCTGTGTTTGGGTCCAATCCATTAGTGGTGTATATGTTGGCTGTTTGATTGAGTCTAAGGTCTACTGTACCACTATCTGAACTATACAATCCAATAGAAGTCTAATCTGATCCATCTGGATCACAACCTGTATCAACTTGATAAGTATCAAGGTTTGCCTGAGTAACTCCAAACAACTTAACCACAGAACAGTTTACACCTAGATTTGTGATTGCATTATCTGTCTGAATGTAAGTCAAGATATTACCGTCACTATCTGTATGGATAGCCTCCAAGTGTCCTGTCATTCCAGCACCACTAGTCATTGCAGATGAATCCATTTGATTAAAAACAAATGTACCATCAGATAGGTTTAATCCCATCATACCAACTGCAAAAACAATTGATGCCATAAAGCCGAAGCTTTGGTATTTTTTCATTAAGTGATGTTATAACAAATGATTAATAGAGCTATTGGCAATTATTTCATTTTTAATGATCCATAACGGAATTTGGTAGCAGTTATGGTGCACCAGTTACACCCATAGATTCAGATATTGAAACAGTATATTTTTTTGGTCCATCATTATCAGTTTCAACAATTACCCCATCATCATTATCATCTTCATCTGCTTGCATTACTGCAAATCCTATTCCTATGGCAGCAAAGACTATAATCCCAATAATTATGATCTTATTCATATTTTATTAATATTAATTATAATATAAAAAGACTAGGAAAATTTTAGTAGCTCTACTAAAGCAATATTGTATAAATGAGAAATAAAATAATATTATTAGGCATTTTCATTTCTTTCTCATTATTCTTATCTAATGTATACGGAGAATCAATACTAATTACTAGTAGTGGAGTTACAGATAAAATAATTTTTGATGGAAGGTGGACAGATGAATATGAATGGAAAGAATCTAGTTATAATAAAATTGATTTTGACGATAATACTAATATAATTTTAAGATCAGCACATCAAGGCAATTTCATTTATGTTCAAATTAATGCAAAAACTGATTTTATTCTTGACAAAGGCTCTGATAATGCTATCGTATGTTTTGATACAAAAAATGATAAGACTATACTAGCACAAAAAGATGATTATTGTTTCTCAACAACACTAAATGGAAAAAACTCATTTACATATCAAGGAGGTAGCCCATTTGCATTAAGCGGAAACTTTGAAAAAATTCCAAATCACAAAGGTTTTGTTGCAATAGGTAGTACTTCTGGTAAATATGATCGATATTCAATCTACCAACATCCAGTTTATGAATTTAAAATTCCGTTAGATGTTTTAGGCCGTTCAGATAATTATGGGTTTTATTTTTCAACTTTTAATGCAAATTCATATAATACATATTCTTGGCCACCACAAATCCAAACAAAAAATTTCATGACAATTCCAAGTCCCTCACAATGGGGAGATCTTATCTCACCTGATAAATCACTTAGTTGAATATTCTTATTTTCACATCTAGCATAATTTTGTTACTAATTAAAAATAATGATAAGTATTTTTTGTAATTACATTCCAAAATTGTTGTAAAAGAAATTTAGTTTAGGCATAAATTTTCTTATAAATTAATATTCATTTGATTATGGATATGGATGAAGTCAAACATGCTACAAGATAATCCAAAATTATCCATAATTTTACCTACTTACAATGAATCTCAAAATATCGTAAGTATAATTGAACTAATTCGCGAAAATATCCCTAAAGGAATTCATACTGAAACTATTGTAGTTGATGATAATTCCCCTGATGGAACTGGAAAAATTGTAGATGAATATGTTTCAAATATTAAAAAAATTGCAGAAAATACCATTAATGTAATTCATAGAAAAACAAAGAATGGACTGTCATCTGCAATTTTAAATGGAATTCAAAATGCAAAAGGTGAAACAATTGTTGTAATGGATTCAGATTTTTCCCATCCTCCACAAATTATTCCAAAAATGATTGAAGTCTTTAAACAATACCATTGTGATCTTGTTGTAGCTTCAAGATACATGACAGGAGGAAATATTCAAGGTTGGCCAACTAAGAGAAGACTAATGAGTAAAATTGCAACCTTAATTGCAAAAAAAGGATTGGGAGTGAAAACAAAAGATCCAATGTCTGGATTTTTTGCTTTTAAAAAAAATGTTATTAACGGATTAAATTTTGATGCATTAGGTTACAAAATTCTTTTAGAAATTCTTGTTAAAACAAAAGGAATTAACATAAAAGAAATTCCATATACTTTTGAAAATAGAAAATTAGGTTCAAGTAAATTGGATATTTCTACAATAATTGATTACTTCAAATCAGTATGGAGACTTTACAAAAATGGAAAAAATAACACAATTGATGAAAAATCTAATTCAATCAAATTTATGTCAAAAGCTGCAAGATTTTTTACTGTTGGAGCTTCTGGTTTTATCGTAAATTATGTAATTTCAACACTTTTCACATCTGGCTTGACAGAATTATGGTATGTTCATGCAAATATTTTTGGTATTATTGCATCAATATCATCTAATTTTATTTTAAACAAAATCTGGACTTTTGAGGATAGAGATTTTTCTACCAAGAAAATATTTTCACAATATGGAAAATTCAGTTTATTCAGTTCAATAGGTGCAATAGTTCAGCTTGGAATGGTATTTTGGTTAGTGGATTCGTATGATGTTTTATACCCACTTGCGTTAATTTCTGCTATTGGAATTGCAGCTTTTAGTAATTTTATCTTGAACAAAAAATTAACTTTTAAAGAAAAACTTTGGAACTAAATTTAATTTTAAAAAAATTAAAATAAAAAGAAACGACTATCGTCTTTTCCCAACTACTCAAATGTAGAAGTAGAGGTTCCTGACGAAAGTCCAGTTGAAGATGGTACAGATGGGAATTTGTCTCCTATCTGTTGCTCAGCTACTGCAGATGCTTCTTGTAGAATCTTTTCAGTTTCTTCGCTTGAAACATCAGACTCCATATTAAATGAGTCTCCTGCAAGTGAATCCATCATGAGTCCGTTGAGGGTCTGGGTCATGTTATTCAATTCCGAGTCAGCTTCTGGCATGAATCTTCCTAATGATGACTTCAATCCCTTCATTGTAGACATCGCAGGTCCGATTGCTACCATAGCATCGCCAAGGTCATGAATAGTTGTAAGTCGTAATTGGACTTGTTCTAATGACATTCTTGCGTTACCGAGCATCTTTGTAACTTTACGAATTTCAGCTAATTCGTTAGACAAAACTCTACTTGTGCTAGTATCATGTTGTTGCATTGCAGTTACCACTCTCTGAAAGAGTTGCGCATCTCTTTCGTGCAGTTTACCTAACATAGAGTCCATTTTTGAGATTTGGACTTGTAGTTTGTTTACTGCAGTTTGAATTCGTGGTTTTAATGCACCTTGAGGTTTTACTGCATCACGTAGTTTGCCAGTTACACTTTGGGTCTCTTGTCGAGCCCAAGTACTATCGAAGTTTGGCATGTCTGTGAATTCAGAAATTTAGTCTTAATGGACAGTGTAAATTTAGATC
>JABJDB010000048.1 GCA_018668425.1 Nitrososphaerota archaeon | reverse complement strand
AGTAACAACCAAAATTACAATAGATATGATTCGTATAGGAGTTTCATAGTTTGTCAAAAAAGCAGTCGCAGTAGCACCATCTGAACCAAATGTGGAGATCACTGCAAATCCTACAGGTCCACAACTACAAGCACCAGCTGCTGCACCAATTACAGATCCGAATAATCCACCACCCATTTTTTGTTTAGAACTTTTTAGACTGTTGATTCGAAAAATATTCATTGGAATTACCAAGGCAGATAATGCAGAGATACTCAAAATTAGAGTAAATCCAAATTCACTTCCAGAAGGAAGATGACTTACAATGTATGGTTCTAAGAAAATGTATTCTGATAAAATTAATAGTCCAACAAACATTAATGAAAAAAATACAAATGAAAAAATCAGATATTTGAAATTAGAGTAAACAAGTTTTATTATTTGAAACATTTAGATCATAGAATCCAAAATTTCTTTAAACACAGAAAAGGGTTGTGCTCCACTTAGTTGTTTTTGTTCATCAGAATTTATGATGAAAAATCCAGGAGTTCCACGAATACCATGTTCTTTTGCTTGAGACGAATTGAACTGTACACGTTTAGAATGTTTTCCAGAGTCAAGACAACTCTCAAAAAGTTCCATATCAAGACCCATACCAAATGCAAATGCCTTTAGTCGTTCAGTATTTGCCCAACCATTGTCAATTTGAGATTCTTGAGAAGTGTAAAGTGAATTATGAAATTCCCAATACATTCCTTGATCATCAGCGCAATATGTTGCTTGAGCAGCTTTTGGGGAGTCACGTCCCAAAAATGCCAAGTCAATAAAAACTAAATTTGCTTTTCCTGTTTCAATGTAATTTGTAGTGATTGCAGGTTTTGTATTATGAAACCAATTATAGCATTGATGGCATTGATAATCGCCAAATTCAACAATAGTGATTGGCGCAGATAGATCACCCAAAATAGGAGAACCCATAGATGTAGAGATTGTTCCATGAGTACGGCCCATATCCAAATTTACAGTTTCAGAGGTAGATGTAGAGGCCGCAGCTGCAATTCCAGCAACTATTACTACTAAAATGACGCCTATGATTACGCCTTTTTTATTCATAACAAATGAATTGAAAATGAGTTAAAAAAACTTATTCCAAATTACGAGATGATTTTCTTCTAAATAGATTAACAAATTTTTCTATGACCGTGTCAATTGGACACACCTCACATGTGACACTTGAAGAATGACTATCAAAATGATTTTCAAATTTTTCTCTAGATTCAAAAACTAGATCACATTTTTCACAATAGACCTTTGTAACATTTTTTCTAATATTGTCAACCATAGTGAATTTTAGCAACTAGTGCTTATAAAGATCCTGTTGAAAATCATCATGTGCAAAAATAATTGATAAAATTATAACAGGTTTTTTTGTGATGGTATTAGGAATTTTATGGTATTGTAGTGTAAGATACTATGTGAAACCAAAAGGATGTTCAATTGTTATTTACGATGTATTTGGAAAACAAGTAAAAATCAAAGAGATAAGAACAGATTTTAAAACAAGAGATGTTGCAAAAAGTTTCATTTCAGAATATCAAAAAAGATTTCCACATTATTATTTTTCAATGGCAATAGAAACACCCGAAATTAAAGAAAATACAGTTTTAAGAATTTTTAAAAAAGATTACAAATAGTGTATTCTCATATGAGTATTCAATTCAACTTGATAACGAGTTACAAATCCACAATGAGTACAAGAAAACATATCATTTTGGGGTGGAGGCGTATCTCGTTCAATTATTTTTCCAGAAATAGAAGTGATGTTTATGACATCATGGTTTGATATTACTGCAAAATTAAGATTTTCACCAATTGAATCTAGAAATTCTTTGATAGCAGTAATTACGGTGTTTGTATCAAGAATCTCATCATCATCAAATGCAGATAAAGTGAATTGATGATGTTTGAGAGTAGGAATAGCTGCTACCTGGTCTGAGACATATACAAGTAATTCATTTTTGATGGATAATACCTCCTTGCAATCTATTGTAAGCATAAATTTTCAAGGTAAAATCAATATTTTAGTTTAACAATTACTTGAAAATGATTATTATGGTTCAACTAGATGAGCAATTAAGATGAGAGATTCTGAGACTTTTGGGATTGAAAAAGATCACGGTGAGGAAGTGGTCAAATGGCTAAATGAATATGCCAAATCACAAAAGATGAAATTGGAGGCGAGGTTATACGGACATACAATTTCGACAAAAAATTTTGGGGATTTTGAAATGTTTTCATGGATGGGAGATGTTCAAAATGCACGAAAACTAATCATCAAGGCAAGTAAAAGATTCAAAATTAGAGTTATTGAAGGTGGATACAAGCCAAAAGAGAAATTATTCAGAATGAAAAAATTTGATTTTGCCAAAGTAAAAAAAGGTGAAAAAACAATAGGTCAAATAGAATTTGCAGTATCAAGATTTGGAAAAGAGCAATGGGAAATTCAAAATGAAGAAAGACATTAACAATTCACAAAGGAAATTCAATTAAAATGAAAATAGGGATAATCGGAATAGGAATGTTAGGTAATGCAGTTGCAATGCATTTACTTGAATCAGGTTTTGAGGTAACAGCGTATAACAGAACAAAAGAAAAAACAACAACACTCAAAGAAAAAGGAGCTAAAATTGTACTAACTCCAAAAGATGTTGCAGTAAATTCAGATCTAGTCATAATTGTTGTAAAGGATGCAGATGCAGTAAAAGAAATTTCATTTCAAAAAGATGGAATCATTGAAGGAAAACATGAAAAATTAATTGTGGCAGATATGAGTACAATTAATCCATCAGAATCAAAAAATATTTCAAAAGAATTTTTAAAAAATAGTATTCAAAAATTAGACATTCCAGTTATGGGAGGTCCAAATGTTGCAATTTCAGGAGAGTTAGTGATGATGGTATCAGGAAACAAAGAAAGTTTTGAGGAATGTAGAAAAGTATTTGAAAAAATTGCAAACAAAGTATTTTTCTTAGGAGATAGCGGAGTAGCACATTCAGTCAAATTGGCCATGAATTTACAAATCACAATGCTGGCACTGGCATTATCTGAAGGCATTACACTGGTAAAAGAATCAAAAGTAGATCCAAAAATATTTTTAGAAATTTTAAACTCGACTTATTTCAAAACAGGAATGAGTGAAAAAAAGGCATACAAAATGATTGATGGAAAATATGACGTAACATTTACTCTTGCCAATTTAAAAAAAGATATCAACACAATGATAGATGCTTCAAAATCTTTAGGGATAGAATTACCAATGACAAGTAAAGCTCAAGAAGTGTATGGAAAAGCAGTCAAAGAAGGATTTGGAGAGATGGACTATACTGGAATTATTGAATATATTAAAAAAATCAATGAATCAGATTAATCAAATTTATGAATAAAACTCAGCAAAAATTCTATAAACCATGAGAACTAGATTAGATTATGAGATTAAATGATAAAGTAGTGATCGTTACAGGTGCATCAAGTGATATTGGAAAAGGTATCGTAAAGAGATTTTCAGAAGAAGGGGCAAAAGTAGTTCTGATTGCAAGAAACCTCGAAGGTCTAGAGAATGCAAGAAAAGAGATAGGGAATGAAGAATCAACAGTATCAATTACTTGTGATTTGACTGATGAATCTCAAGCATTACAAGCTGTGAATCAAATCATGGATACATATGGGAAAATCGATATTCTAGTTAATAATGCAGGTGCAATCAATGACCCAAAACATTTTCATGAAATGAATGATTCAGATATCAAAAAATTAATTGACATTAACTTGTTAGGAGTATTCCACATGACAAAAGCGGTTCTCTCAAAAATGTCAGATGTTAAAAGTGGGGCAATTGTAAATATTGGTTCAATTTCTAGTGAAAGAGCAATTCCAAGAGTTCACTTGGCAGTATATTCATCCACAAAAGCTGCAATCTCAATGTTTACAAAATCAATTGCAGTAGAATATGCAAGAAAAAATATCAGATGTAATTGTGTTAATCCAGGAATTATTAATTCAGGAATGATAAAACCATATCTTGATGATCCTCAAGCAAGAAAAGTTTTAGAAGAGCGATTACCACTTGCAAGAATTGGAGAACCAATAGATGTTGCAAATGCAGCATTATTTTTGGCATCAGATGAAGCAAATTGGATTACAGGTACCATCCTAAACGTAGATGGCGGAAAAACAGCATCAGAAGGATAATCTCAAAATTAGGAGATCTGTCGTTTCTTTTTCTTCAAATACACATCATAACTAAATCCAGAAACTAACATCACAATTCCTGTAACTACAGACCACATTACAAAAGATATGATTTCAATTTCTTCCATAAAAGAAAGTCAATGCCTAAACATCTAAAGTTTGGGTCTAAAATATAACTAAAATTAAAAATTGACTATGAAACATCTAAATAGATTTGAGAATTACTTTATTCATGCCAGAATTTGTTTGTCCTGATTGTGGACAGCGTCTATTTCATGAAAATGAAACCACACTAAAGATCGAAGAAACGATTCATTCAAAATTCTGTAGAAAAGAAGAAGGAAAGACCCACAGTTACATGCATAGAGATCTAGCACATATGGAAACTTTTGATGCAGAACGTGAAAATGATACATCAGGTATGCCGGTTTTGAAAAAATAATACCAGTACTCAAAATTATATCCTAGATACAAATTATTCAATATAGTTGCCTAAAGAATACAAATATGATTTAGTAGTGGTAGGAGGAGGCCCTGCAGGTTCATCAGCCGCGTTAATGGCTGCAAAAAATGGGGTCAAAGTGGCAATAATTGAAAAAGAGAATTCAATTGCAGAAACAGTAAGAACAAGCGGAGTTACATGGATTCAAAATATCAAAGAATTTGGAATTCCAGATGATTGTTTTAATCCAATCAAAAATTTTACATTTTGTTCGCCAAATAATGAAGTGGTAATTAGTGATACAGTTCCAAGAGCAGCAGTATTAGATGTTAGAAAAACATACAGATGGTTAGCACTCCAGGCAGAAAAAGAAGGTGCAGAAATTTTTGTTAAAACTAACATTACAGATGCAATAAAAAATGAGAAAGGAGATATCGTAGGAGTAAAGGGAACAAGTCCAGAAGGAGAAGTAATTTTTCATTCCAAAGTTGTAATTGATGCAAGTGGATTCTCATCTACTGTTAGCAAATCAATGGGATTTGTTACTCAATGGGAAAGATTTGGTGCAGGTGCAGAGTATGAAGTGAATGTTGAAAATGTAGATGCAGATACATGGTGGTTAATGGTAGGACAACAATATTCACCTGCAGGATATGCATGGATTTTCCCATTAGGGAAAAATATTGTAAGAATTGGGGTAGGAGTTGGAAAACCAGAATCAGGCATTGACCCCACACAAAGACTCAAAGAAATAATGGAATCAAAATTAGGTCCAATTAAAAAATTAGGAAAAATTACACCAATTGAGTTTCATTATGGGTTAATTCCAAATGATGGATTATCACGAAAAACAGTTTACAATAATTTGATTCTAGTTGGAGATTCTGCAGGACAAGCAAATCCATTAGTATTGGAGGGGATTAGATATGCAATAAAATTTGGCAGGGTTGCAGGAACAGTTTCATCAAATGCAATAAAATTAAGAAAGACAGATGAATCTGCACTTTTACCATATGAAGATAATTGGAGAAAAGAGATTGAATCAAAAATCAAATCAGCAATCAAAGTTCAAGATAGATGGATAGGATTATCAGATAAAGAATGGGATAAAGAATTAGACATCATTAAAGAATTAAAATCAGAAGAATTTCTTGATTTCATAAAAGCAGATTTCGGGTTATCAAATATGCTAAAATTAGCAACAAGACATCCAAAACTGGCAGTAAGACAGTTATTCAATTTAGTAAAAGGAAAAAATTAATCATTGAACATTAAAGAAATCAGTCACCATCAAATCATGATACTGTAATTGGACAACATATACACCAGATTCAAATGGTTGGGATAAAACTTCAGAGAATAATCCTGAAGAATTATCTCTAAGAGTAATTTCTTCAACTAAATTCCCTCTCTGATCAAATACATCAACAAAAAGATCTTCTCTAAATGCAAGGGATTTTTGAACTGCACCAGACAGTACCAATTTATCACCATCAAATTGTGCCTCAATTACTGCAACACGTGAGCGAATTGGTAAATATCTTTCAATAATAGTTTTTAATTCATCCAAATTGTCATCCACATTATTAACATCAACATCAATAAAACCAGATTTTATTTCATTAATTACAGATGCAAATCTAGGATTATTTTGGAAATTTTCACCACCGAATTTTTTTGCAAATGATTCAAGTTCTTCAAATTCACGTGCAAGTTCCACCATATTCAAGTTTGAACTAGAATATTCAGAATCAAATTGTTCTTCAATATGAATAATTTGAGATGCTTTGGAATCCTTATACTGTAATAACACGACATAAAGCCCAGGATCAGTAGGTGCAATCCATTGAGTGTAAAAATTGCCTTGTTTAGTATCAGTAAACTCTAAGCTGCTATGAGTTGAACCATCCATATCAAATACAGTGACATAGAGATTTTCACGTCTATCAAAAACAGATTTTTCAGTTGCTCCTTTAATTACCCAAATATCTTTTTCAGAATCAAATGAAATATTATAGATTAAACTACTATTGTTCAAAACTAAATGTTCACTAAGATAATCTCCAATTTTTATAATTATTAATTCAGCATCAACAAAATTTGCAATCTCAATTAATGCATAAGCATCATCCATCATTTGATTATAATCTTCAACATATGTAGAAAATTCAGCATTGTAAAAAGTAGAAACCATGTTTGAGTAGTTATCTAATTTTTTACGAAATTCAATTCGTTTTATTTCATCTATAGTGTAACCAACTTCAGAGCCATGAGGATCATCAGTATATGCTTTGGATACCAGGGTCCATTCATCAAACAATTCACGAACAAGAACATCAGCTTGATCAAGATCATTTTGAATTACCAAATCACGTACAGTATCAATTTTTTCGGTAAATTTTTCTGTAAATTCAATATAATTTGGAAGGAATCGATTTTTAGTTAGGCTCAACTCAACCAAATTTTCAATAGATTTTGCTCGTTGTAAAATATCACTTGCACGTACTTTGAATGCATCTTTATCATACGAATCTAAATCTGCTTTTATCACAGGAGCTTTTTCACTAACCCAACTTAGCAATACTTCGATTCTATCAATTCTAGTGATAGAGGGATTTCCAGATTCCATTTGTTTGGCAGTCTTTAAAATTTTCAAAGCATTATCTATTAAGAATAAATTTTCATAATCTGCTTGAAGTTCAGCTTTTTCTTTCATAGACTTGTATTGAAATTCCAAAACAACCAAAGGGTTTCGTTTTTCTCGTAGTTCAGTTATAGATTGATCAAATTCTGAAACAATTTCCAAAATCTCATCAGAGGATTCTGCATTTTTAACCTGATCTAAAAGTAAGTTCCAATTACTAACTAATGATGAATCAATACCACTTAATTGTGAAATTTCAACACTTTTACTAATTCTTGATGAGATATCTACAATCTGAGTCATCTGATGAATTTCAGATTCGGCATTCAAAATGTCATCAACAGATGTTGCAAGAATCAAACTAGATTCCAATTTATCCCAGTCAGATAAAATCAAATTTGCCAAATCACTATTTTGTGCAGAATCACTAGAAATGAATCGATTAACATTAGTAAGATCTCGAAGTAATATTGCTGCTTGATGTAATTTATCCACTTTTTCTTTATTTTCCAATAATTCAGCGATGCTATCTTTATTTGTGAAAGAGGATTTCAATCCATTATCGTCAGGTAATGGACCCCAAGTATTAGTAACGAGATTGTATAGAGAGGTATCTTTACGAGATACAATATCAAGATATCTTGATTTTGAAAGAAGATCAATCAAATTACCAAGTTCGTCAGAATAAAGAGGAGCCGTGCCTCTAGCAAAAATAAATCCCACTTCTTCCTTTACTTGTCTATTCATAACAGTGTCAGATTTTTTCATCAAATTTAGTAATGTCTCCTCTAATTCATCAAAAGTAAGTGTTCGTTGAGAGGTTTTTTCAGGATTAACATTTCTAATATCAACAAATGCATCAGTTAACAAATCAATTGCTTTGGTTTTATCTCCAATTTCATAATAAAATATTGCAGAAAAAATTATCTTATCAATAGACTTTGCAATTTCAAAAGAGATTTCATCTTTGTTTAATAATTCTTGTACAGAATCCAATGAAGAAGATACAGCAGGTCTAATTATAGGATTTATTTCAAAAATCAAATCATCTACAAAAAATTCATTCCACAAATCAACATAGGCGGATTCTAATTCAAACAAATCATTTGAAGTTGGAGAAGATGTAGGTGAAGAGATTTCAAATAATTCAGCAATTAATGATGATTGTGAAGTTATTAATTTTTGTGACAAAGAAATTTTTTGATCATTGTTTGATTCAAGGAAAGATTTTGAAGTTACAGTAAATGTGGTGGATTTTGCATAATCACCATAAAATAATTTAATTTCATATTCACCTGAAATACCACAAATTCTGCCCTTTAGAGGGATGACATCAGTGATAAAAACACCATTTGTAAGAGGAGTAAGTTGTTGTATTTGACACAGATCACCTTCAGGATTAATGATTTGCATAATCAAAAAAGAATCATCAACAATACTTGCGATTTGACCATAAATGAACAGGGGTTCACCTTTATCATAATCACCAAAATTTTCTAATAGAGTTATCCTGTCAGGACTTTGAGCTGATGCATAAACAGGCATCACAAGTATTGCAATTAAGCCTAAAACTAAAGGAATTTGCCCCATAAGGATTTCAACCGAGATTCATTATACTTAAAACTTGAGTAGCTATAATACGAAAATAAAATCAAGCCATGACAACTATTCTTTGATAGTTTCCAGACTCAATTTTAGGCGAAGATTTGATATGTTTGGGGGCGGACGTACAAATTGAATGGAATTGCTCAGAGGTAGAAGAATTGCAAGTACCACAAATCATTCTAGTTGATTTCATACATTGAAAACATTTAGCATTCTCAATTAAGATTCCACCGCAATTTCTACATGATTCAACAGGCAATTGTATTCAAAAGAAAGTACTAAAAATTAGATATAAGCAAAACGTATGAGTTGTTCATATCAAAGCTCAGTAAGAAAAAGAGATTAATTGAAATTAATTTCCAAATAAAATATGGATGGTGTTAGAAAAACTTTTGACAAATGGGCCCAAAACGGAAAAGCAGAAGAAATGGAAGAAGGTCATGGAAAAAATGTATCAAAATTTCTAAAAACAATACCATTTGATGAGAAATTTACATTTCTAGATGTAGGTTGCGGTAATGGTTGGGTAGTAAGAAAAATTGCAGAAAAAAAGAATTGTAAAAAAGCAATTGGAATTGATAAAAGTAAAAAAATGATCACCCAAGCAAAAAAGAAAATCATCAACAATAAAGAAAGTTTTTTTCATACAGATATAGAATCGTGGGAATATACAGGAAAATTTAATTATATTTTTTCAATGGAATCACTATACTATGCAGACTCTATTGAGATAGCATTAGAAAGAATTTACAAATTATTAAAACCAGGTGGAGAATTTTTTTGTGGAACTGATTTTTACACAGAAAATAAATCAACTGCAAGATGGTCAAAAATAATGAAAATACAAATGCATCATCATTCAAAAAAAGAATGGAAAGAATTTTTTAAAAAATCAGGATTGATTGTAAAAACAAAACAAATCAAAGATTCAAAAAGTAATAAAAAATGGCAGAGAGAATTTGGAACTTTGTTCATCACAGGCACAAAACCTGAAAAGTAATATTCAAATTCAATTAGATTAAAGAGAAATCATGTGAGCTGGAGCACGACACGCTGCTACGGCAGAGGAAACTCCTCCCTCCATACAGGAAATGTGATCTGGAGATAGATAATCAGAGATGGTTGGCAACGGAGCAGAAATAAATCCAATATGGCGCACAGTGATGGTGAAAACCTGAGGTTTCCATAAAAGGAATGAAACAGCCGTCCCACATGGAGCAAAGCCAAACAGAACTCTAAGATCCTGTACTAAGTTCAGGTAGGCTGCAAAGCGAAATATCGTGAAAACAGAAGGAGGGTTACTCCCAGCACACATTATTTTTTTAAAAATTTTAAAAAATTAACTCATTGATTTAACTTGGTCTTTACAAATACTTGCATTACATTTGCATGTTCCATCACAAAGACATGCACCTTGCATTTCACAATCACATTCAGAACCCATCTCAGCAGATGCTGCACATCCACATGCTGCTTCCTCTTCAGTAGAAGGTGTTGCTTGAGGAGGTGGACTTTGTTGTTGTGGTGCATCATCATAATGACTTCGGGTTTGTTGATAATCACTATCGTCTTTTAATTGTGCTTCACCTCTGTTAGTTTGATAACCACCAGAAGATGCACTAGTCTCATATCCTACTAGTCTGTTAGGATCAATTCCTTGTTGTTCGGTTTGTTGATTCTTTAAAGCACGATTACTGAAAATGAAAAATCCAATACCACCAATTGCAGCCATTCCAGCCATTCCATAAACAATCATTACAGGAAATTCACCAGTAGAAGTTGTAGCATAGCCTTCTGGAGGAGTTGGAGTTACACCTGCAATTTCAACACCATCAATGATATCTAATGCACCAAAACCAATTACAGCCAAAGTAGCCGCATCAGCTGATTGAACACTTCTAATAGTATAAGTTTCATCAGAATTTATTTCTGCTTCAAAGACACGTTCAACTTGTCTTCCTTCCCTAATACTACTTTCACCCATAGTCCAAGTAGAAACAACAAATCCAGAAATACTTTCATCTAATCCAAATGTACTGGCATCTGCATTGATTCCAGTTGGATCAAACAAAAAGTGCCAGTTTGTCATTGGTTGTTCTAAAATAAATTCAGCGTTTATGAGAGGTTTGTTAAGAATCTCTTCGGCTTCAGTTCCAGAAATAAAAGTATAAGCTTCAGACTCGTAATCTTCAATAAGATTTATTGGAATGTTAATTTCAATACCATCAATTACAATTTCAGCATCAGTGGTAAATCCCCTCCAACCTAAATCAATTAAAGTTCTTTGACCATCATCAGTAATTACATAATCAGCTAAAGTTCCTTCTAAAATTACCCGATAATCAACAGAGGTATTGATGTTTCTTGCTTTAAGGTGAAAATCATAAGATACATTCAAGTCAGAAATTCTTGCTTGACTTCCATCAGCCTGAATTTGTGAATTTAATTCATTCATGAGTTTTTGAACTCCAGGATCTGATGAATCAGCAGTACCATCTATGGTCCATTCATTTCCACGTAATTCATCAAACAAATTACCACCATTAGGATATTCAATGAAGACGGTTTTGAGATAACTTATTTTAAATGGAGATTCATCAGAATTTGGATTAATTTTAGCATCAAATTGTGCTGCCCATGCAGGAGCACTAGTACCAATAACAATGAGGCCTGCAATTAAAACTGTCAAAATCAGAGATCTAGACACGCATAAAATCACGGATTTGTAGTAATAAACTTATCCAAAATTTTCAACGAAATATAATTTTGAAAAAGTAATATGGAGTGCCGTATGTGAACTTTGTAGTTTTAGAGGAATATGATATGATTACAGTTTTAGCAGGAGGAACAGGTTCAGTCAAACTAGTTAGAGGGTTTGTATCTCAAGAATCAAAAGTAAATGTAGTAAGTAACGTAGGAGACAATTATTGGCTCTATGGGCTCTATGTGTGTCCAGACATTGATACTATTGTGTATGGTTTAGCAGATTTGTTAGATACTGAAAAAGGATGGGGAGTCAAAAAAGATACTTTCAACTTTTTACGTCAAATGGAAGTTTTTGGTGAGGAGACATGGTTTAGAGTAGGAGACAGAGATGCGGCTACTCATTTAATCAGAACTAACATGTTAAAGAATGGAAAAAATCTTTCAGACATTACACAATGGATGTGTGAAAAATT
>JABJDB010000047.1 GCA_018668425.1 Nitrososphaerota archaeon | reverse complement strand
TTTCTACGAAATATTCAACTCTTGTTTTTTTGAATTCACGAGTACTGAATAAAATATTATAATCATCAACATGGATTTGATCTTGAATTGTCTTTGCAACATCATATGCCTCATCTTGAGTTTTACAATGAATCATAGAAAATACATTGTATGGCCAATCAGGGTATGTTGGACGTTCATAACAGTGACTTACTTGAGGAAATGAACCTAATTTTGAGCCAACTTCAGAAATTTTATCATTATCTACTTTCCAAACAATCATTCCATTTGCAGTAAATCCAATTTGTCTATGTCGAAGTATAGCTGCAAATCTTCTCATCACGCCAATATCTTCATAGTGTTTCATCTTTTCAAATACTTCATTTTCAGTTAGGCCAAGATTGTTTGCAGCATTCACAAATGGTTCATCAATAATGTCCATGTTTTTTTGTAATTCGCGGATAAAGTCTTTGTCTTGTTCAGTTGGTTCAAACTTTGTGTTTTTAATTTCTTTTTTTTCTTCAGTTGGAGCAATATCGTGTTTCTTATCATCAACTAAATCTAATTTTACACCAATTTTGAATAATTGCAAAGTAGGAAGCATTCTCACCTTTTTAATTCCCTTTAGTACGTTGAATTTTTCAAGTTCTTGTTTCAAATCAGTTCCAGGAGGGACAGCTAAAGTGAACCATAAATTGAATTGATGATCACGTTCATAATTATGACTGACACCAGGATGACGATTAATTTGATTTGCAACATGTTCTAGTTTATCAGATTCAATTTCCATTGCAACAAGAGAACTAGTGTATCCAAGTTTCCTTGTATCAAATATGGCACTAAGTTGTCTTAAGACACCAATTTCTTTTAGACTGTTAAGACGTTCTTTAATAATTTCAGGAGTAGTATTGAATTTTTTAGCAATAGCATCAAAAGGTCTAGTTACAAGTGGAAATGACCATTGTATTTCATTAAGAATTTCCTTATCCAACTCATCCATAGAAGTCATGTAACCAATGAGTTAACATTCAATTAAAAACGTAACTAGCATTTTGCGTGTATATTTTTAATACATAAATAGAAACCGAAGGCTTTTTGATCGATGATAGTTGATCTAAATCTTCAAAATAAAACAATAATTGTCATCGGTGGTGGAAATGAAGCAGAAAAGAGAATTAATTCATTGTTAAAACAAGACTGTAAAATCATAGTTTTCAGTGATTTGGTGAATTCAAAAATAAGCAGATTATCAAAATTAAAAAAAATAATATTAAAAAAGAAAAAAATTCAAGACACAAAATTCATTTCAAAATTAAAACCATACATGATAATCACAACTACAAATGATAAAAAAATTAATCAAAAGATTGTTTCTGCTGCTAAAAAATCAAAAATCATCGCATATAGTTCAGATAATCCTGAAGAAAGTGATTTTTCAAATCCTGCAATAATTGATTTTGAAAATATGATACAGATTGCGATTTTTACAGGAGGAAAGAGTCCTGCAATGTCAAAAAAATTAAAATTAAAATCAGAAAAAATATTCAAAAAAGTTATCACAAAACAAGATATCGCTCAAATTAAAATTCAAAAGATCGCACGTGAACTTGCAAAAAAATCAATCCATACTCAAATTCAGAGAAAAGAATATCTCAGCAGTATCATGAGTGATAAAAAGATTAAACAGTTAATAGATGACGGTCAGGTGAAAAAAGCTGAAAAGCAGGCTATACTAATGCTGGAAAATTGGAAATGACTCAAAACATAATCAATGCACGTGTGACTTTTCGTAATTCACCAATCCATATTTTAGAACAATTTACTATCAAAGATATCGATAATGCTTATGAAAAATTCAAAAAAGATTCAGGACTAGATGAATGTGTAATTATTCAGACATGTAACAGAATAGAATTATTTGGAAAATCAAAATCAACTGAGATTGAAAAAATTAAAAAAACATGGGCCTCACTAACAGGACTAGAAGAGGAATCATTTAATGAAAATGTAGAATTTGTTGAAAATCAAGAAGCATTACATCATCTTTTGAAATTAACTTCAGGATTGGATTCAATGGTATTAGGAGAAGAACAAATTCTAGGACAAATAAAAAAATCAATTACATCTGCTAGAGAAATCAAAGCATCAGGCCAGCATCTCAATACACTATTTGATAAAGCAATCAGAATGGGAACAAGGATTAGGAATTCTAGCGGTATTGGAAAAGGCGGGATTTCAGTAGGTTCAATGGCAGTAAAACTCGCAGAAGAAAATATTGATGAATTAAAAACAAAAAAGATTCTACTAATTGGAACAGGTGAAGTATCAACTCTTGTTGCAAAGTCTCTGCAAAGAAGAGATTATGGATTTAATGTAACTAGTAGAACAATTAGCCGTTCACAAACATTTTGTGAAACAATGGGGGGAGAAGCTGTAAAGTTTGAAGATGTTTTATCAGGATTTGATAAATATGATGTAATTTTTGTTGCAACAACTGCACCGTATTTTCTTGTAACTCATGAAAGAATCACTACAGCAATGAATGGGAAAAACAAAGGAATGATGATTTTAGATTTGTCAAATCCCAGAACTGTTGATGAAAAAGTAGCAACAATTGGAGGAGTTAAGCTGATGAATTTAGATCAGATAGCTGAAATGGTCGAAAAAAACATGAACGCACGACAAAACAAAGTAAAAATCGTTGAAAATATAATTAACGAGGAAGTTTCTGTATTAGAAGCCTCAATGAAAAGACTAGATGCAGAACCACTTGTAAAAGACGTTTTCAAAAATATTGACAGTCTACGAATAAAAGAATTACAAAAAGCACTATCTATGCTTGATGAAAAAGATGAGAAAAAGATTAAGATTATCGAAGAATTAACAAAAGCTGTTGTTGAGAGTATTGTTTCAACTCCAATGAATAATATCAGAAAAGCATCAGAGCAGGGAAAACCAGATGTTGTAGAATTAGCAAGTAAACTCTTTGATTACAAACAGAACCAGGCAGACTAGGATTATATTTTACCCAAAGAAAATTTGAGATATGTCATTTCCCACAAAACGACTGCGTAGATTAAGAATTTCAGAAAAAATGAGAGACCTAGTACAAGAAACAAGACTGTCTCCAAAAGATTTCATATGTCCCGTATTTGTTCAAGAAGACCTCAAAGAAAGAGTCAAAGTAGAATCAATGACAGAAATTGAGAGATTACCATTAGAGGATATCAATGGAGAAGTTCAAACAATAATTGATTTAGGAATTCCTGCAATTATGTTATTTGGAATTCCAACACAAAAAGACGAAGCAGGAACTTCAGCATTTGATGATAACGGAATTGTACAAAAAGCTGCATCACAAATCAGAGAAAAGTTTGGTGATAAAATTGTAATAATGGCAGATGTCTGTCTTTGTCAATTTACATCAACAGGACACTGTGGAATTATTTCAGGTGATAAAATAGATAATGATATCAGTTTAGATACACTTTCAAAAATTGCAATTAGTCTAGCAAAATCCGGAGTAGATACAGTATCACCATCTGCAATGATGGACGGACAAGTATCTGCAATCAGAAAAGCACTTGATGAGAAAGGATTTACAGATGTTTCAATAATGTCACATTCAGCAAAACATCGTTCAAACTTTTATGCACCATTTAGAGATGCTGCAGAATGTGCACCAAAGTTCGGAGACAGAAAAACATACCAAGTTCCATATACAAATGCACGAGAGGCAATGATGGAAATAGAAACAGACATCGAAGAAGGAGTAGATATTGTTATGATAAAACCAGCACTATCTTACTTGGATATAATTTCAGAGACCAGGAAAAAATTCAACGTTCCAGTTGCAGCATACAGTGTTTCAGGGGAATATGCATTGGTAAAAGCTGCATCTCAATTAGGATATGTAAATGAAGATAACATAACATCTGAAATTCTAACATCAATTAAAAGAGCAGGAGCTGATATGATTGTAACATATTTTGCAAAATCAGCTGCAAGATTTTTGCAAAAATCATGAGAAACGACGAACGTTTTGAGATTCAGCGGGCATTTGATTTACTGCCCCATGTTACAGGCTCTAGCTGGGCAGTAATTTGGTTTAGAATGAAAGGGATCAAAAAGCCTACTCGTGAAGAATACAGAGAGAAAACACTAGAGTATTTTGAGAAAATAAATCCAATTTTTGAGTCATTGCCAAAAGATGAAGAATTTGCAGCAATCAACAAGTATGTAGATTTTAGAAAAGCAGAGGAAATTAAAAAGATAAAGTCAGGCGAGAATAACGAGGTTGAAACTCGCTATGACAGATATGTCGATTACGGTTAATTTGTTTAGAATTTATACAAAAAGAAAAAAGAAGAGTTATGCAGAAAAACCTAGACTCTTCTGAAATTATTCCTTCTGAATGGTTGCAGATAAACCAATTTTTACATGAATTAAAACAAATTGATTCCCAGTGTGTCTCGGTGTATTATCCTTATGGTAAGGGACAAGAAACAATATCATTACTACAGGAAACAAAGAGAAGTGAATCATTAGAAAAAATAGAATCAAAAATTGAAAAAAGAATTACAGAACTTAAAAAAAATCCCCCATCTGCAGGAAAATTTACAAAAACTCTTTGTATTTTTGGATGGATAAAAAACGGCAAAGTAAACATTGAAGAAATTGGAACATCAAAAAAACTACCATATACATACATGGTAAGTAAAAAACCATTCGTTAAACCATTCCATGATATTCTCAAAATCAATCATGATGTTTTACTGGTAACACTTGATCAAAAAACTGCAAGGATACAAAAATTTCATGGAAGTCAAATTATCCAAGAATCTAAACTACGAATTGATTTACAGGGAAGACATCGAAAAGGTGGACAAAGTCAAGGACGATTCCTAAGGGCAAGACAGACAAAAATTCATGTTTTCTTTAAGAAAGTTGCAAACAAAGTCAGAATGATGGATTCAAATTCAGAGTTAATTTTATTGGGTGGGATTGGGCCTGCTAAAACTGAATTTTATGGTGAACTTGACTCTGAATTGACAAAAAAATGTAGATTTGTAGAAACCTTGTCTTTTTCCACATCACTAAGAGATATTGAAAAGAAAATAATTCATCACTTGTATCAACATAGAAAAAAATATGTTGAAGAAATTATTGAAAAATATGAAAAATTAGTTAAAGATGGATTGACTGCTAAAAGAAACGATGTTATTTACAAAGCATTAGAAATAGGAGCAGTAGATACACTGATTGTATCTACGGATTATTACTCTAATCCCAAATTCAAAAATATAATCAAAATGTTGGAAATTGCAAAAAAGACATCATCAAAAATTGAATTTGCTGCATCTCAAAAAATAATAAAAAAACTAGAAATCAATGACTCTGTACTAGCAATACTTCGATACAGGATAAAGTAATTCAAAGATATTTGTAAACTAAGAAATTTGAAAATACGAAATATGGCTAAAACAGGCTAAATTCTTCTAATTCCAATAACGGCTACTGCTAGAATATCATATTTTATAGATAGAATTTGAGGGTATAAAAAAAATAAAAAAAGAATATTTGAAAATAATCAAGTTTAAAATTAATCAAACGAAACTAGTCTAAATCTTCTACTTTTGGTTTTTCTTTTGGTAACATTCTTTACAATATACTGGTCTGTCTGCAGCTGGTTCAAAAGGAACCTCAGTTTCTTTTTTACAGTCAGAACAGGTACATTTGTACATTTTTCTGTCTTCGGACATAATTCACAGAGAATTCTTTCCTATAAGAACAAGCGTATTGAAATCTAAAAGTCCTATTTTAGAGATAGAAAAGAAATCTAAACTTCAGATTTTAGTTGTTTCAGATATTCCTTAATCACTTTAGTTCTTTTTTTTGCCTCAATTTTACCTGATTTTGTATTCATTAGGGATTCTAGTTTGAGTAATTTTGCAAAAAAATGATCAACAGTCCACGTTTTATCATCAGGGTTTCTTTTCTTACAAAATGGATCATTAGGATTGTAAAATAGTCTATTCAAAGAACCGCCAGTAGCAAAGACACGAGCTATTCCTATTGCACCTAGTGCATCTAGTCTATCGGCATCCTGAAGGATTTTTCCCTCCATAGTTTCAGGAATTTTATTTTGAGAAAAACTATGATCACGTATTGCATCAGAAACAATTTCAATTTCTTTTTCAGTAAAATCATATTTCTGCAAAATAGTTTTTGATTTTTTTGCACTCTCAATTGATGAATTTTTTGAACGTTTATCTGACTTTGGATATGAAACTAAATCATGTAATAATGCAGCACTTAGAACTAGTTTTTTATTTACTTTTTCAGTTTTTGAAATTTTTTCTATATTCTTGTATACCCTCATAATATGATCAAAGTCATGAGCAGAATCATTCGATATGATTTTTTTCATATCGTTTTTTATAGAATTAATTACAGACAATTAGAATCTCCAAATTTTAGGTTTTACAAATTTTATTTTTCTCTCAGTGATTAGTACGGTCCAATTAATTGATGCAAACAAAACAATCACACCAATACCAACACCATCAATTAATAAAATTGCAGTTAATCTATCTTCAAACATTTCTAAAAAAGGTCTTAAAACAGCATTGCCAAAATAAATCATAATAATATATGAAATCATCCTACCAAACCAAAATCCAATATAGATTCCAATATTTTTTACACGCATCAAACCATAAGTGATGAATAACATGTTACTTGGAAGAGGAGTTGCACCAAACAGAAATGATGCAATCACATAACCATATTTTTTATTGTTCAAATAATTTCCAATAATATCAAGATTAGATTTTTGTTCTTCTCCAACAAATCGTCTAAACACACCACTAATTCTTTTAAGAAAATACCGCCCAATTGTTGCACCAGTTGCACCAACTACTGCAAGAATAACTACATTCAAAGTTGGATCAAGAAGGTAAAATGACGTCAAAACAATCCAGCTTGGAGGCATTAGAATTGGAGATACATTTACTCCAAGTAATACAAGAAAAATTCCTAAATACGAATATTCTCCAAAAATTTCAAAAATATCAACCATATTTCAAAAATAATTCCACTTTTTTTGTTTCTAAACCCTTGGATCATCCAGTAGTCATGAAAAAATTGCATAATGATCCAAAAAATTATAAAAATTTCACATTTTAGAAAAGATTGATCAGGTATTGTAAGAAATTGGATCAATCATGCAATATCTTTATAAGCAATTTGTGCGTATATATAGGCATGACCACCGAATCTTGGAAATGTTATAGATGTAATCTTAATTTCAAAGATGAAGACGTGGCAGACATGCACAAAGAGATTTCTACGCATTCAGTAACCAAAGTAAAATCCCTAGTTGCATAGTTTTTTTTTAAAAATCTCAGAGATACATAATTTTGAATAAAGTGTAGTGCAGAGGGTGGGATTCGAACCCACGAACTCCTGAGAGAAGGGATTTCCTATATTATAGATCTTGAGTCCCTCTCGGTTGACCGGGCTTCGATACCTCTGCAATGAAACTCAACATTGACTGATATTTTTCAATTTCGTTTTGTAGTAATTTCAAAATTGATCCATGATTTTGCTAATTTTTTAACAAAGCTTATAATCGTGAGAAATCGACTCCAAAATACATGGCAGAATTTATACCAATTGCACAAGCAAAAAAAATGCGTAGTGGAGTTAATGTCAAATCAGAAGTTAAAAGCAAAGGAGACCCAAGAACTGTAAATCTCAAAAGTGGAGGAACAGTTGATGTCTGTGATGCAGTAATAGCTGATGGTGAAAGCGAAGATGATCAAATGAAATTGACATTGTGGGGCGATGATATCAAGGCAGTTAATGTCGGCGATACGGTTCAAATCACAAATGGATATACCAATGAGTTCAAAGGAGAAGTATCCTTAACTAAAGGTAAATTTGGTCAAATGGAAATTAATCCTCAATAACTTCTTTTATTATTTTGATAGTTTTTTAGATCTACAAGTATTACAAATACTCCAATCATCAAAATCACAATTCCAATTAGTAATAATATTCCTGAAATTGCAAGAGGGTAAACCATCTTCATTGCAGGGGAATTTGAATCAGAAAAAGCATCAGAGTTTTCAGGATCTTCTGAAAACATAGTTACAACATGTACATTTCTATCACCAAGATTTTGAATTTCAAAATTCAAAGTGTCAGATTGCTCTATTTCTAATAATTCAAACAACATAGGATCATCTAGAACAAACACACCATAATCATCACCAAAAATATTTGAAATAGCTATAGAAAGTTTGTCGCCAGGTTGATAATCAACAATTTGAATTCCCCACAAAACAGGGACATTAGATGAATGAACACCAAAAGAAGTAAAAATAGAATATCCAGGCTCAATTAATGTTTCATCAGAGATTTCATCAAACATACCTTCAAACAAAATAGACATTGACACATCATTAGGTCCAGTAACATCAGAAGGAATCACAGATGATGCAAGAGAAAGAGAAATTCCAATTAAAACTAAGCCAGTTACAAAAATAATAATTCCACGTTTGTTCATTACTAAAATAATAATGTAAAACCCACTATAATATTATACAATTAAGAGTAAAGGTTTAGAAAATTATCGTCTAGATTTTCTCTTTGCTACTTTCTTTTTAGCAGCTGTTTTTCTTGCTGGTTTTCTCTTTGCTACTTTCTTTTTAGCAGCTGTTTTTCTTGCTGGTTTTCTCTTTGCTACTTTCTTTTTAGCAGCTGTTTTTC
>JABJDB010000046.1 GCA_018668425.1 Nitrososphaerota archaeon | reverse complement strand
TTTTCCTGCAGTTTTGTAAGGAATTCTAGTTGAACAAATATGAGACACGATAATGAATGGAGGCTCTCCTTTTACCTTATACCTTCCCCAATCAGTGTCATTAACAACTTTGAGAACAACATCACTACCCTCATCATAAAGTAGAGGAATTCTATTAGCATAACGATACACATGAGGTCCACCAGATTTGATATCACCACCATAAGCTATTCCCATTTCAATAATGAATGGGAATCCAGAGTAAGCAGAAGCTGGACGTTGAACAACGGCAGTAAAATCAGGATTGAAAAATTTCTTTATTCCTTTTTCCAAAGGTTCTGCACCTAAAGGAGCCAAACAACTTGAATCAGGAGCCATGAAATCATCATATTTTTGAAGTGCATCACTCAAATTGACTAATTCTTGATTGGACAAAGTTCCCATTCTTTTTTCTGGTTTGAGTTTTGCAAATTCAGCAAATTTTACTGCAGTGGTAGGACCTACACGTTGAAATCTTTTTGTTAAGAATGTGGTAAGAGGTTCTCCCTGAACAGTGTTAGTCAGTTGTTTGAAATATTGACTTTCAGGATCCATATCAACTGATTTTGATTGAGAGTCACCAAAATCCCAATAAAATAATTTTTTGTTAGGCATATCAATATCTTCAATTCTAATTTTGTTTAGTTTTTCAAAATCCATTTTTAGAAAAGACATCAAAGCTATTACAACACGAACTTGACGTGGAAGAGTTTTCCATTTTTTCTTTGCCTTATCCATAATTGAAGTAAAACTAAGACTCTTTTTTGATAACCCTAAATCTTTTCTAACTTTTTCAATCATTGCATCATCAATAGTTGGAATTTCAAATTGTGATTCAACTATCATACGTCGTATTCGTTCAACATCAATTCCATGTGGGTGAGGTCTAATTATTGTTGGAGGTGCAGGAATATCTTTTACAAATCTTGGATGACTGAATTTCTGTCCTTTAGGATCATCAAAAGTTATTGAAGCATAAGGAGTAATCAGAGAAGTTTCATAAACATAATCTCTGATTTTGTTTCCTGCCTTTGAGTAATCACCTTCCAAACAAATACTCACGCTAAGTCCTTTTTTTGAAATCTCTTTTGTAGTATGTTTTACAATTACTGGTTTGTTTTTTTGAATATCCAATAATATTTCAAATTGATTTTGAATTTTTGCATCTGAAGAACTTTTTACAGTTACAGGTTTGTTTGTAGTAATTTGACCATAAAGTATTGCCATAGTAGCACCCAATCCAAACATTCCTCTTGCTTGTTTCAGACCAAATTTTGAACCATATAGTACAGTTCCAAATGCCAGAGGGATGTGTTCTGCATCAATTCCTGGACCATTGTCTTTTACAGTCAAGATGTAGGGCTTAGGATCTGGTTTTTCAGGGTCAACTGCCTTTATTGTTAAATGAACATCAGGTAAGATGCCTTTTTGATCACATGCATCTAATGCATTTTCAACAAATTCTCTAACAGCAGTATAAAGAGAACGAGTAGGATTACTAAATCCTGCTAAATCACGATTACTGTAAAAGAATTCACTAGGTGAAATTTGATTAAATTTTTCCTTAATAGAAGACATCTTGATCTTCCCACAATTGCATTTTTTCTTGTTTTGTTCTTCTGTTTGCAGCTTCTAATTTATCATAAACTGCACCATGCATGCCGCCGCTAGAAATTGCAGATATAGCATCAACTGTTAATCGTAATTTAGTAGCATCGCCAATAATTGCAACTGTTTTTCCATAAACTGAGATGTGTGTACTAGTAAGATTTTCCATGTTTCTTCTTGCCCTACCACTTTCTCCGATAATTCTCCCTTTTATCCTTTCAACATTTGCATTAGATTTTCCAACAAACTCTCTAAGATCAATTACATGTAATGTATTCTCACCTTCTAACAAAGTCATTGCATTTTCAGGCGAAAATCCTCTACCAATTGCAGTAACGATTTCCATTGCTTTGAAAGGTTGGATTTTTTCAACATCTCCAATAGTTTTTATCAAAACTTCACCAGTTTCACCATCAATATCTAAAGACACATGACAAGATTCTTCAATTTTTAATTTAACATTACCAGACTTTCCAATCAAAACTGCAATTCGATCATTTGGAACACGAATTAATTTTTCAAAACTCATTTTGTTATTTCCTCAAATATTTTTTCTGGATCTTCAACTGTAATGCCTCTTTTGTTAAAGAATTTGCTAATGTTATTAATATCTCTTTTAAGGAATTGTTTTGAATTTGGATGTCTGAGATCAACAGCAGATCCCAAATCAAAAACTACCAATCCATTAGAGGTTTTAAAAATATTATATTCTGAAAAGTCACCATGGACTAATTTTGCTTTATGGTACATATCTTTTAAAATTGAAATTGCCTGATTGTAATCATTTTCATCTACTTCTGAATTTAGTAATTGTTTTGAGGGAGAGCCATTTTCACCCACAAAATCCATGGCAAGCACGTTATTAGTCACATTTCGAGGATTAGGTACAGGTATTCCAGCATCATAGCATTGAGTCAAATTACGAAATTCCTTTCTTGCCCAGAGATAAACTAGGTTTTTTGTTCCTTTTTTGACATGAGTAAATCTAGGATCACCTAAAATGTATGGTTCACGTTTTTTAAAATTCGAAGTACTAACAAGATAAATTTTCAATGCGACACCAGCATCATTTTCATCGACTCCCCAAAACAAAACAGATTCTTTTCCGGCACTAACAGCGCCATTGACATATGCAATAATATGATCTTTAATCATATTGTAAAGAGTCATGACAGTGGGTTTGTCTAAAACCTCATTGACAACTTTACCTTTCTTAAAACCGTCAGGTAAATGTTTACGTTTAGCTTTTGCATTTAATTTATTATCAATTTTAGATTCTAATTTTCTACTAAGTATATCAGTCATGAAAAAATACAACTCCAATATGTAAAAAATTTCTTTTCAAAAAATAAAAGTGCGTGTGAATTATTTTTAGTGCTAGATGACATTTCACATTTTATAAATAATCAAAAAAGGAACACCAGAAATAAGTTTAATTCCATTTTCAGTTCCTATTCCAAGTTCTATTGATAAAGAAACAGTTTCTTTGCCAACCATGTTTATGATTGAAGAATTTTTTAGTAAATGTTCTGCTTCTTCTTTTTCAACTAATTTTTCACCATAATAGCTTTTACTGATATTCATATCTAATTTGTCTTGAGTTATTTTTTTCCCCAATAGTTCTGCATCACAAATGTTCAGCATGGAATTGTTTTGATAATTATTAACGCGTACAGAAAATGGCATTACGCATATTTGCCTTTGAGAGTTGATTTTGCACCACATGCTTCACAAATTAAAAATGATATACGATTTTCTTTTAGAATTTTTGTGTCAGGACTTTTACATGTTGTACATTCAAGATAATCTTTAACATAGATTTGAAATAATCTAGTGAAATCATCAGGGGCTCTTCTTCCAACAAACATTGCCTTGTCACCTAGCCTTTCAGCAGGAACAGCAAATTCTTTTGAAAGGTACTGTAAAACTTTATCAGGATCTCTACGAAGTTTTTTTGGGAATTCTGAAAAATTACGTAAAAACGTCTTTTGACCTTCCCACATTACATCTACAATAGGAAGTTCAAATCGTTCAGAACTTTCTTTATTTGGGTCACCTAGCTTATCTTCAATTCGTTTAAGCAAATTTTCATAGTCTGATTTAGTCACTGAAAAATAGTGTGGAGAAGACCCTATATGGGTTTTGAAAAAGAGAAGTCGTGTGGACTTTATCTAAGACTATTCTTTTGGCATTGCGCCAATTCGGAATACGTTAGTTCCACATTCTGGACATGTACCTTTTACGGCAGGACGTCCATTCTTTAGTTTAGTTTCTTTGGGATCTTTAATGTCCCTTTTTTCTCTGCATTTTACGCAATATGCTGTAACCATTCTGAAATTTCTCAAACATAGTGGTATTTAGGAAGAGGCTGTGAATATTATTTCACTATAAACTGGATGTGCGTAATTTTTTTTATGCACGAAAAAACAAAAAACAACAAAAATTTCAAATATTTAAAGTGTAAATTAAAAAAATTCCATTTTTAGTACGAAATATCTGATTCTTTTAGGTTTTTATCAACTAAATTGTGATTATTAGAAAGATCATCAGTTATAAACTCCTAAATCATAAAGTTACAAAATGGCAACAAAAAAAGGAATTATAGTTACAATTATTATTTTAGCAGCAATTACGGGTGCAAGTTTTCTATTATATCTAACACCACAAAATAGTGAAACAACATTTGTGGTTTCAGATTATGGTGGATACATTGATGGAGTAAAAAATATTCATGAGGTTTTACAAGAAGAAATAGATATTGATTATCAAAATCTTCTAAATGAAAAAATTTCCCCGCAATCATACATTGAAAATGCTGAAGTAACATCCTCACAAGTCACTTCGAAAATAAGTGAATTTGTGACATCAAAACCACCTGAAGAATGGCAAGATAGTTACATTAGCTATATGGATGCAATGAAAAAATTCAACGAATACATTGGTGAAACCAAGGTATTAGCAAATTTAATTGAAAATGGAGATACAGATGATGAAATTAATGAAACGATACAAAAAATTGAATCATTAAAACAAGAATCAATTGAATTTATCAAAAATTCAGATCAAACAAGACCATAGCCTCAAAACCGAATTTTACTAATCATAAAGATTGGAAATCGTTAAAAAGCGATTCAGTAATAAAAATAGAATGTCTCAACGCTCAAAAAAAGTTGAAAAAGATGTCAATGCATCTACTGCCAACAAATTACTAGTAATTTGTATTGACAGAGACAATGATGTGGGAGAAAAAGCAGGAATTATTACTCCAGTTATAGGTCGAGATGCATGTATTGAGGCAGCACAAAGACTTGCTCTAGAAGATCCAGAAGATGCAGATTCAAATTCTATTTTTTCAGCAATTAAAACATATGAAGATTTAATCAGTAAAGGCTACCAAGTTGAAGTTATTACAGTAGCAGGAGTTCAAGATAGAGGAGTTCAAGCTGATGAAAAAATTCTTGCAGAAACAAAAAAAGTTTTAGAGATATTTCCAGCAAACGGGGCAGTAATTGTTTCAGATGGAGAAGATGATGAAAGTGTTATACCAGTTATTCAAAATGTCTTACCAGTAGTTTCAGTTCAACGTGTAGTAATGAAAGTTAGTAGAAGTGTAGAATATTCTTATGCAGTTTTTGGAAAATATCTAAAAATGCTTGCATATGATACAAAATATTCAAAATTCTTTTTAGGTGTTCCAGGAATTCTTTTGTTAATTGGTGGAATAGCTACAGTATTTGGATACACTGCAGAAATATTTGCAGTTCTTGTAAGTATTTTGGGCGGAGCATTTTTGATTAGAGCATTTGATATTGATAGAGCATGGTCAAGTTGGTCCAAACCAACGCCGATGGGTTTTATCAGAATGTTTACAATGGTTGCAGGAGTATTACTAATTTTATCATCAGTTCCAGCTGGTATTAGTGCAATTGATGCAAATTTGATTGAATCAGACTCACAATTCATTTTAAAAATTACAGATAAAATGGTTATTGGACAATTTGTTTCTGGTGCACTGCCAATACTATGGATTGGCATAGGTTCAATATTTGCAGGAACACTACTCAGTAATTGGATTGGAGGAGTTCCAAGACAAATCAGCGATATTTTGAGAATTATTGTTTTAGGATCCATATATCCAACAATGTTACAATTTACAAATATTATGATTCATGATGTGAATTCATTTACTCTAGTTCCACCGCTTTTAGGAGGACTAGCAGCCACATTGATTTCTGCAACAATTCTCTTTAAAAAATATAAAAAAAATAAAGACCAAGAAATGATTTCAGATTAAAGTCAGTTTTAGGCATAAAAAAAGGACTATTTGAAAAACACTGATATCATCTTTTATCAGTCAATTATCAAAAGGTGAATAAAAATAGGTAAATTAAAAGAAATAATTTTTCAACTGTCAGGACTTTACAAAATTTATGGTAAAAGATTAGAAAATGAAATTAAAAATGGGGATATTCCAAATCATGTTGCATTAATTTTAGATGGTAATAGACGATGGGCAAAAAGACATCTCTCAATACCAAAAAAAGGTCATTGGAAAGGTGCAGATGCAGTTGAAAATCTTCTTGATTGGTGTGAAGAATTTGATATTAAAATTGTGACACTTTATGCACTGTCAGCTGAAAATTTAGATAGAAATGATGAAGAATTAGATCATCTTTACGAATTAATTCAAATGAGATTAGAAAAATTGTACAACGATCCTAGAATTCATAGATGTAAAATGAGAGTTACAGGAATTGGAAGAATTGAATTGTTACCAGATTCAATAAAAGAAATTTTAAAGAAATTAGATGGTGTTACTAAAAACTATGATAATCATTTTCTAAATATTGCATTAGCATATGGAGGACAAAATGAATTAGTTGATGCAGTTAAAAAAATAGGTGAAAAAATTAAAGATGGTTCTCTAAACATTGATGAAATCAATAAAAAAGAAATTGAATCAAATCTATACACATCATATTTACCACAATCATCTCCAGACATGATTTTAAGAACATCTGGGGAAAAAAGACTGAGTGGATTTCTAATGTGGCAAAGTGCATATAGTGAATTAGTATTTATGGACATTTTTTGGCCTGAATTTAGGAAGATAGATTTGATGAGAGCAATTAGAACTTTTCAAGTAAGAAAAAGAAGGTTAGGAAAATGATTGAAGAAACATCTGCAGGAATTGTATTATTTAGAAAAGAAGATTCAAAAAAAATATTTTTGTTATTAAATTATCCATCAGGCCATTGGGATTTTGTAAAGGGGAAAATGGAAAAAGGGGAAACAACTCATGAAACTGCAATTAGAGAAACAAAAGAAGAAACTGGAATTACAGATGTTGAATTTTTAGATGGTTTTGAAGAATGGATTGAATATAATTTTCAATATAAAGGAGAACTAGTGCAAAAGAAAGTTGTTTTTTTCTTGGCAGAAACAAAGACTAAAGAAATTGAGATATCACATGAACACCTTGGTTATACGTGGGTAGATTATAACACTGCAATGGAGAAAACAACATTTGATAATGCTAGAACAGTTCTAACTAAAGCTCAAACTCTACTTTCCAAAACTCTGTAATTGTAATTCTTTTGCAACATTAACTGGATTTTTAGAATTTAGAATAGTCCTACCAACAATCAAATAATTTGTTCCAGATGACATTACTTCATTTGCACTTCCACCTTGAGTTCCAACACCAGGAGAGAAAATGCTAAGATTTTTTCCTGCTTTTTTTGAACAGTGTTGAATAATTTTTGGAAAAGTTGCACCAACTACAATACCATCAACTTTTGCAGTTAAAGCCCAATTCAAAAATAATTGGTATAGTTGTTGTTTTTTCCCCATTTTTACTTCCATATCATACGATAATTTAGCCTCAGGGGCACTCATATGACATAAAGTGATTACACCTTTTTTGTTTTTGTGAGCAGATTTTACTAGATTTTTTAAACTATCAAGACCCATGATAGGATTTGCAATAACTGCATCAAATCCCAGATTCCACAAATGTTCTGCAGTAACTCGATTTGTATTTCCAATATCATTTAATTTGATATCAGCAATTGTCTGTAAACCATATTTGTGTGCAGTTTTGTTAATTTTTAAAATATCTTTACCACTAAGAGGTAAAAGTAAATGAAAATTTAATTTTATTCCACAAAGATATGGATGTAATTTTTTGATATTTTGAATAGTTTTTGTTTCTAAGTTTTTTACAGAAGGATCATAATCATTGGCAAGAATAACTGCTCCATTAGTTTTTGAGATCTTAGAGAGTCTAGTTTTGAAGGTGTACATAATCAACCAAAGGATGTGTGTCTTTTAATTTTATAATTTTGATATAAGAATAACCGTGCTCAGAAGGATTATCAACAAAAGATGGTTCAGATCCATTTGAAGGTGAGAATTTCAAGAAAGGTTTGCTTGGATCGCTACTCAAAACAACATGACAATAGTATGAGGTACCCTCATCATTAAAATTCATGAAAACGCCTAATAGCCATTTATCGTTATGTGGGAATAAAAACAAAGGAAATGGTATTTCATCAAAACCCCAAGTAAGTTTTGCAAGACTAGAAGTATCTTCAAGTTCAATTGGTTGGTATCTATCTAAAGTTCCATTTCCAGGTTTCAAAGTTTTTGGAAGAGATTTAATTTTAATTATTGGGGAATACAGTTTGCTAGAATCAGAAGTGGTATCAACTATTGTAGATTCTTCTTTTCCACCTTTTAATCCATAACAAAGATAATGACCGTTATGCTCTAGCGGAGTAAAATATACAATTGGTTTTTCTTTTAGAATGTCCATTTGTACTGACAAAATTTTTTGTCCATGATAATCATGTAAAAATGATACACGAGGTGCACGCTCAAGTGCACATACGAGCCTAGAAAATTCTAAAGTTGAATTAACTTGTACATATCGAGGTAATTTATCAGTAGAAGTGTTTTGTAATTTTTCCACGAAGATGTTCAACAGATAATCAAATTAAACTTATCCAAAATAATGGAGCCTAGTTTCTTCTATCAACAACATCGTTAACTTCAGGACCAGTTCCAATTATTGTAACAGGCACTTTAAGTTCATCTTCAATATTTTTTATGAATGATTTTGCATCAGAAGATAATTCATCATAAGAAGTTTTTCCTGCACAATCAGAAAATAAAACATCTAATTTAGTAATTGAAATTTGTGTTGCACCATTAAGCATGATTGCACGCCTAGCTAAATCAAAATCAAAATCAGCTGCACGTCTTTGACGGCCAGTGACGGTTCCAAATTCAGACCAGCCTTTTTTCTCAGCCTCGTCTAAAGAAAGTTCTTTGTCAAGAGGTCCTGTTCCAACACGCGTAACATAAGATTTGAAAACTACAATTACCTCATTTACTTTAGTAGGACCAATTCCAACATCAGCACAAATTCCTGAAGCAGTAACATCCTTTGAAGTAACAAAAGGATACGTTCCATGCCACAAAGAAAGAAATGTGCCTTGAGTACCCTCAATCAAAACATGTTCATTTGCAGATAATGCAGAATTTATCTCAAGAGGAACATCAACAATTAGAGGAGACAGTGAATCAAAATCTTTTGCAAGTTTTAAGACTCTCATGGCTCTATCAGCATTAGCAGGACCAGTTCCAGAACCAGTGCTTCCAATTTTCTCTTTTAATTCACCTTTAGAATCACGAGTTAGATGAGTTTCTTCAATAACTCCACAATGTTTATCGATAAATGAACGCCCTGAAACATCAAAATCTTCAATCTCTTTTTTTAAAACATCAGGATTAATGACCACTCCCGGACCAATCATCACTTTAGCATCTTTATTTAAAAATCCACTAGGAAGCATTCTAACTTTGTATACTTTGTCGCCATCTCTAATTGTATGACCAGCATTAGGACCAGCACCACCACGGACAATAATTGTGGGTTTATCTTTGATGGCTAAATACGAGATAATTTTTCCTTTACCTTCATCTCCAAAAAAACCGCCAACAACTACAGTTGATGTCATATTGAAGAATCACTATTTCGTTTATTTAAGCTAAAGTGTTTCAACATGATTTTATATCCAAGATCAATTCTTTGAGATCGATGGTTGGAGAGAATTTTGCAGGAAACATCATAGTTAACTTGGCAAATCTTCCAGATTTTTTAAGAAATCCTATTTTGAAAAAAAGAATGATGGAATTTTTTTCATTATCAAAACCAGATCAAGATGAAGTCATAAACAATGCATTAGAAGCAGGGCCCACAATTCCATTTCCAAATTTTGCAAAACTTTTCAAAACATGGCTTAAAATTTTGGCAACTCTTTCAGAAGAACAAAGAGAGGGATTATTTTTAGCATACATTTCAGAAATATCACAAAATCCACAAAAACTAATTGCGTTTAATTTAGATGGAATTTTAGAAATCTTTTTGACATTAGATGAAAATGAAAAAGATGTTATTTCAAATACGGTTAAAAGAATTATCACTAATTTAGATGTAGAACAAAAAAGAAAAGTTATGATTGTAGTTCCAGATAATGCTAAAAAACATTTGAAATTTTAGATAGTAGGTTCATCAGGCTTTCTATTATCCTCATTTGAATAATCAATTACTTCGCCTTCAGCAGACAAAACACCTACAAAGATTTTTTCGTGTTTTTTCAGTAATTTTCTATGATCAAGCATAGACATGTCAAGTTTCATTTCATTCATTACCATGACTTGGTATTCTTTCCATTCAGCCCAACATTTGTTACAAGTAGGATATTTTTCAGCAACTACACCTAATTGTTCTGTTTCAGGAATTGCATTCTTACATTTAGTGCAAGTTCGACTCATAGAAATTTAGAATAATAAACTCCTTTTATCTTTTTTTGAATGTAAAGTACAGATTTCTTTATACTTTATCACTTCTTATTATTCAAAAATCAGTATGATTAGACATGTCATACTTGCAAAACCAAATTACAATAGAACAATACATTGATTCCATTACAAATCGTTCAAAAAAGAACCATGTGGGTTCTATTCTTAACATATTCAACAGTTTTTGTAACCAAAAATACAACAAATCAAATCAAAATGTACTTGATGATCTAATTGATGAAATAAAAAAGACTCATTCTAATGATAAAGTCTACGTATTGTTTAATCACTTTAAGGAATGGTTACTTGTTGACCATCCAGAAATTGTATACTTTATGGGAAAAGATAGAACACAAAAAAGAACAATCAAAGCTAGACATCCTAATTCTGTTAAACAATATCTAATCAAAATAAGATCAATCTTTGAAGAAATTGGAAATATTGAGATTAACAGTAGACTGTTTAACAAAAGAGTAAAGATTCCAAAGGCAGAAGAAGAAGATCCAGAACCATTTACCAAAGAACAAATGCGATTACTACTAGACAGATGCTCAAATCATAACAAGCTAAAGTACATGTTTCTAAAAGATACAGGCTGCAGAATTGGGGAATTAGTGCAAATTAGAAAAAGAGATGTGAATTATACCAAGAATCCAATACAAATCAAGATTCAATCTAGTTACACAAAGACCAAAAAAGCAAGAATAGTTTTTGTCACTATAGAAACAGCTTCAATGCTAAAGAGATTGTTGAGTAAAAAATCAGATGAACAACTAGTTTTTGGAACAAATGAGGATGCATACATTGCAACAGGAACGGAGAAAGCTGAATTCACATACTATAGAGGCCAATTAGCAAAAGACTATCCAGAATTTGGGGAGAGATACCAAAGTAACAACCGACACAAAAAAACAGTTCACTCCATTAGATCATTTACTGCCACACAATGTACTGAAGCAATTGATGAATCATGGGGTCATGGATACATTGGACACAAAAAGTATCTAGGCCAATACATTAGAAATCAAGACAAACAAGCGGAGATGTTTGTAAGATCTGAGAATTATTTGATGATTTATGAACACATTGAGGTTGTTGACTCTGATCAGAGAGTAGATGAGATGCAAAAAGATGTAGAAAAACTTCAAAAGATGATTTTGATACTTCAAAATACCAAATCAGTATAGTCCGTTACGGACTGTATTTTAGAAATTACTTCCCTTATCTAGCTAAACTAATCAATATAGTATGTACACCACAATAAATCTAAAAAAAGAGACAGTAGAGAGTCTTAGAAAAAAAGGAAAATTTGGTGAATCATTTGATGCCCTGATTCATCGAATAATGGAGGAGAATTCCAAAAATGGATAGAATATGTGCCTGTAAAGGCCCAAAAATCTACAAGCTAATTTTTGATGGTGGGAGTTTAGGAAAATATTCTATTTCAGTTTGTAAGAGTTGTAATTCTGAAATGGATAAAAAATTTCTAATTGAGGAGACTCAATTATGACTAACTGTCCATCATGTGATGAAACCATTTACTTGAAATTTCAACATGGATTATGGTTGATGTTTGATGAGATGTGTCACTTCAATCTCCATGAATGTTATGTAGAGGATGTTTAATGAAAAATAGAGAACCCACAATAACAAAAAATTCTAGATTTAGTATTTCAAAGAATGAAGAAATTTCAAAGTGCGTAGAAAAATATTCGTATGAAAATGATTCGGAGTTTATACGTATAGGTGTAGAGTTACTTTTGAATTATCATGCACATAAAGAAAAATATCAAGATCCTGATCAAATGATCCAGTTTGCAAAAGAAATTGATCCACTAATAACAGCTGAAAAGAAAGAAAAATGCCTTACAACTCTTCTAGTAAATTCATCTCAAGAAGAATTAGATAGATTCTATTTTGTTATTTCACAAGAGAGAAACAAACGAGTTAAAGATAAAATAAAACGTGCAAAAGATAAAAAATTAATTTTATCTGTGGGTGGTGAATTAGAACCTAAAGTTGGATATTGTTTGAGATGGAATAATGATATTGAATACTACGGACCAATAGAACCAAACAATAAACAATGGAATGATTTGTCTAAAGAAGATAAAGAAATTCTATTAATAGATTTGAAACAAAAACGAATAGATTTGAAAACATTACTTCCAAAACCTGAAAATTCATGTGAAGATTACCGTTTTAGAAGAATTGATTTCATCATAGATGGTATTACTAAAGGAATTGAGGATGATATAGAATAGTGTGTTATGTAGTGTGTGTTGTGTGATGTGTGTGTTGTGTTTGTATACAGTTTGTTTTGTTTAGTCTTTAATTTTTAGTGGTTGATTAGTTCTTGTTCTGTATTATTGTGAAGAGTTCCCTTCCTTCCTTTCTGAATATTTTTAGGAATTGTTCTAGGCATGATTAGGCACGAAAAAGCCTATTCATGATGAATTATGATTAATATCCTAAATTACATGATGTTAGAATCTTCCTCATGAGAAAAGTAATTCTGTATTTAGTAATGTAATAAATCGACAATCTAACACTGATTATAAATTATATTTCAAAATACAACAAATCATCATTTTTGATTAAAACATTTTTTATAAAATAAAGAATTAAAACGTCTGTTTTTCACTATTATTTATGGGCTTAGGATTATTGAGAAAAATGAAGAACTATTCTCAAATTCTTAATAAAAAATATGAAAATGAAGAGTTTTGGAAGAAATTTGGAGTTGAATATTATGATAAATACAAAAATAAAAAAGAGTGGGTAAAAAAACAAGAAATACTGTTAGTTGAACATCTAAAAACA
>JABJDB010000045.1 GCA_018668425.1 Nitrososphaerota archaeon | reverse complement strand
CTTGTATTTGAGAAAAGAGTTACTGTTGGAAGATTCTTTTACACAAACAAAATTGTTGAAGAAACTCTTAAAGAACACGGTCTTTACAATGATGAACTCCTTGCAAAGATTGCAGATAACTATGGTTCATTGAGAGGAATTCCTGAAGTTCCACAATGGATGCAAGACACTTTTGTTACTGCAATGGATATTCATTGGGCTGATCATCTCATGGCACAAGGTGTATGGCAACAATGGATTGGAAATGCAATTTCAAAAACAATCAACATGCCATATGATGTTACAGTTGAAGATGTAAAGTCTGCATATCTTTTAGCACACGAATTAGGACTGAAAGGAATGACTGTTTATCGTGATGGCTCAAGACACAAACAAGTTTTACACATGACAAGTGAGAATGCAACAAAGACGTTTGATGTAGTTCCTAGTTTGCATGTTGCACAATATGTGACAGATAACATCACAAATCCATTTATCAAATCAAACGTCAATGCAGCACTTGCATTAAAAGTACATGATGAAGAAATCAAAGTTGAAGCTCCTAAAGTAGAGGAAGTTTCAGAAGATCGTCTATGTCCAACATGTAAAAACAATCTAGTGTTTGTTGAAGGTTGCAGTATTTGCATTGAATGTGGATACAGTGGTTGTACTTCTGGATAAACTCAGAATAACAACTTTTTTACTTTCTATTTATTTTTAATAAAATATGGATAAGAAGATTCTAGGCGTGGCTGTAGGCATAGCAGTAGTTATTGCAATAGCTGCCATTACTTTGAATTTTGATTCTGATATTATTATTCCACAAAAAACAAATGAAAAAATTGGTCTAGTAATTAATTCACCAAAACAAGCTACAACACTACAAGACCTCGATGAAATTTACTCAACAGCTGCTAGTTCTGGAATTGGAAGAAGTAATGTCTATCTTTTTTGGAATCTAGTTGAACCAGTACGTGGTGAATTTGATTGGAAACAATCAGATGTATTGATGAGTATGAATAAAAATAACAATTTACAAGTTACACTTTACTTTTCTATAATTAATGGTGAAACACTAGGACCATTTCCTAGTTGGATTGGAAAACCACCATTACAATCACTTGATGAAGATAGAGTGGTAAGTGTACTTGATGCTATACTATCAAGATATGATATTGTGGACACTGTAATTTTAGCAGGCGATACAGAATCTCAGTTCAGATTTTATGAGCAAAACATCCCTGTATACAAAGAACTGTTCAATGGAGTATATGATAAAATAAAAGAAAAACACCCTGATGTACAAATTGGAAATTCATTTTCATTACATAATGTAATTAACAAAAATTTGCGATATGTTGTAACTGATTTAACAATTGGAGATTTTATAGCATTTTCATATTTCCCAGTTGATACACTAAATGATATTGTTAAAACCCCACAAGAAGCAAAAGAAGAACTTCAACAAGTTTTTGATTTAGCAGGTGAGAAAAAAGTTGGAATTTTTGAGATTAGCTGGAGTACATCTGATTTTGTGGGTGGAAATGAAGTATTACAAGCAGAATTTGTAGAAAAATCATTTGAGTTTTATAATGAAAATCAGTCTGAATTAGAATTTTTTACATGGTATAGGCAGCATGACAAGCCTGATGGAACCTGTGTATTTGGGGAACAACAAATTGGTGATAATACACTAAGTGTTGGTGGTTCAGGATTTGGAACAAGTGAGCATGTTGTTGAAAGATTAAACAATTACATTTGTCATGCTGGATTAATTGATACTGAAAACACTCCTAAACAAAGTTGGAATGTATTTAAAAAACAAATTCAAATGATTGACTAATGATTTCTGTAATACTTGTAGAATCTGCATTAGAACTTGTTCCATCTGAATTAAAACATCACCCATCAGTAGTTTCACATGCAAGAAAATTAGGAAAATATTCTACAGAAATTTTACTAGATAATTCTTGGCATTTTGCAGCTATGAAAGGAATTGAAAATGAAATGAAAAGAGGAAGACCTGACTTGGTTCACTTTTCAATATTAGAATGCACTACTATTCCATTATACCTACAAAATAAAATAAAATTGTACGTTCATACAATTGATGATAAAGTTATTTCATTTGGTCAAAATGTACATCTTCCAAAATCATATCACAGATTTGCAGGAGTTATAGAAAAATTATACAGAGAAAAAGAAATCATATCACATGATGAAGTATTACTAGAAATCAAAAATCAAACATTTCCTGAATTATTAAACACAATTAATCCATCAAAAGTAATTGGTTTTTCAACTCAAGGAAAATCTAGTACGTTTGAAAAAATTGCATCAGAAATTCCAGATAATTCTTGTATTATACTTGGAGGATTCCAAAAAGGACATTTTTCTAATACCATTGAAAATAAAATAACTGATTTGTATTCTGTTGGTGATGAATCCTTTGAAGGTCATGTAGTAGCTGCTAGAATGCTTTACGAGTACGAAAAAACCATTTTTATGTAGGATTCAAAGTTTTCACTTTATTGCAGTCATAGTATAGCCTGGTTAGTATTCGGGGTTTCCAACCCTGTGACGCGGGTTCGAATCCCGCTGACTGCATTTTCTTCATTTAGATAAAAAGTAATTTTTAGGTCTATACTAAGAAATTGTTGTGAAGTCTAGAGTTAGAGAGATTGCTATGGAGCGAATGCAAATTCTCATTGACAGTGCAATAACTAATGTAAAAATAAATCCTGAACTCTCTCAAAGGCAAGCTTTTCTTGCAAGACGAATTAGTACTAGACATAAAATTAGAATGCCTTATCCTCTTAGGATGGTTTTTTGTAAAAAATGCAAGTCCTTTATCACTCCTGGTCTAAATTCAAGAATTCGTATGGGCAGATCTTCAGTAAAGTCGATCAGAATTTCTTGCAATCTATGTGGGCATACTTATCGCAAAATAATACCTCAATGATTTATAAGACGATTCTCGATTTTTTGTCCTTATGGCAAAGGTATACGATGTACCAGCAGATGTGTTAATTGGAAGATTAGCAGAGATTCTAAAAAGTGAGGATATCCCTGCACCTTCTTGGACTCCATTTGTAAAAACTGGTGCTCATGCAGACAAACCTCCTCAAGATAGAGAATGGTGGCATACACGATGTGCATCTGTAATGAGAAAAATTTACCTTCATGGCCCAATTGGAATTAATGAATTAAGAAAAGATTATGGTGGTGGTAAACCATCAGGATACGGAGCTGCACATCACAAATCAGCTGGTGGCGCAATTATTAGAAATGCAATTCAAGGTTTAGAAAAACTCGGATATGTAGAAAAAGTAGAGAAGAAAGGTAGAATTGTTTCTAAACAAGGAATGCAAAAACTAGATAGATTAGCAACAGAAATTCTTAAAGAACTAATTGTTATCAATCCTCAATTGAAAGTTTACACTTAGATTTAAAATGAGTTTTCCTGAACCAACTGACTTACCTCAAGATAATACTGAGAATGAACATACAGCACAAAAAGAACAAATTCTAAAACAAATTCTAACTCCAGAAGCAAGAATGAGATTAAACAATATCAAAATGGTTAAACAAGAATTATCTGATCTTGTTGAACAATATCTTATTGGAATGGCAACTCAAGGAAAAATTCCTGGCCAAATTAATGACGATCAATTAAAGCAAATTTTACTCTCAATTCAGCAACCAAAACGTGATTTTAAGATAAATCGAGTCTAATACAGAAAAAATATAATAATGGAAAAGAAGTTGTTTAATTCATGAAAGCCGTTGTATACAATGAATATGCACCAGATGATAATTATGCTAAAATCCTCAAAGTCCAGGAT
>JABJDB010000044.1 GCA_018668425.1 Nitrososphaerota archaeon | reverse complement strand
ATATTCCATTGATTCCCTAATACATTCATGTCACCTGTCCCAGTTTTTCTAATTAGAGTTGGTCTGGACTTTTCAGCCTCCATGATACCTAGAGTAAATGCTCGAACTAGTGGTGAATTATGAGCTGCCTCAAATGGTTCTGTTTCATCAAGTATTGAGTAAAATGCCTCTACTCCACGTTTTTCTGCAATTTCTTTTACTAGTGTGGCAATTTTTTGTTCAATTGTTTTACAATTCATGTCTACTGGAATTCTAATATCATATGTTGTCTCACATTCTTTTGGAGTAACATTGTGACTTGTCCCTCCTCTGATTTCAGTCATAGTTGCAGTTAGCAGCATCCCTTTGGTTCTGTCTTCTTGACCTGCTTCTAATTTTTCTTGAAGCTCCACTGCAAATATTGCTGATTCTTGTATAGCATTTTTTGAAAGCCATGGTGCACTAGCATGAGAACTATCCTCAACACTAATCTTGAGATTAATTGCTAATCTTCCTTTGTATGCAATTGTAACTTGTTTAATTCCACTTGGTTCTCCAAACACTGCATAATCTACATCCCACTTTTTTTTAACAATGTTTTTGATTCCAATAGCGTTTCCTTCTTCATCTACTGCTCCAACAAAAATTATTGTTCCCTTGTTATTTTCAATTGATGCTGCTGCAAACAACATTGCCATTAATGGTGCCTTTGCATCAGATGCACCACGTCCATAAAGTGAATCTCCTTCTTTTCTAACTCTGACTTTTCCTGGAACAACATCCATGTGACCACATAACATAATTTTTGGTGAACCTGAACCTTTTTTTGCAATTACGTTTCCTACCTCATCAATTTGTATATCTTCAAATCCTAAATCATCACATTTGTCAGCTAAAAATTCTGCCATTGGTTTTTCACTAAGTGATGGTGTATACAATTTCAATGCTTTCTCAAGCATCTTTGTTGCAAATCTTGGTGTTACTGTAAAATGAGTGTCCAATTTATCGTTCTACTTTCATTGCGTAATCAAGCATTAGAGAAGGAATATCTACATCACATACTCTAACTGTATTTTTGTATTCAGTTGTATTGTTAACTTCATGAACTACTAACCCTTTTTCTTCACTTTCCATCAAATCTACACCCACTATGTCACCCTGAACTGCATCTTTTGCCTTGATACACATTTCTTCCATTTCCTGTGTAACTGGACATGGTTCTGCTACTCCTCCAAGTGCCATGTTTGTTTTCCAATGCTTAGAAATCCTATAGATTGCTGCAACAATTTTATCTCCTACCATGATTGCTCTAATGTCTCTTGGTGGTCTTTTTACAAATTCTTCAAGATAATGTATTTGGTAAATCGGATACATGTTTTCTCTACTTTCAATAATTCCTTCAGCTGCATCAACATCGTTTAGTTTTGATATCAGTCTTCCCCAACTACCTACAGTTGGTTTGATAACTTTTGGAAATCCCTCTCTTTCTAATGCTTCCAAAGCTGCATCTTTTGAAAATGCAACTGTTGCATCAGGTGTTGGCACTCCGAATTTTTTTAGTAACATATGTGTGAATAATTTATTTCCTGCAAAAACTCCTGTGTTAAGACAATTAATCACTTTAACACCTAATCCTTCTAGCGCTGCAGTTGAATGTAAATTCCTATAGTAACTAACACATCTCTGAATAACAACTCCGTAATCTTCAGGTTTTTTTTCTAAGTTTAGTGCTAATTTCTTACAATCAACCATCTGTATGTTGATGTTGTTTTTTTTACCTGCTTCTAGTAGAGCTTTTTCTTCCCAACGGATGGAATCGTAAAGAATGGTAACGTCAGGACTCACTGCCCCCAATCCTCGCCAACTGTCTGGGCAGGCTTTAGATCAAAACCATCTGATCCTTTTGCTAATTCAAAACTTGCACCACATTCAGGACATGTTACAATTTCTCCTTCAAGTGCATCACTTGGAATTGAAATTTCTGCATCACATTCTTCGCATTTGGCCATATTCTTTACTCACATCTCCTCTTTATTTATCATTAATTATCTTTTTTTCAAGTCTATCTTCTAGTGGAATTTCTATGAGATCTCCCATTCTTAGATTTTTTAGTCCTGCAGCTACTGCTTTTGCACTCTCATCGTCTTTTTCAAGACCCAATAATGACATCAAATAAGCAGCACCTGTTTTTCCTGCTAATTCACCAAATACGATTCTTCTTCTATTTCCAACTGCTCGAGGAGGAATTGGTTCGTAGGCTGCTGGATTTTTAAGAATTGCTGCAAGGTGTGTTCCTGCTTTGTGTTTGTAAGCTGAAGAACCTACAATTGGTTTTGAGTCATATGGTTTGATTGTTGTGTATTCTTCAATCAATCTGGATAAATCAAGTAACATGTCTAATCTGAAATCATTTGGAGATTTGTACAGATATGTAAGAGCAACTGCAACTTCAGCTAGCGGTGGAATACCTGTTCTTTCACCAATTCCATCAATTGTGGTATGAATTTGATCAACTCCTGCATCACATGCAGAAAATGCATTTGCTACTGCAAATCCAATATCGTTGTGAACATGTGCATCTAATGGGACATCAACTATGTCACTAACTTTTTTCACAAAATTATACATTCCAATTGGACGTAAAATTCCAACAGTATCTGGGAGACTAATTCTATCTACTCCTGCCTCTTCTATTGCTTTACACACTTTGAGTAAAAATTCTGGTTCTGCTCTACTTCCATCCTCTACTGTAAATCTAATTTTTAATCCGTGAGATTTTGCATACTCTACAGTTTCTACTGCTCTCTCTAATGCTTCTTCTCTTGAAATACGTAGTTTATCTTTAAGGTGAATGTCTGAAATTCCTAAATATGCTGCACACCATTTTGCATCACAATCTAATGATGTATCAATATCTTGTTTTAATGCTCGTCCATGAGATACAATGTCTGCTTTTAATCCTTGTTTGATGATTGTCTTTGTTGCTTCTTTATGATCATTTGAAACAACTGGTGATATTTCGATTTGGTCTACTCCAAAATAATCTAACATCCATGCAATCTGTATTCTTTGTTTGTTTGTAAATGAAACACCTGGATGTTGTTCCCCTTCTCTTAGAGTACTATCAAGCACTCTGATTTTTTTTGGGTTTTTGTCATATGCATTGTAGATGTTTGCATAGTGATTCGGATCTTTCATTGCTAAAATCGTTGACCTGAATTGATGATATAAACATATTCGTACTAGCTTCGTTGGAAATATCTAAAAATGATCCTAAACTAGTTTTGAATTTTAATTATGACACGAAAGTCGTTTTTAGATAATTTTTCTTAAAATTATTACAGTATTGGTATCCATTACACCTGCAATTTTTCTTAATGCATCAATACTGTTATTGATGTCTGCAATGTTTGGTGCACTAATAATTGTGGTAATGTCGTATTGACCAGTAATTTCATAAACTGTTTTTACTCCGTCTAATTTTGCAAGCTTTAATGATACTTTTGATGTATCTGTTGCAGAATCAACTGAAACTAAAACAATAGCACTAGTTGTATTTTCTTCACCAAGTTCTAAAGTAAATTTTTTGATTGTCCCACTTCCTACTAGGTTTTT
>JABJDB010000043.1 GCA_018668425.1 Nitrososphaerota archaeon | reverse complement strand
GGTCCTGTTTCAACAAGAGTGAATCCAGTTGATGCTAAACCACCATGTTCAACACCATTAACAGTACAACGTTTGTAACGAATGTCTTTGAGTTTTACCTCCAGTAAAATTTCACCATCTTTTCCTACAGTATCAACATTGACAGAGTTTGAATCATTAATTGTTGAATAAATCTCAACAGTGTCACTTTTCAAATTAAGATCAGAATCTTTGAGTGTAATAGTAACGGGGTGACCAAATCGGAATGTGGTAGATGGAGTAGAAACAATTCCAGAATGTGTGGAAGCATCAGATTTGATAGAAGTTATAGTAGTTACACCTGCTGCATCTAAATCAGAATATGAAATTGTAATGCCTTCTTCATCAATCAATCTATCAGTTACAATAATTTTTATTTCATCATCAATTGTCTGAATAGTTTGAATAAAATTTGGATCTAAGATATTCAATTGGTTAGTTACAGCATATTCAACAGTACCATCAAAAATAGAAGAATTATCCAAAGTTTCTTCTAATTCAAAACGATAAATGGAATTGTTTATACTATTATCATCTTGTAATCCAAAGGAAAAAAAGTCAAAAACAATAGGCTGGTTATTTACTTCATTAGAAATAGAAATTACTCCTGTATCATCATTAGAAGCATCAAAATCAATTAACAGAAATACATTTCCAGTATTAGACGCTATTGCCGTCACATCAGCATCATCAATTTGTGTAAATCCTTTGGCTGATGAGATGTCACCAGCATCAATTATCGTTATAGAAGAGGTCCCAAGAGTTCCAAAAGAAAGAGAAAAAGATGTATCACTAAAATCTGAAACTCCCAAATCTTTTTCAAAGGATCTCAAATCATAATTTATCCAGTTGGTACCACTTATGCCAGATTTAGAAGAATCAAGTAAAAGTGAAGATAGTGATGAGGCAGAGAATCCCAAGTTTACTGAAAATACATCATATGAGCCAGTACCAGTTGTGTCAATTATCAATCTGTCAGAATTTGAATTAGGCACTGATGAAGTTACAGAAACAGCCACTCCAAGAGGGGTAGTTGGATAAAAATTTGAATTTTGGGCATTTTCCAAGGTGAGAGGGGTTCCAATAGTAATAGCAGGGATAAGAGCTGTTGCTCTAAAGACATCTAAATCATCACGAGCGCTAGTGTTTAGATTTTGATCAGGGTCATTCAAAACTACAGGATATTCTATGCCAGGATTCAGGGTTTCACCATTTGCGATAGTTAATGCAGGTTCATCACCAACTAAAACAGAAGAAGTTGAGAATCCTGTTAAAACCGAAACAGAATTTTCATTGTAAGTGATTTGTCCAGTTTGACCACGCGGGGCATTACTAAGAATACCCATAACAGAATTATCACTAGAATCAAAACTTTCAAAAATTCCTGAATTTGGTTCTTGTTCAACTAGTGTGACAATACTTGAAAAGGTATTTGAAACTCCATCAGTGTCAATTGATGAATCAGGTTGATCATTGTTTGTTTGTAATTCAAGAACATCTCCAAGTGTCAAAGAAAGTTTTCCATTATCTTTAAAATTCAAGTTTAAAAGATTAGGAATTAAATTTACTAATCCTGTATTTCCATTTGCATCATCATTACCAGAATCATCAAATGCTTGATAAAATGTTGAAGGATTTGAATCAACATCAAACGTCCAAGAGTCTTCATCTGTTGGATCCTGATTTAATTGAAAATCATTTACAGTAAGAAAAACTTCAGAATTTACAGGATAAAGATCTCTATCAAGACTAAAAGAAATATTTTTCATATCATCATATTCAAGTGAAACTTGTTGTGGTGAACCACCAGGATTGTATTGAATGGTGACATCATTAAAAGAATAAAGTTGAATTAATGGCCAAGCATCAGAATCCAATCCAATTTGTCCAACTGGTATATTGGAATTAGTATTGATAGATTTTGCTTTTCTAACTACATTATTCAAATTTGCAGAACCGGTTGGGGAACCAGTACATGTAGTTAATGATGAATCACCATTCTTGAAACCAGATAAACCATCAGATTGAGGTACTGCAACACCATCAGTCTCAGAAAGAGAAATCCCAAACACGGTAGATGCCGTGTCTCGACCACAAAAAACACCAAAATCCAAACCTTTTCCAGCCAAACCAACTGTAGAATCTGCAATTTTTGCTTTTTCAACATTTGCAAAGTATGCATACCAATTACCATCAGTTGCCTGAACCATTCTCAATGATTTTCCATTAAGTGTAACGTCAGGTTCACCTTTACCCTCATCAGTATCAGACAAGTTTGAATCTCGAATTATAACTTCAATCACCATTGAACCTGAAAAATGATTATCAAATTGTGAATTTTCAGCAGATACAAACAAGTTTGGATTACTTGATGCCTCAGCATCAATAGTAGGAACAAGTAGCATTATTGAAAAAATTGCCATTAAAGAAAAATACCTCATATCCAATATGCCTAAAATCTAATTTTCTCACAAATAACGTTGTCGTATTATTTCTTCTTAGAAAACGGTAATACATGATTCAAACTATCAAAAATAAGGAAAATGTTTGTTCAAAGAACTAGAGTTTTACAAATTTCACTTTTAGCTATATTTTCAGCATTTGTAGTAGAACTCATTTTTGGTTTAATAT
>JABJDB010000042.1 GCA_018668425.1 Nitrososphaerota archaeon | reverse complement strand
TTCATTGGAAAAATTACCTTAACGAAAAGATTCTCAAAATTAGATAGAGCAGTTACTAATTCAATGATTCCTAGGGGATTGGCAGCTGCAGTACTTGCTACATATCCAGTAACTATGGGTTTGGAAAATGCAGAAGCTTATACTCAAATTATTTTCTTTATTATTTTATCATCAGTAATTATTACAACAATAGGATTAGGAAAATCAAAAAATATTCCACCACCAGAATCAGTCGAAGGTGGATTTGTAAAGAAAAAACCAGATGATTCTCAAGAAGGTATAGAAATTGATGATTCATCCATAGAATCTGTAACTGATGTAATTGATGGTGGATATGTTAAAAAATCTGAATAAATTTACTAAAACTAAGAATTTAATTTTTCTTTTATAGTTTGAACATATTTTTCATTATACTTGTTGAATAATTGAATTTTATTTTGTGCCAAAGCCATAGCACCAGGTCTACTGTTAATGTGTTTTTCAGCAATTTCTTGTTGATCTAAAAGTTTTTGTAAATTCTCTTTTGGTTGGGATTCTAATTCTTTTAGTAATGATTCTAATTCTTTTTCAAGAATGTCTTTAGTGTCAGGATTTGCAGGTGGATCAGCACCAATAATCAATTTAGTTTCTACATCTCCAAATACTTTTTTTTCTAGTTCAACCAATAAATGAAAATAAAACCAGTTGTATAAATTCAATTTCATTTCAAAGTAAAAAAGCGAGTGCAGTGCAATCAAACGTTTTATCTTTGAATAATCTTGGAGATCTCTTATGACTTATTGTATAGGTAAATGTAAAAACTACAAAGCTGTTAAACCAACTCAAATTGGGAGATATGCTGCAGGTCAAAAGAGATGCAATTATTGTGAAGTCTTTGTAGATTATGAAGGAATTTCTTGTCCTTGTTGTAATAGACAATTAAGATGTCTACCAAGAAGCAGAAAAGGTAAAGAAAAATATCTAGAACAAATTATTTCATGAATTAAAAATAAAATTTTAATTTATTATTTTTAATTTATTTTATGCCTATTTGTTGATCGTTTGCTTATAAGAAATCAATTTCAGTAAAATTATGGCAATTCCTGATGAGGTTCAAGAATATGTTGAAAAACATATCAAATTAATGATTTCTCAAACAGAAACATATTTGCCTTTTATCAAAGTAGCATTTCCTTATTCAAAAAATGTAGCTGATGGTGTGTATAATCTAATAATTGGTAGTGCACTATCTGTATTTGTAAATCAATTTGCTATGAGAATGAAATATCCAACTGCAAGTGATTTTGAAGAATTTGGAAAAATTTCTCTAAAGTACAGAGATCAAGTAGATCAATTTTTTAAATAATTAAGCCAATTCACCTAAAAAATGAACTGTATCATTTGTCACAACAACTGTTCTATCTTTTGGTACACGGTATAGTTTTTTTGAGCCATTTGATAATTGAACAATTAATTTTGAAGATGGATCTTTAAGTGATTTGTATAATACTCCTTTTTCTCCAACTGATTGAGACCAATGAGTTCCCTGTACAAGAGAAATCGCTTGAAATTTTACAATTTGATATGAATAAACCATTTCTAACTAATTAGAAACTATTGCACTCATTAAGGATTTACCTCCAATTAGTGCTGCAATAGATAATCCCACATTTGCCAAAATGTTTACTGCTAATGCTCCATAATGACTTTGTTCAAGAAGATTTGAAGAATCAAGTGCAAATGCAGACATTGTAGTTAACGAACCGCAAAATCCAACTGCTGCAAACAAAGAATATTTTCCATCAAGATGCCATTGTTGAGAAAGTACTACAAATACGCCCAGAATAAATGCTCCAAGGACATTAACAATTATTACATTAACAGGAATTGTATTAAAAATCAAAGGGGAATCATAAACTAGCTTGTATCTAAGAAATGCTCCAAGGACAGAACCTACTCCAAGAAAAATAAATTCCAAGCCTTTCATATACACAATATACTCAAACTATCTCTATTAGTGCTATTTGGCAAATTTGAAAAAAGTTATTCCTAATCTCAATCTTATTTGGGAAAATAGGTATATAGTTTTTATAAGCTTAATATTTTTGCACATTAAATGACATTGAAATTAAGATGTGATGATTATGGTTTTGAATGTGATTTCATTATAGATGAAAAAAAGACTGTTGGAACACTTGAAAAACTTAGAAACCATTTTGAAGAAGAACACGGAATTGATTATACAATTGAAGCAGTGACTCAAATGATTACAAACAAGGGTCATTCTTTAGAATCAATTAGAAAATAATTATTTTCTTAAATTAATATTTTTAATTTTTATAATATCTTTATCTAAATTTATTTGAAAATTAAAAGTTAATTGTGGGAAAAGAAATTATTTCAAAAAATGTATTTTTTAGTTTATTTGCTAAATCCATAATTACTCTAACTTGCTCCATTGTCAAATCTTTGAGACGTTGAATTTCATTTTCTAGTTTTAAAATTTCATCTTGTAATACTGATTTTTCGACATTTAGGGATGATATCTTAGTTTGTAAATCAGAATTTTTTTGTTGTAGTTTATTATTTTCTTCAGTTAATCTTTGTACTTTTTCTGATTCTGTTTCTCCAGGAAATGGTTCAGGTACAGGCTCAGGTTCTGGTAATCTTATTGGTTCGGGTTCTGGAGAAGGACCTGGGATTTGTGGTGGTTTAGGTTCTTGTTGTGTTTCACTTGCTAAAGAAAATTGAGAAAATCCAATAAAAAGTAAAACTACAAGTAATGCAAAAATAAAACCTGTCTTCATCTTATCACTATACAATATTAGAATAATTTTGTATATGAATATGATTATTGATGTATAAGAAAGAGGTTATTTGTAAAAATCAGGTTCTTGATCTTTTTTCTGTTTTGGAAGATCTTCCATAACTGCTTGAACAACTTCATTATGGTTGTATGTCAAATGTCTAAGAAATTTTGCAGATTCATCTGCTCTAGTTTTCTCATCAGCAAATAACATTTGAGGACTACTTAGTTCTGCCATCATTGTATTACATTCCTGGCAAGGATCAAAATCAAGATACAGTTTCATATTTTGTGTCATTCTCCTTAGTATTTAGACTATTTTATGGATTGTGATAGAGGTGCCTCTCTTTTTCGAGGCTTTACCTTATCTACTGCATCTATGAGATCTTGTTGAGAAATTTTTATTTCTTTGATGTTTTGAGATTTCCCATTAACATATCTCTTCAAAGCAATTATTGCTGCCCTGTTTGCAACTGCACCAATTTCTGCTCCACTAAAACCATCTGTCAACTCTACAAGTTTTGCAATCTTTACATCATTCCCAAGTGGCTTCTTTTTGGTATGTATCTCAAAGATATGTTGTCTTCCTTTGGAATCAGGATTTGAGACCTCAATAATTCTATCAAATCGTCCTGGTCTAAGTAATGCCTCATCTACAATATCTAATCGGTTAGTTGCACCAATTATCAAGACATCATTTAGTTCCTCTAATCCATCAATTTCTGTTAGAATTTGAGATACAACACTTTCTGTTGCATGTGATTCAGATCCTCCACTACCTCTTCGTGGAACTAGTGCATCCACTTCATCTAAGAAGATTATACATGGTGATGCCTGTCGTGCCTTTCTGAATATTTCTCTGACTCCTTTTTCACTTTCTCCAACCCATTTTGAGAGTAATTCAGGTCCCTTTATGCTGATAAAATTTGACTCTGTCATTTTTGCAACAGCTTTTGCAATTAGAGTTTTACCAGTACCAGGTGGACCATGAAGTAAAATTCCTTTTGGAGTTTCAACATCTACATAATCAAATGCCTCTTTATGTTTAATTGGCCATTCAATTGCTTCTCTAAGTTCTTCTTTTAATTCATCTAAACCTCCAACATCATCCCAAGTAACATTAGGAGTTTGAACTTGAACTTCTCTTAGTGCACTTGGTTTAACTTCTTTTAGTGCATCTCTAAAATCATCACTTGAGATTTGGATTTTTTGAAGAATTTCTGAAGAGATTTTCTCTTCATTAAGATCAATTTCTGGAAGTATTTTTCGAAGAGATCTCATTGCAGCTTCTTTTGCTAATACTTCTAAATCAGCTCCTACAAATCCATGAGTTATCTTTGAGATTTGTTTGAGATCTACTTTTTCATCAATTGGCATTCCACGTGTGTGAATTGATAAAATATCAAATCGTCCTTCAACATCAGGAATTCCAATTTCAATTTCTCTATCAAATCGTCCTGGTCTTCGTAATGCAGGATCAATTGAATCTGGTCTGTTAGTAGCTGCAATCACTACAACTTTTCCTCTAGATTTCATTCCATCCATCAATGTTAATAATTGAGAAACAATTCTCTTTTCAAGTTCTCCTGAAACTTCATCTCTTTTTGGTGCGATTGAATCAATTTCATCAATGAAAATAATACTTGGAGAATTTTCTTCTGCTTGTGTGAAAATTTCTCTAATTCTTTCTTCACTTTCTCCATAATGTTTACCCATAATTTCAGGACCGCTAATTGAGGTGAAATTGGCATTTGTTTCTCCAGCTACTGCTTTTGCCAGTAGTGTTTTACCAGTTCCTGGAGGGCCATACAATAAGACACCTTTTGGGGCTTCTACGCCTATTTTATCAAACAATTCAGGGTGTCTCATAGGTAATTCTACCATTTCTCGTATTTTTTGAACTTCATTTTTCAAACCACCAAGTTCATCATATGTGATTCTTGGAATAGATGTATCAATTGCTTTAGTCATTGATCCGAGTTTGAATACTGTATTTTCAGTTACAATAACTGGCTTTGATGGTTTTGTGTTTGTAATTACAAATTGAACACGACTTCCCATCTGTGTGTTTAGTGATATTGAATCACCTGTTGTAAATACATGATTCAAGTAATTGTAAATCATGTATTCTTGTAATCCATCTGCTGCAATTTTTTCAGTTGGTGATAAAGTGATTTGTTCAGCATTTACTGCTTCAACTGATTTTAAAGAAATCTTATCACCAATTGCTGCACCCATGTTTTGTCTAGTGATTCCATCTATTTTGATAATTCCTGCACCATAATCTTCAGGATTTCCTGGCCACAGTTTTACATGTGTTTTTTTGTTGTGTGTTAACTCTAAGATTTGTCCTGTATTCCAATTTTGATCTTCAATAATTTTTGGATCAATAATTGCTCTACCGCATCCTACATGTTGTTGTGGAATTTCATCAACTTTTAAAATTATTTTACTCATATCATTACCTCAAAAAAATGAGGGGTTATTCAACCTCCACCTTTTTGCCTGTTTGTTTTTCTGCAACTAGTTTGAAAACAAGTTCCAGAATTCCATTTTTGTAAGAAGCCTTTGCAGAATTCTCATCAACTTTATGTTGCAATGGAACTTTGATATCATATTTTTTCTCACCATGTTCTGCAGAGAGATTAACAATTTTGTTGTCAACAACAATTTTGACATCAGTCTTTTCAACTCCAGGCATTTCTGCAACAAGTTTTACTACCTTTTCTTTTTCATTAACAATTGTATCTACAATTGGTTCTCTTGTATCAGAAAGAGGAGGTTGGTCTGATTTTGTATTTCCATATTCTTTTACTACAGGTTTTCCATCTGGTCCAACAGTCATTGTATAACCGTAAAAAAATGGACCAGAATCAGAATTACCTTTGAATTCTTCAAAAATATCATCTGTGTCAAAAAAAGAACTTGACATTTTTTTGAAGATTCTATTGATTTCACTATCGAAGATTGTCATATTTACCTATCATATGTAATATCTATGACATTATATAAAGATTATCTTAATTTCTGTGAAATCTTACATAATCCTATTATAACTGACATGATATAATAATCTTAATGAGGGTTTCAAGCATATCTATTCCAGAAGTTGTAAAAGAAATGATTACGAGAAATCGTTCAATTTATGATTGCATGAAGATGGATTTGATTAATTATACTGCATTGGCAGTAAAGCTGCAACCAGAAATTGAAAAAGTCTTAGGAAATTCTGTTAATCTCAATACAGTTGTAGTTGCAATAAAGCGATTTGCTGATTCATTTGAAATCAAAGATGAAGTAAAAGAAGAATCAGTTTTAAAAAATGCCAGATTAGCATTAACTGATGGAATTATGGATATCAAATTTTCAGTAAAGGATTCAAATGAAATGAATCCAATGACGATTTTAGATAAATTCTCTAAGGTAACTAGTAATTATGAATTTTTTAGAGTTTCTGATTCTTTTAGATTTCTTGCTGAAGATATGGACGATATTAGACAGATTTTCAATAATGTATCAAATAGAGAAAATATGTTTAGTACTGGACTTGCAAAAATTAGAATTTCAATACCTACCTCTCAAAACCAATCAGATGTAGTTTCTTATGTTGCAGAAGTACTACATGAAAATGGTATTGAGCTAGTAAATGCATTTTTCAGCCAAGACAATATTGTGATAATTCTAAATGAAAGAGATTCCTCAAGAGCATATGATATTTTACATTCAGATATTTTAAGAACGTAAATTTTCTAGTGAAATTATTCTTATAGCATATATTCACCCAATTTGTGAAAAAGGCACAATTGGCCAGAAATAAGAAGAAAATCGTAATTTTAGGTGGGGGATTTGCTGGGGTAGAATGTGCCAGACAATTAGAATCAGAATTTGGAGATAATCCTGAAATTGAACTAGTAATGGTAAGTGAAGATAACTTTTTGTTATTTACTCCAATGCTTCCACAAGTAGCTTCTGGAATGATTGAAACAAGACATATTGTTTTACCAATTAGAACAATCTGTCAAAAAACAAAATTCTATGAAGGTAGAGTCAAAAATGTAGATCCTTATGGAAAATTAGTTACATTATGGGGAACAGGGGATAAAAGAAGTATTTCCATTCATTATGATTATTTAGTAATTGCACTTGGTAGTGAAACAAATTTTTTCGGAATGGCAGATGTTGAAAAAAATGCATATACAATGAAAACACTCAACGATGCAGTGGTATTAAGAAACAGAGTCATTGATATGCTTGAACAAGCAGAAAATGAAACAAATCCAATTCTTCGAAAAAGTTTTCTTAACTTTGTAGTGGCTGGTGGTGGATTTGCAGGTATTGAAACTGCTGGAGAATTAATGGATTTACTTTTAGATGCACGAAAACATTATCCTACAATTCACAAAGAAGATCTCAAAGTTATTGTTATTGAAGCATTACCTATGATTTTACCAGGTTTTAATGAAAAATTAGCAGAATTTGCAAAAGAGAAAATGAAAGAAAGAGGAATTGATATCAAACTAAAAACTGCAATTACTAGTTTTGATGGAAATGAAGTTACAACAAAGTCATTAGATCAAAATCCAAAAGATCCAATTGATGAATCAATGATTGATGCAATTAGAACTAAAACTTTGATTTGGACTGCTGGAGTTACTCCCGTAAATACAATCAAAAGATCAATGTTCAAAACTGACAAAGGTAAAGTGATAATTGATGATTATTTGGAAGCTCAAGGGTTTGAAGGAGTTTTTGCGATAGGTGATTGTGCATTATTTTTGAACCCTGAAACAAAAAGACCATATCCTCCTACTGCTCAAATAGCAGAAGCTCAGGCAAAAATTGCTGCAAAAAACTTGAAAGCTATAATTAAAAATTCAGAGAAAGAAAAATTTGAATATCATTCAAAGGGTCAAATGGCAATTATTGGAAAAAGATCAGGAATTGCTACATTTTTGGGAATGAATATTTCTGGATTTTGGGCGTGGTTAATTTGGAGAAATATCTATCTTTCAAAAATTCCAACTCTTGATAAACAAATTAGAGTATTTCTTGATTGGACAATTGATCTGTTCTTTGACAGGGATATTTCAAGATTAAAGATGATGAAACGTGAAGAAGAAAAAGAGTACAAACTACTTGATGAAGTAGATGATGTTTGGTAGTTTTAAAAAATAATTTAGTTATTTTCTAATTTTATAAATTATTGTTGCAGGTAATGCAAAATACATTCCAACATTAAGTAAAATCAAACTTATTCCATATCCTATTACTTCTATTTCTGAATCCATACTAACATAATTTAGAATTGATAGACTAGAAATCATTGGTGTAATTGTTACTTTAACCATTTCTTTAAACATTGGATTTTCTCGTTCATAATCTGCAATAATTGGTGAGAAAGAATAGTATGCATTATTGAAATAATTCATGAAATTTGTCCCTGATTCTGTTTGAAGTAATGTATTATCTCTTAGTTCACGTAATTGTTGAACTTGAGATGCCATCTCAGAACCATATGTTGCAGTGGCTATCAAACAACCGCCACCATCATTTGAAGTTTCATTTTGGGAAGATTTTGATAATATTTCAAATGAAGTAATTGTTTCTTCAAAATTAGAAAGTTGTGAATCAAAATTAGTTATATCATTTCCATATGTTAAAATGTAAAATTTTTCTGAATCATAAATTAAAATTTCATTGAATTTTACATTTAACGTTACATCATTTAGTGTGATTTCTTGTTCTGCGTCAATAATATGTACAGGGTATCCATTGATTGTTGTTTTTTCTTGTGAATTTATTTTCAATATACCTGACTCTTCTGCTCTGCTTAAGTTCTCTATGTTTTCTGCAATAAGATCATCTATAGTTTTTTGATTAGTTTGTTGAACTGTTAATGTAATTGATGGGTTCATTGCTCCAACCAATGGTCCTACTGCAATAACATTAGGGGAATTGTCTTGTGTTCCATCAGATTCCTGTAATAACCATCCTTCAGGAAAACTTAATCTTATTCCATATTCAGTACTTTCAAATTTTTGATTTCCAGTTGGTTGTGGAGTTGTAGAACCAGTTCGTTCAGGCTCAGATAGTTCAAGAATATTTGAAACATCAGAACGATTAACAGTTGTAGCTTTTATGATTTTTACTTGTGTAGAATCTATTGGTCTATCACTGGTACCAATTTCTACTTCAGTAATTTTATCAAGTGTTTGAAAACTTTCATCAGTTACAATTCTACCAAATACAGTATATTGTTCATCAAGAAAATTTGAGGCTTTATGAACAATGAAAAATTGAGAACCTGCACTGTTTGGATCAGCTGATCTTGCCATTGAAACAATTCCTCTTTCATGTTTGATTGAATTAAATTCTGCATTTACACTAGTGTTTGGTCCTCCTGTTCCCCAAGTGTTTGGATCACCATTAATCGTATTAGGATCTCCTCCTTGAATCATGAATCCAGGAATTATTCTATGGAAAATTGTATTATCATAAAATCCGGATTCAGTTAATGAAATAAAGTTCTCAACGTGATTTGGTGCATCATTAGAGAAAAATTCTATTGTTATAATTCCAAGATTTGTTTCTAAAACAACTAATTTTTCACTGTTTTGAGCAAATGAATAATTTGTAAAACTAACTAAAAGTAATGAAACTGTCATTATCAAAATAATTTTATTCAATAATTTTTTTCAAATAATCTTACATAAAAGCCAAGTGTATTAGTTTTTAACAAAGTCAGATAAATCAACTCATATGCAATCTGATGAAAAGATTCAGGCGCATTTAGTTTCAGTGTGGAGAGAATCAAAAAAATTCTTCTCAATTGGAGGACGAGAAGGAATGTTAGTACTAACTGATAGACATTTGTGTTTTGTACATAAAACTGAAGCTAAAATGAAATGGTGGAAAGCCATCACTCAAAGACAAGTGATTAATTTTATCAAATCAAAAGATACAATGATTCATCATGATGGTTATAATGAAAAAGAGTTGATGGAGGATGTTGAAGATGAACGAAATGTTGAATTAGGATTTGATGATATTTCAAAAATTGAATTTGAAGAAAAAACATGGGGAAGTGTTTTACAATTAGAATATGAAAAAAATGGTAAAAGTGAGAAATTTCAATATACAATAGCCCAAGATTGGGTAAAATATCCTGCAAAAGAACCAACAAAATACATGAAAGTTGATTGGAAACCATTTGTGCAGTACATTAAAGACAGACAAAAATTTACGAAATAAAATTGGCTAAAGTTTATGCTGTAGGTGTTGGTCCAGGTTCACCAAAATATGTAACTGAAATTGTAAAAGAAATTGTACAAAACTGTGATGTAATAATTGGCTACAAATACACACTAAAAACAATTGAGAATTTTACAAAAGGGAAAGAAATCTATGAAATTACAATGAATGATCAAGAAGAGTCATATCAAAAAATCAAACCTGAATTAAAAGATAGAACTCTAGTAATTCCTTTTACTGGTGATGTAAATTTTTCTGAATCAGAAGTAGTTGATAGGTTAATTGAAATTTTTGGAGAAGTTGAGATTATTCCTGGAATTAGCTCAATTCAAGTTGCAGCATCAAGGGCTCAAGTTCCACTTGATAAATCCAAAGTAATTACAATGCATGTTACAACACCAATTGAAGATAAAAAATTAGAATTACAAAAAGCATTGATTGATGGTTTTAGTGTAGTTTTAGTTCCAAGACCTTGGCCAAAACAACCAGACAAACATTTTATGCCATCAGAAATTGCAATTTATCTAAAAGAAAATAATTTTGATACAAGTAAAATGAAAGTTCACGTATTTGAGGCAATTACAACTGAAAATGAGACTAGTTTTGTAGGAGTTGTAAAGGATTTAGAAGGAAAAGAGTTTTCAGATTTGTCTGTAATGGTGTTTAATCAAACTAGCTTAGATTCATACATGAATTATAGATGGCAGTGGGAAAATTAATTTCCTTGTTGATTATTAGTAGTACCAATATTGAGATTATCTACATCAGGAAAACTAACTGCAACAATTCTCATCCAAATGTAATCAGGATCATATAGTTTGTAAGTTCCTAAATCATCAAATGTAATATTTACAGATTCATTTGGTGCAATATCTCCAGTTGAAATTCTATTATCGGGTGTAAATGGAACATATCGATCACCATAATTTTCTTTACCGCTAATAATACTATGTGATACTAAATCATCATTAATTATGGTGATAGTTGTACCTGGTCCTACAGTAATTCTATCATCAGAAAAAAATCTCAAATAATTTGTTGTATCTAATCCTGGAATAATATTATCAGTTTTTTGTGCTGATGAACCTTTAAGAATATGAATAGTAAAATTTGATTCTTCAGATTCTGTAGTGGTTTTATCAATTTTGGATAAAGAAGATAATTTTGTAGTGTAGATGATTTTGTATGTATCATCTAAAGTTGTAATTCTTCCAGTAAAGCCATAAACTGAAGCATCTTTACTTTCTTCAACTAGTCGTCCAAAGAACCCAATTTTTGTATCTAATCCAGTTGAACTTTCAATGTTTCCATTAATTCGAATGTAACGTCCTTCACGCAAAAATTTTCCTTCTAATTCAGAAATTATGAATTCTTCATCATCTAATGTGATAAAACCATCTTCAATTAGAAAATTAATTGTACTTCCTTTTTGTGTTTGAGATGACAAACCAAGATCAATTTCTGAAAATTTGATTGTTTCTTTGGTAATTGCAAATCCTGAACCTTCTAAAAGAAATGCTTGATTTTCAGAAATCTCAGCAAATGATTCGTTTACAAAATATCCAGATGAAACAACAAGTAATGCTAATAATGTAATGGTAGTCTTCACGATTATTTTGTCTTTTAATTTGGTTTATAATTTGCTACTAAGTTATTTTAGATTAAATACGTGAATCAAGGGGGTTAAAGATCAAATCCAGGCATATCAAAACCTGATTCTAAAGCAAATTCTATCATGTAAAATTCAAGGTATCCACCTGCTAAAAGTAAACCAATTACAATTGATATTTCAATTAAAGTTGGTTTGATAAATTGAATGAGAGCAGTTTTTTTAATTATTGCTTTTATCAAAATATAACTTCTAGAAATTCCTAAAGAATAAGCAGTTAATTCCATTAATCCAAATGGTGACAAAAGTAAGATTGAAAGTGGTGGGATACTAGCTAATTCAGGAGCAGTTGTTGTAATGGCTGCAAATGCAAATCCAGTTGACCAAGCAGAAAAAAGTCCCCATGCAACACCAAATCCAGGAATAAGCATTGGTAATGCTATTGTTAGATTATGAGTGAAAATCCCAAATGCATCTATATCTAAAACAAGCTTTTCAAATTCCTCCATGAATGCACTAGCTTCTTTTTCATCTACAGTAGACATTGAACCTAATTGAAATGCTGCTGAAAAAATTCCTAAAAATACAAAAAATAAAACTAGTCTAATCCTCTTCATGAAAATTTTTGATTTTAACATTATTTGAGGGTTGGTAGTCAGGCGCAGATTTAATTAATCAAGATGATATTTTTTGATATGAAAAAGGAAGTAACCTTTGCATTAAACTATGCATTAAACAAAGGATTCCAAATTCATCCAGACGCATTTAAAATATTAGAAAATGTTGATGTTGCAAAATTAGAGAAGGTAATCAAAGAGATAGTTAGAGAGAAAACTCGACAAAAACTATTTCAAATTAATCAAGATGATTTAGAGACTTATCTTGAAATTAAAGAAGATCCTAATATACAAAATGAAGTTAAAGTTTTGTCTGACCCTACCAGTAAAATCACAACTGGTGAAGGAGTAAAAGGGTATAATGCCTTATTTTCTAGCCGTTTTAACAAACTAAAACGAGTAATTTCTGACAGACCCGAATCAAGAATGCTCAAATCTCTAGCCTCAATTAAAACTGCAAAAACTGATGATGATTTGTATGTGTGTGGTTTAGTTAATATGAAAAATTCTGAGCGGAATATTACAAAATTGGTTTTAGAAGATCCTTCAGGCTCATTTGAAGGAATAATTTTTGATAATGAACTACAAAAAGTTGCAGATACTCTCATGTCTGATCAATTTGTTATGGTAAGAATTGGAATGGGGAAAAATTCTGGATTTATAATCAAAGATTTGATTTTACCTGATCTTCCAGATCAAGCAAATAACAAGTCTGAAACTGATGCTTATGCTGTATTTCTTTCAGATTTGCATATTGGTAGTAAATATTTCATGGAAGATGAATTTGTTGATTTTGTTTCTTGGTTATCTAGTCCAGATCCTGTTGCAAGAAAGATTCGATTTGTTGTAATTGGTGGGGATATTGTAGATGGAGTTGGAATTTATCCTAATCAAAACAAGGAACTAGTCTGTCAGACAATCCAAGAGCAATTAGAGAAAGTTATTGGGTTAATTGATAAAATTCCAAAAAATATACAAATCATAATCATGCCTGGAAACCACGACCCAGGAAGAAGGGCATTACCTCAACCAGCAATTCCTAAAAAATACAACTCCACTCTATGGGAGATGGAAAATGTTGTAATGGTTGGAAATCCTTCTATGGTTTCATTAAACGGTGTGAAGGTACTGATGTTTCATGGTCAAAGTATTGATGATATTGTAAAGACCACTCCAGGTATGAAATATGATGAGCCAACAAATGTAATGAAACATCTCCTAAAAGCTCGACATTTGAGTCCAATTTACGGTAGTCAGACCCCTATTGCACCTGAAATGGAAGATTTGATGGTAATTGAGGATATTCCAGATATTTTCCATGTGGGCCACGTTCACAAAGCCCAATTAGATATGTACAAAGGAATTCTTTTGATAAACTCTGGTTCATGGCAAAAACAAACTCCTTTCCAGGCCAGTGTTGGAATGACACCAAATCCAGGAATTGCATTAATGGTAAATTTGAAAACTTTTCAGGTCTTCCATCAGAATTATAATTCTAATTTAGACAATATCTTGCAAAGTTAAATCATCTTTGAAAGTCTTTTTTACCATTTCTGATGAAATTGTTAGTTTGTATTTTTTTGTCCTACCATGAATTCCTTGGTGAATTAGTCTTCCGTTAATTATTCCAGAAAGTTCGATTTCACTTAACATTTGTGTTATTCTTCTTTGGGTTAATTCATCTCGTCCAACAATTTTGCAGAGATTTTTGTATGAGGAATAAATCTCACCAGTTGAAGAACCACTAGCCTTCATTATTGCTAAAATTACTAATTTTTCATGTAATGGGTATGATTTGAGGGAGGTTTCCTCTTTGTTTTCTTCTATTTTTTGAGTTGCTTCTCTAACATGCTCAATTGTCACTTTATCTGATTGTTGTCGTTCTGCAAGTTCTCCTGCTACACGAATCAAATCAATTGCTCTTCTTGCATCACCATGTTCTCCTCCAGCAAGGGCTGCACACAAATTTAGAGCAGGTTCTTCTACAGTGTTTTCTAGAAATGATTCATTGATTCTCTCTTCTAGAATTTTTTTGATTTGTTCAACATTATAATTTGTAAATACAATCTCCTCTTCTCCAAGACTGCTAATCACCCTAGGATCTAGTTTTTCTTTGAATGTTAAGTCATTTGAAATTCCTACCAAAGTCAGAGAGCCTTGTTGTAATCTCTCATTTGCCCTAGTTAGTTGATATAGAATATCTTTACCAGTTTTTGAGACTAGTTGTGCTAAATAATCAATCTCATCAATGACGAATATCGCATTAAGTTTCCCTTCATCAATTTTGTTAAGCATTCTTTTGAAGACCTCACTAATTGCTAGGCCAGTTGTGGGTAATTCCTTCTCAGTTAGGCTTAATTGCCTGCCTAGACTAACTAATAATCCGTAAAGTGTTGTTTCTTCTTTAGAGTTAGAGTATACTAGTTTAATTGGGAAATTTGATTTTTCAACTCTCTCTTGAATTTTTGAAATTACTTTTTTTACAACCAAAGTTTTGCCAGTTCCAGGTTTTCCGTAAACTAAAAGATTTGATGGTCTTGATTGTTTTAAAATTTGTAAAAGAGATTGGGTAACTTGTTCTTGTTCAGAATTTCTATGTAAGATAATTTCTGGGATATATGTGAAATGAAGAATTTCTCGATTTTTAATAATTGATTTTCCAGATTCAGCTGCATCAAGTAATCTATCTATTGGATCAGACATACTCACACACCTTTGTTTCCTCTCAAGATAATCATAATCATATCTGAATTAAGAGAGTATAGAATACAATAGTAGTTGTAGTTAAGTTGGTAATTAATTATTTTTAGTTAGTTTTAGTTTTTCTAAAAAAATAAATTAGAAAAAAAGATGGAGTGGAAATATTGGTGTGTGGGGTTAGTCCTAAATTTACTATATGTTAACAAATTGTTAATTTGGTGTGAAGAAAACTCTCAAAAACCTAATTTTGACCCCTTTATTTCCATTCCAGGCGTTAAGATTGACGTTAACACTGTAAATATCCCAAAAATACCCCCTTTCTTTCCACTCCAGGCACAAAAACCTCTATAATTTAGAGAAATTAAATGGGATTAAATGGTATTATTGTTAATAACAAAAAATACTCTAGGCGTGGGCTAGGCAGTCAACCTTAACAAACCATTTAGTTAACAAACATTTGCGGATCATTTGAACTGTTAACATCTGATCAATTAGATCTCAAAGATGGCAAAAAAACGTATTAGAATTGATATGGAAGACGCTGATGGCGCACGCTATGATATCAAACTAGAAGGAAATGTAACAAGAGACAAAGTCCTAAAAATATTTGAAATGATGGACTTGATGAATATTGAAGAAGAACAAGAACCAACAAACATGGATTCTATTGGCACAAAAATTTGGCATATAGTTGACAAGTTTTTCCCAATGGGTAAATTCACATCTACAAACATTCTAGAGAAATATGAAGATGAATTCAACGAGCCTGTAAAACTAAGTATAATTTCCACCTATTTGGCAAGATTTTCCTCAAAAGGTAGGGTAGATAGGGTAAGAACTGGCCGAGAATGGACATATCAAACCATCAAACAATTACAAAAACAACGATAACCAATTCAAGAAATTGTAATTTTTCTTACAATCAATCTGTCTTTTCCAAGAATTAACTTGACATATTCCCCTTTTTGGACATCCATGAACTTTCTGAACTGTTTTGGGATTGAAATCGTTCCAGCAGATGTGATTTTTACCAATACTTCATTATCTTGTACCGACATAAAGTGATTATAATTTAATAATATATATAATTTAATAATATTCTTGATTTATAATTAATAATGAAAATACGTTGTTTTTGATGAAAATAACAATAAAAATACTGAAAATTTATTGAATAAGAGTTGGTGTACTTCGATTATCTTCAACTTTTGAAATTCCTTTCTCAGTAATTGAATATGTATATGGTTTTGATTCTGTGTTTCTTTGCACTAAACCTTCTTCAAATAATTTTTTCATTAACCTTGAAGTGTGCTCTCTACTCTTTTTTAGTGTGATTTGTATGTCACGTGATGTCATAGCTCTGCTTGTGATGAGATGCAACACGTGATTTGTTGGGTTTGAATAGCCAATTTCAATAACTTCAGGCGTGGAAACAGGCTTTTCTGCAATAACTTGAGGTTCAATTACTTCTTGTGTTGGTAGTTTTTCTGATACCTCATTCTTTGCTAATTTTTCTAAAAATTGTTTTAGTTCCATGTTTGGATCCTCAACTTTCTGCTCAATTCCTTGTATTTCTATGGCATCTAGGCGTATTTTCATATCAATTAACTGTCTTTCATAGTACTCTAAACGCTCAGATTGAGAAGCATCAGTCATCTCACTTTTAGATTTAATGAAAGGTTTTACTTTGTAGTAACCGTATAATCCTGCTAAACCTATCAAGAATGCAATAATCACACCTAAAATCACTTCAGGATCAGGAATTTCTACTAACATCACAATATTTACGCTTGAGTTGTGATTTATCGTGATAGACCAACATTAATTCACACTTTAGATTAACATACTCACACTACACATCACAATTATTCCAATTGGCCTTGCTTTGATGTAATCACAACCATCACATATTACATGCCTGACGAACGAGCCTATCTATCACACTTATCATTTCATCTTCTCTTTCAGGAAAAATATCACTCTCATTTATCACAATAACTTGTTCTGATAATTTGGATATCACATCAATATCATCAGGCAAAAGTATGCCTAAACCACGAAAAAGTATGATAGAGTAGTATAATCCAATTAATTTCTCTCTAGATTGCCCAACTTGCCTATAATACGCACCTTTAGAAATGTAAAACTTTGATTCTTGAAGATCCTTCTGATTTAAAATAATTTCAATTTGTCGCTCTGTAAACAGTGATTTTTTGATGATTTTAGTAATAATATTGTTAAAATTAGATTCTTCAGACCCTGCCATAGCTATACAGATCTGTATGCACCTATTCCAATTAAACTTTAAAGAGACTCAAACTGAGGTCTCTTATGACTGGAAGTAAAGTTGAAACATTCCTAAAATCAGAATTAAAAAAGAAAAATGCATTACTCTTTGTACTAATTGATTCAGAAGTATCAAACCTAGAGGCTTCAAGCAAACTTGCTAAAGATGTTGAAAAGATTGGTGCCTCTGCAATCCTAGTTGGAGGCTCTACATCTAATGATCAAATGGAGATGGCCCAAGTTGTTAAAGGCATCAAAAAAGGCATCAAAATCCCAATTATCTTGTTTCCAGGTAA
>JABJDB010000041.1 GCA_018668425.1 Nitrososphaerota archaeon | reverse complement strand
TAAAAAAATTGAAGATGAATATAGGAAAAGTGGAGATTTAGGACATGCAGCATCAATTGTATTAGAACAAAAAACACAGACAACATTTCTTGTAGAGGATATCACAGTTGAGAGAGTCTATGAAACATTATTCAAAATTGCAAATCTAGAAGGAGCACGTTCACAAGACATGAAAATGAAATACATCTCTAGTTTACTAAATGATGCCAGTCCAACAGAAGCAAAATTTATTCTAAAAATTTTACTTGGAACCCTAAGACTAGGAGTTGCAGAAAATACAGTAATGGATGCATTGGCAATAACATTTTCAGGAAACAAAGAGAACAGAAAAATTTTGCAATACGCATACAACGTGTCTAGTGATTTAGGAAAAGTTGCAGAAACTATTGCAACAAAAGGTATGAAAGGAATTGAAGAATTTGAAATAATTTTGTTTAATCCAATAAGACCAATGCTTGCAGACAGGGTAAAAAGTGAAAGTGAAGCTGCAGAAAAGTTTGGTGAGGAGTTTGCAGCAGAATACAAACTAGATGGAGAAAGAGTACAACTTCACATAGAAGGTGATAAAGTTATTTTATTCTCAAGAAGTTTGGAAAATATTTCAAGTTATTATCCAGACATTATTGAAAAAATTCCAAAAACAATTCAAGCAGACAATGTAATTTTGGAAGCAGAAGCTGTAGCAATTAATGAAAATACAGGAGATTTCCTACCATTTCAAGAATTAATGCATAGACGTAGAAAATACAAAATAGAAAAAGCAGTAACACAATATCCAATAACTGTAAACTTTTTTGATATTTTATATTGTAATGGAAAAAGTTGTATGGAAATAGATTATAAAAGTAGAAGAGAAAGATTAGAAAAAATAGTTAAAGAAGATGAATTTGCAAAATACATTCCAATGACAATTGTAAAAAATGAAAGTGAAGTTGAAGACTTTATGGAAAATAGTATCAATGCAGGAAGTGAAGGATTGATGTTGAAGATGCTTGACAAACCATATCAAGCAGGGGCAAGGGGAAGTCATTGGTTAAAACTAAAAAGAGAATATCAAAATGAGTTAGGAGATAGTTTAGACTTGGTAGTTATTGGAGGGTATTTTGGAAAAGGACGAAGAACAGGAAACTATGGAACATTATTGCTTGCAACATATGATGAAGATGAAGATGTATTCACAAGTATTTGTAAAGTAGGAACAGGTTTTTCTGATGAAAGTTTAGATCAATTATATCAAATACTAAATCCCAAAGTAACAATCAAAAAAAATCCCAGAATCATCAGTGAAATGGAAGCTGATGTTTGGTTTGAACCAGAATTAGTAATAGAGGTAGTAGCATCAGAAATTACCCTTAGTCCGATTCATAAAGCAGCCAAAGATGCAATTAGAAAAGATGCAGGACTTGCATTAAGATTTCCAAAATTCACTGGAAAAATTAGAGTGGAAAAAGCAGTAGAAGATGCATCAACAAATGAAGAAGTAATTACACTATACAAAGGGCAAAAAAAGGTTGCACATGATAAAAGCCTAATCTGAATATTCTCAGAAATTATCGAAAATCGTAGAGGATTTAAATTACCTGGGAATGATTTACTTTTTGTTATGTATAGTGGAGAGCTTGAAGTTCAAGCAAAAAGAAAGGCTATAGCAGTTTTACAAGACGAGATTAACAGAATCCTAAATGCTGCCAGAGAACTTGCAACACTACCTGAACTCATGATGAAAAAAGAGAAGAAGGGAATCAAGGAAGCTCTAGAATCAATTTCAACAATTGAAGAAGAAGTTGAAAATCTAAGAAGAAAAATTACTAGAGAAGTAGCAGATGTTGGAGGATTAATCATGAACAGAGAAAATCTTCTAAACACAGCATACACAATGGATGAAATTGCAGGTTACATTACAGGAATTGCATTCAAACTCTCAAATGTAAAACCAGCAACTCTAAAAAGTGCAAAATTAGACAAAGACATCACAGAATTAATCACACTAGTTGTAGACGAAGTTTACAAACTAAATGAAATCATTCGAAGTCTTAACACAAACACAGCAAATGCAATAGAATTAGCTCAAGAAACACAAACTATTGAAAGACAAATTGACATAAAATACAGAGAAGCTACAATCAAACTATTATCAGAAGTTTCAAACACCAAAGAACTAATGTTAATCAAAGATGTGATTGAAGGCATTGAAGAAATGGCAGACAAATGTCAAAGAGTTTCTGATTCATTCATACTGTTAGCACTAAGCCTATAATCAAAAATAATTCAATACTTTTACTTTATTTTTATTATGATTGAAATGTAATTTTCAAATAGAGAATTCATATACGATAAATGAAATAGAATCATCATGAAAAGTGAACTAGTAGAAAATAGAATCATTGTTTGGAGTATAGAGGATTCAAAGAAACTTTTCAGTCAAGGATACTATGGAAAGCCCATAGGAATTCCAAAGCCAAAAATTGAAGAAATCGATGTTCCATTAATTTTGGATTTAATTGAAGGATTGTATCTATTAGAGAATAAAAAAATAACAATAACAAAATCAAAACAAAAAATCACAGTTCCACAAATGATTGAAATTTGTAAAAAAGAGGTGCATGAGTTTGACAAAAAATATCTAGTTTACAAAAATTTTAGAGATAAAGGATACATAATTAATCCAGGAATAAAATTTGGTTGTGATTTTGCAGTTTATGAAAAAGGTCCAGGAATTGATCATGCACCATTTTTAATTCAAGTGTATAACAGAAACGAATCAATTGATGCAACAGGAATTGTTCTTGCAGGAAGACTTGCAACTACAGTTAGAAAACAATTCATTTTAGCAATCCCAAAAGGGAAGGATCAGGTAGATTTTCTTGCTTTAGATTGGTGGAAAGCCTAAACAGATTTTATGTGACCTGCGATTTTATCATAAATTTCAAAAAGTTCTTTAGAAATACCAAAATCAATATGATTATTCCATTTACCTCTAATTCTTACAACATCATCAGTTGGTTCAACATAGATAGTTGCATCTTTAAGAGATTGTTTTGCAATCATTTCATTAAGTTCAGTATCTTCATTTAATGCAGTAGCTAAACTACCAGAACCATTCCAATCTACTTTAACAAGTGTTTTTGAACCAAAATGACCTTTTGTTGTTAAAACAGTTTTTGCAAGATAGTTTCCAACATTTTTTCCAGAGTCTTTTTTTACGATAAAATGTGCTTGAAATCTATCTAAAGCGCCCCAAGGCATAGGATTTGGATCTTGCATGATTATCCCTTTTGAATTATTTGTATTGTGTCAATGTTTGAATTTTTAACATCAATACATCCTCTGTTTGTTATCATTCTAGGTGTTTGAGCAAAATATCCACTATAGTAATCTCCTTTTTCAATATTATTAGTAGCAATTTCTTCAGATTTAGAATCAACTCCAATTTCTTTTAACATATCACTAAATTTTTCAGGCCATGTTTTGTAGACAAATGTATCTGGTTCTGAATCATGCATTAAATTTCATGAATCATACCCACAAATAAAGATATCAAGAAATACACTCAGGAGATCAATCGAATTAAATATTACAAAAGATTGGACAGGTTATCTATGCTAAAATTTCAAGGAAAAACTGCATTAATCACAGGTAGTGGAACTGGAATTGGAAAAGCAATTGCAACAAAATTTGTAGATAAAGGAGCAAGTGTCATTATTCTTGGAAGAAGAAAAGAGCCATTAGAAGATGCAGCTAAAGGATTACAAGAAATTATTTCAAAAAATAATAGCGGAGCATCAGTTAGAATTTTTGCAGGAGTAGATGTTGCTGATGAAACGGCAATGACTGAAATGTTTGAAGTATTAAAAAATGAAAATGTAAATGTAGATTATATAATTAACAACGCAGGAGTTTCAGGACCAGTAACATGTTTTGCAAATGCACCTCTAGATGAATTCAAAAGTACAATTGGAATTCATTTGACAGGAACATTTTGGGGGTCTGTTCAAGCACTAAAAGTAATGAAAGAAGGAGGTAAAATTATTACAATTTCAACATTTTTCACAGAAGAAAGACCATTAGAACAAAGACCATATAGATTTAGAAGTCCATATACAGCCTCACAAGGTGCAAAAAATAGATTGGCTGAAGCCATGTCATGGGAATTAACAGATAAAGGAATCATATCAATTGCAACAAATCCAGGACCAGTTCATTCAGATAGAATTTACAAAACAGTTTATCCAAAAGCAGCTTCTGAATTTATGAGAGTTAGTGGATTTGAAGATTTGATTCCAACAGAAGTTAGTGCTGCAAGTCAAGAATTGTTACCATTACTTGGAGAAGATGAAAATATTATCAAAGAAGGTATTGCAAAAGCTGCAGAAAAACTTGCAAACGGTAAAGATGTTTCAAAATTAACTGAGACGTTTACTAATCTATTAAACAAAATCCAGACAATTGCAGAGAAAGTTCAAAACAACACATCACATATGATTGCAAATCAAGAATTCCTATCACAAGACCAAGTTTCAGAATCAGTTCTCAATTTGTGTGATGATCAAATTACAAAAATC
>JABJDB010000040.1 GCA_018668425.1 Nitrososphaerota archaeon | reverse complement strand
TTTGAGAAATATTTTTTACATTCTTTGCAATCGTATTGTAAATCCTTTCCATGAACAATCTCTTTATGGTTCATTAATTCATCTTGTTTCGAAAATTTTTTTTCACAAATATCACATTTGATTTTTTTAAAAAAATTCACTTTATCCAAACTCTGCTTTTTTATCATCCCAGCATTTTCTACAAAGCTGGCCTTCTATCTTCCATGTTCCTTTTGGATTGTATCGTATTAGCCCCATTTTTCCTCCACATAGAGCACAGAAATTCTTCTTTTTACCAAAGTTTTCTTCTTTTTTATCAAAACAACTTTTACACAACAATCCTTCCATGTCCCACTGCCATCTTGGTTCCCACAAATCAGTAATTTTTTGTGTTTTACTGCATTGGATACATGGTTGTCTTACTTTACCCTCATAGTATTCTTTAGATTTTTCAAAATGACAGTCGCCACATAATTTACCTTTGATATTCCATTCTTTTTTTGGCTTGTGTTTGTGAGTTAGTTCTTTATTACAAACTGAACAATTTTCTGCCTTTTTACTGAATAAACCCATTTGATTATTTCTAATACGGTATATTCTATAAATGTAAATAAAATAAAAATAACAAAAAATCTGTCTATTTGGTTAAGATCTTTTCAAGAGCTTGACTTGCATTTAACATGCCGTTTCTTTTTGCAAACTCTTCGATCATTTTGTATTGTTTTTCAGTAAAACATACTGGCATTGAACGATTTGACATGAATATTATTCGTATTTTTTACTAATATCCTTTTCTCTTGTAATTTTAGATGCTTTGATTATATTTTTGCAAAGATATTTCAAAGCTTTTTTCTACTTTCTTACATGGTCAAAAAACGTCAAATTCTAGTTATTGGAAATAATACTAATGGTTGTACTCCTAAACATGAAAAAATTGCATATGATGTGGGAGTAGAGATTGCAAAATCTGACTCTGTTTTAATTACTGGTGGGTTGGGTGGTGTGATGAATGCCGCATCTCATGGCGCCCATGATGCAAATGGGTTGACTGTTGGTATAATTCCTCAAGATGATGCTAGTTTGGCAAATGAATATTGTGATGTTGTAATTCCTACTGGTATGGGGCTAACAAGAGATTATCTTAATGCATTATCTGCTGATGGTGTTATTGTTATTGGTGGTGGTTCAGGAACTCTTTCTGAAACATGTGCATCATATATGTACAAAAAACCAATTGTTGCAATTAGAAATCTAAATGGCTCTGTTGAATCTTATATTGATGATTATATTGATCATAGAAAAAATATCCAAATAATTGGTGTTGATTCTGCACAAGATGCTGTTAAGAAAATTCTAGAATTAATTACTGCATAGACATTAACAATGGATCTGGTTTGTAAAATTCACCATGTTTTTCTGCCAATTTATTTAACTCATTTACAATTTTAGTAATTCCTATCTCTTTTGCAGTTTCAAAGAGCGGTTTCTTTAACCCTAATCCTAATTGAGCTGCTTTTTCAATTTCTTCAATATCACTTGCGCCATGTGTTATTAGCCATGCTGCATTGTTTAGAATATTTGCAACAAGTTGTATTGGATCACATTTAGCTGCAAGTTCTTCAGTAAGTGCTACTCGCTCATATTTATCGTCTGAATATTTGTAGTATCCTTCGCCTGATTTTTGCCCTAACTTCTTTTCATCAAACATTTTTTCAACTAGTGGGTGTGGTTTGATTACTTTTTTGTCTCGTAAGTGCATCTCAGTTGTTGCTTTGTGAATAACATCCATTCCTGTAAAATCTGCCAATTCAAATATTCCCATTGGAAATCCTAGATTGAATTTAAATGCTGAATCGATTTCCTCAAGTGTCGCATTGGTTCTATCTTTGAGAAAACATGCCTCATGAACCATTGGGATAAATAATCTGTTAATGATAAATCCTGGAACATCTTTTCTGCATACTACTGCTTGTTTGTTTACTGATTTTACATAATCTAGTGTCAAATCTGTTACTTGCTGTGATGTTTTCTCTCCTGGAATAACTTCAACCAATTTCATTAGTTGAGGTGGATTGAAAAAATGAATGCCAATAAATTTTTCAGGACGAGATGTTGTATTTGCAATCTCTGTAATTGGAAGAGTACTTGTATTTGATGCAAAAATTACATCAGGGGCTGCAGCTTTGTCTAATTCAGCATACACTGATTTTTTTAACTCCATAATTTCTGGAACCACTTCAATTACTAATTCTGCATCTTTTACTGCTTCATTCAAATCAACAATTGGTTTAATTCTTGAAAATATTCCATCACCTTCTTCTTTTGAAATTTTTTCTTTTGAAACTAGTTTATCTAAACTCCATTTTATTTTCTCCATTGCTTTATCTAGAAATTCTTGTTTGATATCACGTAGTACTACATTGTATCCTGCAGTAGCAGAAACTTGAGCAATCCCGTGTCCCATTACTCCTGAACCTAAAACTGTGATGTTTTTTACTGCCATGTTTTCTCAAAAACCGAGTATCCTTTATAATGTATTTCAAATTTTTATCCAATAATGGGTTTATTCAATCGTAAAAAAAAGGATGAAACTGGCACAAAATGCGAGACATGTGGTACTGACTTACATGATCCGGAGCGTTTGAAAAGACACATGAAAAAAGCACATGGTAACGTACCCGCAAAAAAACTAGATCCTAATGGCGGCGACGGTGGCACTTGGTAGTATGGATATTAGTTCTAGTCAAAAAACGAGTCTAGTTTTTGTAATTGCATTTATTTTTGCAGGTCTTGTTTTATCTACACTGGTTTTTCCTTTTTGGCATTTAATCCGAGAAGATGTATTTGAAGATGTAGTGATTCTAAGTAATGATGATGGTATTTGTTATGTTGAAACTGTAGATAAAATTCCAAAGACTATAGAAAATTGCATGCTTGAGCCTGGTGATTCTACTACTATCAAATTTGGTAATGGTCTTGCTTGGGCAACAATTGTTACTCCTTAATCGATGATTTAATATTTTGAAAAAATAATCTATTGTATTGGATTGTATATTCTGTAAAATAGTTTCAGGAGAAATCCCTACAAAAATTCTCTCAGAATCCTCAAACTCTATTTCATTTATGGATGCTTTTCCATTGGCTAAAGGACATGTGTTGGTAATTCCAAAAAATCATCATCAAAAAATTCAAGATATGTCAAAAGAAGAAAATATTGATCTATTCACTTTAGTTCATCAAATGATTTCTAAAGTTGATTCTATTAGTGGTTCTACTTTGGTTGCAATTCATAATGGAAAAGATGCGGGACAAGAAGTTCCACATGTTCATGTTCATCTGGTACCTAGGACTAGAACTGATTCTGCAGGAGCAATTCACAACATGTTTAATTCTTCATTGAAATTATCTGAATCAGAAATCAAAGAATTGTATGATAAACTAAAAATCTAGTTTTAGTACGGAAATATTTTTTCTTTTGTATGTGTATTTTCTATTTTGATTGCTTTGGTTGGACATGTTTCTGCAGCATTCATTATTTTTGACATACTGGCCCCTTTTTGATTAATTACTTTTGATTTTGGATTTTGCATACTGTTTTTGTTAATCTCAAAAACATCTGGTGCAATCGTTTCACAACTACAACATGCAATACATTTACTCTCATCAACATCTGTGAATGTCTCCACATCTTTTTCCGCACCGTTTGATTCAAAATTATCATCATTTTTGGCCTTTGGATTGACTCTGGCATTATAGTCTTCCCAGAATTGTTTTTCGTATTCTTTCCAAAAATTTGGGTCTTCATCTTCGAAATTTTTGGTATATTTACCCCAGTCTTGTTCTGGTATTTTCCCATCATTAGGTGCTCCCCACTGTGGTTTTTTCTTGTAATCTGTATTTGGGTTGCTTTTTTGTTTTTGAAATCTTGACTCTCTTTTGTTATTTTTTAATACATTGTATGCTTCAGTAATTTTTTTAAATTCTTCATCTTTAGAATTATTTTTATTTTTATCTGGATGTAATTCTAATGCCATTTTTCTATATGATGATTTTATTTCTTCTTGTGATGAATTTGAATTTACATTTAAGACTCTGAGTGCCTGGTATGTGTTCACTAGAGTAAGATGTTTGTTATATCTTAAAAACAATTTCAGAATTTGTACAATGTTTTGTCTATTCTAAAATTGTCTCATCTTCGGATTTCCATGCGGGTTCTACAATACACAGAAATCGTAAATCCCTGTCCCCCATATTTTCAATCATCTGTTTTGAATTTGGTGGAACATAAACTGAATCATCTTTTTGAATGTGATGTGTTTCATTATCTATTTTCAAATCACCCCTTCCTTCTAAAATATAGTAAATTTCAGATGATGTTAGTTTGTGTAGTTTTGATCTTTTTTGAGGTTTCAAAGTAAATTGTGCAATACTGTAATTGATTCCATTTAGTGTATTGCGTGGATGAAAAAATTGTTTTATTGCCGTCCCTTCATCTCCTTGAATTGATTCTATTTCTGAGTTTTTTCGTAATGACATATTGTCTAGATACTTTTTGAAACTTTGGATTTGAAATCTGATTCATACCATGTTGTTTTGTATTCTGCATTTTTTCTTGGTAGTATGTTTATTGCAATGTGTGAAAATGGTTTTTTCTTATCTACTGAACCATGAGTATGGAGTGTTTTTGCTGGAATATGCACGATATCGCCTTCATTTAATGTGATTTTTTCCATTCTTTTTATCTTAAAATCTGATTTTTTATTTCCATATTTTCTAAAAATCTCTAGACTCCCTTTTCCTTTGACTCCGATTAGTACTTGGTTTCCATTATGATAGTGAATTTTTGTTCGTGATCCTTTTTCAAAATGAACATGGTAGATATCCTGATCTTGTGATTTTATTTTTCCTGAAAGAACCTTCATCCATGTTTTTCCAGTAAACCAATCTGGATTCACACTTCGTTTATCATTTGTACCGTGAATATTTGATTTTTTCATTTCATATTCTTCCTAAAATTTTCTTTTTCTTTTCTTGAAATTCTTTTTCTGTTATTACTTCTGATTTGCGTAGTTTACCTAATTTTTTTAATATCTCCAAATCATCATGTGTGTTTGATGTTACATTTTTTGCAACAGTCAACCCTTCAGTAATTTTCTTCATCCCTTTTTTCTCTAATTCTTTTCTTTCTTTTTTTGCTTGACTGCGAAGTTCTTTACCTGTCTTTGATGCTTGTTTTGCAGTCATTGCACCAAATTCTACTGCATCTTCTAACACTTCATCTGCTTTTTTGATGCCTTCTTGTAGTGCTTTGTCTGCTTTTTTTAGAAATTTCTCAATATGCCCGCTCTTTTTTGAACCTGCCATATTTTTTTAAATTGCCTTAAATCTATTATCTCTTTCTTATCAGAATTGGTTTAATAGATGCAGTTGTATACTTTGTATAGTTTTGGCAAAATCAAATTTTGATGTAAAGACTGTTGTTTTAAGAAAAAACATGGAGGAGCAAGATGCTTTAGAGATAATAGAAGAAAAGAAAACAAAACCATTCAAATCATTACTATCTAGACCAAAAAAAGAACAGGTACACATTCACTCTCTAAAATTATACTATGAGTGCGTTTTGATGGTTTCAGGAAAATATATTGCAGATTATTTTAGAAAGGCATCTCATTCAATTTCTGTTCCTTCTAATGTAAATGAGGTTCTTTTAGGTGAGGGTATATTTCCTATACGCTCAAAATCTGGATTCAAAAAGGCATTTGCAGGAAAGAGAGGAAAAAATAAAATTGACATGAAATTAGAAGAGCATGTTTTTATTGAAGAAGAAGATGAGATTGCATTTGATCATCATGGTCAAGAGATAAACTTCCCATTCAAGGTAAATTCTAAAACAATTGAGAATTACCCAAAAAAGATTTTAGAAAAAAATCAACCAAACATCAAAAAACCTGAAATCACTTTTGATGCAGCATTAGACAAATTACAATCTCAACTAAAAAAACCTCTAGAATCTGATGTGAGGGACTTGAGTGAAGAATTTGTTTTACGTGAAATTACTGAACTATATGTTCCAATATTTGAGGCAAGATTGATTGGGCCTAAAAAGAAAGTTGGAATAATTAGAATTGATTCAGTAAGAAAAAAAATCTTATAATTTTACTAATTTTCTGAATTGTTCATTTGAGTGTAGTTTTTCAAAAATTGGTTCTTCTTTTGCCCACGTTCTAATTGTTTTAGGATCTTTTGCAATTGCTTGTTTTAGTAATTCTAATGCTTCTGGATATTGTTCAAGTGCTGCTTTACTACGTGATTTTGCATATGTTACATTGACATTATCTTTGAATTTTTTTAAAATATCATCAAATACGTCAAGTGCTTTTTTGTGCTCTCCCAACTCTGCTAGTTGGACTCCTTTTTGGAAAAATGCATCTTGATTGTTTGGATATTTTTTACAAACATTTGAAAAACAGTTTAGTGCTTCTTCATGTTTTTTCATTTTACCTAGAACTATTCCTTTGTATATCATGGCATTTGGTTTTCTGGGGTCTGCAGTAATTGCCTTTTCTAGTGATACAAGGGCTTCTTCATGGTCTTGTAATTTGTCTAGTAGTACTCCTCGGTTAAAATAGGCTGCAGCATATTTTGAATCCACTTCAATTGCTTTATCATAGCATTCAAGGGCTTCTTGTAAATTCCTCATTTCAGCCATTGAGATTCCTTTATTGTTGTAAGCTTGGGCATCATTAGGATCAATTTCTATTATTTTTTCAAAACAGGTTACCGCATCAGAATATTTTCTAATTTGATTAAGGGCTAGTCCTTTGTTAAGTAAGGCTTCGATATTTTTTGGTTCTTGTTTTATAACTTTGTTAAATAATGAGATGGCAGCTTTTGGCTGATTTTTTTCCAACATGTCTGTTGCAGTATACATGATGTCCTCTGGCTTTTCTTTGGAACCAAACAATCCCATAATTAATCATGAAATATGTCTATACTCAAAGCTTTCTAATTATTTAATGACTTGAATTTCTTGATTGCCTCTTTTGCCATCTCTTCTTGAGATTTTGCATCTGTATCTGTAGGATCATCTGTTGCATAGGCTTCTTTTTCTTCTTTTTTCTTTTCCATGATTTCTAGAATGACTTGTTTTATAAAAATCTGAATAAGATACGCTTAATTCTATTTAGACTGTTTTTAATTTTGAAATGGAATTTTTAGCAGAAAAAATACATGCTCATAGATGGCCACAAGAGTCTCCGCTATGGGATGATTCCATTCAATTACAAATTGATAACTCTCTTAACAAAAATTCCCAAAAAAAGAAAATCAAAATCGATAAAAAAATAATTCAAATTGAAAATTTCAAATTTAGTAATGTTAAAAAAATTGGAATCTCTATTCCTTTTTTCAAAGATGAATGTAGGATGATTTTTGAGGCACAGTTTGGGGAATTATTTACTCATATTCACATTACCGTAAAGTCTGAAAATTATCTTGAAATCTTTAACCAGTTAATTTCTTGGCGAAATGAATTTTTTCCTAAATAAAATTCTCAGAAGCCTTTACCATCTTTTTGATATCTGCTTTGGTGTGAGCATCAGAAATTGCCCCTAGTTTTCCAGGCAAAAAGAAGATTCCATCATGAGCAATCATTTTGAAATGATATTTTGCAAGTAGTGCACTATCACATTTTGCAGCTTGTATTGAATTTGTAACTTCAGTAACCCCATTTTTTAGAAAATGAGTCATAAACAAAGACCCTTTTCCTGTAACTGTGACTTTGCCATCAAATACTTTGCCTATCTCTTTTCTTGTATATTCTCCCAAATCATTAATTTTTGAATAAACTGATTTTTTTGATTTTAGATGATTTAGAGTTGCAAAACCTGTAGTCATTGAGGCTGGATTTGCAGAAAATGTACCTCCTCCAACATAACTTCGCTCAGATTTTTTCTTACCTGTTGTATCTGCAGCTTCCATGATTTCTTTTTTACCACACATCACACCAATCGCCATTCCACCTCCGACAATTTTTCCCAAAGTTACAATGTCAGGATCTAATTTCATTGTAGGATAGAGACATCCAAATCTAAATCTGAACCCCGTAACAATTTCATCTAAAATAAACAATGAATTATTTTTTTTACAAAATTCTTGAACACCTTTAAGATAATCTGGATTTGCTGGAATACATCCTCCGCCACCTAATACTGGTTCTATGATTACACCAGCTAAATTCTTTGAATATTTTTTTAATATTGATAATGACTTTTCTAAATCATTGTATGGGATTGAAACAATTTGCTCTTCATTTACAACACCACTACTTTCTGATTCTGTAAATGGCCAATTAACTGATTTTAGTAAATCAGATGTATATCCGTGCCATCCACCATCAATTTTTGCAATTATTTTTTTACCTGTTACAGAACGTGCTAATCTAACTGCATACATTGTAGCTTCAGTCCCTGATGTTACATAGCGAATTTTTTCAGCTACTGGAACTGCCTTTGAAATTAATTCTGATAGTAAAATGGTCTGCTCATTTACAGTTCCATACATCCAAGATTTCTCAATTTGTTTTTTCAAAGAATCTTTGACATTTTTTGGACCATGTCCTAAAATCAAAGCCCAGTGACCCATCCAATAATCTGTATACTTGTTTGAATCAACATCTACAAGATTTTTTCCTAGAGATGATTTTACCACAAATGGATATGGTTCATAGTATCTTATGTTATGAGAAACACCGTTGACATGCAACTTTGAAGACTTTGCAAATAGTTTAGCTGATGTCTTTGTCTTTTTTTTATACTCTTTAGAATAATCCAAAATCCATTTTCTGAGAAATCCATCTATCATTTTAATCCATCAACCTAGGCACGATTCAAAATGGCATAGTTTGGCATAGTTGTAAAAATTTCAAGAAATAGGCCCGATCAGGCATAATTTCTCGTATGGTTTATATGGATTCTGGCTTTGTCGGATTCTGCATACGTAACGCAATAGGCGGCGCTCGTGATGAAGTATGGCAAGATGCCACTTTGTGATTCATGGGCCTCCAGTTACGCATACAAAAATG
>JABJDB010000039.1 GCA_018668425.1 Nitrososphaerota archaeon | reverse complement strand
CTCATTGGGATTCCAGCATCAGCTAGTGCAACTGATGCAGCAGTAAGTGCTGCACAACGAGTTCCACCGTCTGCTTGTAAAATTTCAATAAATACATCAACTGCAGTTCTTGGAAAATTTTCCAACATGACTGCAGGTTCTAATGCTTCTTTGATTACTTTGGATATTTCAATTTCTCTTCTTGAAGGTGCTGGTCTTTTTCTTTCATCAACAGAAAATGGTTCCATATGATATCTGACTCTAAGAATTCCAGTATCAGTATCTGACATGTGTTTTGGATGAACGTCTCTTGGACCAAAGACTCCAACTAGAATTTTGTTATCGCCAAATTCAATGTATGCTGAGCCATCAGCGTTTTTTAATCCGCCAGCTTTAATCACAATTTTTCTTGGTTCATCAATTTTACGGCCATCACAACGTATACCATTCTCGTCCAATAGGACCATTTTTGCGTCTCGTCCGCCCATTATGATTCACCTTTTTTATCTAACATATCTTTAATTTGATCAGTCAAATTTGCAACATGTGCTTGCTCATTAACCATTTGAATTGCTTTTTTAGCCTTTAATAATCCCTCTGGGGATTCACAGGAAACTACAACCCAGCCGTTTTGACCAATAGTAATGGCTGCTTCTGTTCCTTCTTCAATCATTTGAATCATGGAACCTCTTTTTCCAATTAGGCGTGGAACTTTACTTGGAGAGATTTCTACTAGTTCGCCTGAATCAATTTTTCCCAAGTCTCTATCACCAATAGTAATTAGAGGATCTCTTGTTCTATCAAAATTTGCAATACGTGCTGCAACTAGATCACCGGTTTTTAATTTAGATGTAAGTTCATCAGCATGTGCTGAAAAGTCTCGTCCAAAGACATCTTGTGCAGGTAAGAATCCAACATAGCAGGAATTAACATCTACTTCCCAAGAAAGTGACGTATGAGAGTTGACTTTGCCAATAACTAGGTCATTAATTTTTGGAATATATTTTCCAGCCAAAGGAATTACTTTAACAGAATCATCATAAATTTCAGAAATACCAACTGCTGTTGCAATTATTTTATTTCCATCTAAAATTACATTTTGTTCAGGTCTAAAAGGGCCTGTAGTTACAACATCGCCAGGAATAACGTATTTTCTCTTATCTGCCATTACTGAACTACCTCAACTGAAGCAGAACCTTTAGTAATAGAACCTAGTCTGTCGATCACATTTGGCTTTGCTGCAGCGGGTATTTCAAGTATTGCTTTTAGTGAACCATTATTTTGCCATTCTTCTTTTTTCAGAGATCCTACGGATTTTAAAACTGCATATGATTGAGATGCAAATTGAGCTGGAATTATAATTTCCAAGTTTAGATTTTCAGATTTTAAAGCAAGTACTGAACGTAATTTTTCAACAATATCTTTTGCTTGTTCTTGGATATTGTTATGAGGATCAATTGATACTCTAGCATCCCTCATTGCATTTTCAATTCTTAATGGGGGATGAGGTAAGTGAGTTTTAGGATCAACGTATGTTTTTGCCATATATTCAACAATTTGTTTTCTCTTCTCTTCAATCATTTTTCGTCTTTGATCAGTGGTGAGATTAAGATCACCTTTTTTCATAATGATTTCTGCAATTTCAGTTTGGTCTTCAGTGTTGAAGGCTTTGAGTAATTTTTCTGCTGCAGGCTTTGTTCCTTTTCCAGAATCAGTATAGATTTCTTCTGAAACCAGAATTGCTGCAATATCTTTTTTCTTTCCCAGTTTGTATTCTAGTGCTGGATCAGGCTTTACCAAAATTTCAAATTTTTCGCCTTCAAAAGAAAAACGAACTACAGTTGTATCGGCCATTTCTAAATAATTTAACGATAATTTGGTATTTATCTGTACTAGAAAAGATCGAAAATGGTGGGCAGGTTAAATAATTTCTCTCATCATCTATGAATCAATTCAAGGATTTTTTTGATAATACTTGTGTGATCAGCATTAATTTCAGTTGTAATCATTAGGAGATGTCTTTCATCGATGGGAAATGAGATTCTTTTGATTTGATCATATTCGGCTAGTGCATATTTTGCAGGTCCTATTTTGTGTTCAATGTTTTTTCGAGTCTGCCATCTTTGAGATGCATAGTAGTGCATCATCTGAAGTTCTTCATCACTGAGAATCGGAGTAATATTATCTCTAAAACCACCAGCAATCTTAACACCAGTATTATTTTGAATAGCAGCATAACGAATTCCAGAATCAATTTTTAGAATATCTAAGAATAAGTTGTCAAAATCCACAAACAAATTACAACAAGTATGAACTTAAGCATATCGTGAATAATGAGAATCTAAGATCAGAGTAATTTGTAAAAAATGAATGTGTTGTTAGCTATTACTGAATCAAAATCACAAAGTGACCATTATGAAATGGTATGTTCTATCATAATCCATGAAAACTCAAAAACAGATCAAAGTCCTAAAAATGGAATTAATCAATTCTCTAAATATCGGAGAAAAGCCATATTATGGATTATCATTAGAAAATCTAGTTTCAAATAACTGATTATACAGCCATATCCATACGTAAAACAAGCTAGATTTTTATGTGGATTTTGAAAATTTTTTTCAAGATTTGTCATCCTTAGAAGTAATTAGTAAAGATAGTAAGAAAATGTCAGTTAAGCTAAAGGGTATTCCATTACAATATGCTAACGCACTTAGACGAATTTGTCTAAATGGAGTTCCAGTTTTTGCAGTAGATACTGTAGATATTATTGAAAACTCATCAGTTTTACCTGATGAAGGACTAGCACACAGATTAGGACTAATTCCACTCAAAACAGACCTAAGTCGATTTAACGAGCCATCAAAATGTGAATGTCAAAGTGAAACTGGATGCTCAAACTGTAGAGTAATGTTAGTACTAGATTCAGGGGAATCAGACGTCACTAGAACTATTTTCACAAGCGATCTATCATCTGAAGATGACACAGTAAAACCAATTTCAGATAAAATTCCAATTGTTCATTTAGCACCAGGTCAAAAAATCAAGCTAGAGTGCTATGCAAGACTAGGTAGAGGACTAGAGCATGCAAAATGGAATTCATCAAACATTTCAACTTTAACTGATACTGAAAAAGAAGGCGAAAGTACACTTACAGTAGAATCAACAGGTGCACTAGATCCAGAACAAATAATCATTTCAGGTATTAATGAAGTAAATGAAAAACTTGGCGAATTCAAAGAAATGATTGGCCAACTTTCTGAATAATCCAAGCATAGACATTATATTTGGGTGAAAAAGCAAATTATCACATGACTAATCAAGTTGTTATACGCATGGCAAGTGATTTACGTAAAGCATCTACTGCAAATAAAGCTCCAATATGGGCAAAACTAGCAGAATATGCCCTAAAACCATCAATTGCAAGAAGAGATATCAATTTGAATAGAATCGAACAACTAACCAAAGAAAACGATACAGTAGTATTTCCAGGCAAAGTTTTAGCAACAGGAAATATTTCTCACAAAATCAATCTATGCTCATTTTCAATTTCAAGTTCTGCTGCATCAAAAATCAAAGAAAGTGGCGGTAAAGTGATTAGTTATTCAAAATTAATTGAAGATAATCCAACAGGCAAAGGAGTCGTACTACTTGGCTAATGGACGATTAAACAAATCAAAGGCAACTGCTAAACAAGAAACAGTAGTTAGAACAGATAGACCTATTGTTGTTGATGCAACAAACCACATCGCAGGTAGACTATCATCACATGTTGCAAAATTATTACTAAAAGGAAATAGAGTATCCCTAGTTAATTGTGAAAAAATTATGTACAGTGGAACTAGAGATAATATCATTGCAGAATACAAAGCATTTTTAGAAATTAACAGTATCATTAATTATAAACACGGTCCAGTCCACCAAAGAAGACCTGACACTGTCATTTCAAAAATGATTAGAGGAATGTTACCTTATGAAGGAAAACCATCAGGTGTTGCTGCTTTCAAAAGACTCAGAGCATATGTCGGTTCCCCTCAAGAACTAAAACCATTTGAGAAAATTCAATTTGAAAAAGCATTAATTAGAAAAGCATCTGCAAACTATACAACCATGGCTGAACTATGTGGAGTAATTGGGTGGACTAAATGACAACACCAAAAACTGAAATTTATTTTGCAACTAGAAAAAGAGCTAGTGCACACATCTACATTACTAAAGGTCAAGGAAAGGTACGAATTAACAATGTTCCAGTAGAAATGATTCCACAAGAGACTGCACGTGAAGTAATTTTAGCACCACTAGAAATCACAGGGGATTTGAGAGATAAAATTGATATTTCTGTTAGAGTAAGAGGTGGCGGATTTATGGGACAAGCAAGTGCTGTTGCTACTGGAATTTCTAGAGCACTAACTGGCTGGACAAAATCCAAAAAAGAACCAAAAGATCATCCATTCCCAAAATCAACTAGAGAAGATCTCAGAAAGAGAATCGCTGAATTTGATAAATATCTAATTTCAGGAGATGCCAGACAAAAAGAACCAAAGAAATTTGGCGGACCTGGTGCTAGAAGAAGAAAACAGAAATCATACCGTTAGACTTTGAAGGCCGTAATTCTTGCAGGCGGCAAAGGAACTAGAGGTAAACCATACACTGAATTCATTCCAAAGGCAATGTCGCCAATTAATGACAAGCCATTAATTGATTATGTTGTAAAATATCTAAAATCATTTAGTTTCATTAAAGAGATTATCATAATTTCTGATTTTAATGGGTTGGGCGGTCAGGTCAAAAATTATTTGAGTAATCAAAAAAATATCACGTTCATTCAAGATTCACAAAGTGGAACAGGTGGTGATTTACTACATATTGAGAAAAACCTCAAAGGAGAATCAGAATTTTTGTTGTGGTTTGTAGATAATTTGTGTGCAATTGATGTAAAAAAAATGCAAGAAACATTTAGAGAAAAGAAGAGTTCAGCATGCATTGCAACTAGAACCAAAAGAAAAGAAGAGACAGGATTTGCAGTAGTGGATAATGGAATAATTAAAGAGTTTAAAGAAAAACCAGAAATGAAATTACAACTATCAGAGTGTTTAGGGGTTTACATGTTGGGAGTGGACATTATTTCAAGGATTAAAAAATTAAAGAAAAAACAAGTTAATCTATCATTTGATATTTTGCAGAAATTATCTAAAGAGGGAAAAATTAGTGCATATGACATTGGAGATATAGAATGGCTTGATGCTGAATCTCCAATGATTCTAGAAAGAAATGAAAAAACTGTTAAAAAAATTATAAAACAGATGGGACTGTAGAATTTTTTTCAAATTCTGCAATCTTATCAATATGCTGAAAAGTCTGTGCAATATCATCTAGTCCTTCAAGAAGAATCTTTTTCTTGTGAGAATCAATTTCAAATGGAATCTCTTGAGTTGAGGTTTTGATGATTTGTTTTTCTAAATTGATTTGGATTGGATTTGATTCTGCTAGTAATTGCTCTGTTATCTTTTGATCAAGTGAAATTGGCAAAATTCCATTTTTGAAGCAATTGCTGTAAAAAATATCAGCAAATGAAGGTGCAATGATTACTGAAAATCCATAGTCTTGTAGTGCCCAAACAGCATGTTCTCGGCTTGAACCACAGCCAAAATTGTCCCCTGTAACTAAAATTTGGGAATTATCATATGCAGAGTCATTTAGTACAAAATCAGATACGGGGTTTTCTTTTTCATCAAATCTCCAATTAAAAAATACAAATTTTCCAAAGCCTGATTTTTGAACTAGTTTTAGAAATTGTTTTGGGATTATTTGATCAGTATCAATATTTACTTTATCAAGTGGTGTTACAATACTTGATACGTTTTGAAATGGTTCCATATTATTTCAAATCCAACTTCCTTACATCAACAAAATGTCCATTTATTGCAGCAGCTGCTGCCATCACGGGACTAACCAAATGAGTTCTGCCGCCAGTTCCTTGTCGTCCTTCAAAGTTTCTGTTAGAAGTACTAGCACATCTATCTCCAGGAGATAAAATATCAGGGTTCATTCCAAGACACATACTACATCCAGCTTCACGCCATTCAAAATTAGCATTAATGAAAATTTTATCCAATCCCAACTCTTCTGCTTGTTTTTTTACCATTTGAGAACCAGGTACTACCATTGCACTAACATCAGATGAAACCTTTTGACCATTCACTACTTTGGATGCTTCAATCAAATCCTCCAACCTCGCATTAGTGCATGAACCAATAAAGACACGATTAATTTTGATATCCTCAATTGCAGTTCCAGATTTTAAATCCATGTAATCAAGTGCCTTTTGTGCACCTTTCTTTTGGTTCTCATCACCATTAGAGTATTCATCAGGTGTTGGGATATTATCAGTTACATCGCAAGTCATTCCAGGGTTTGTTCCCCAACTAACTTGAGGGGCAATATCATTAATGTCTAAAACAAATTCTTTTTCAAATTTTGCATCAGAATCTGTTTTGAGAGTGTCTCTCCATTGTTCCACTAGAGATTCATAATTTTTTGGAGTATACTTTCTATCCCTCAAATAATCAAAGGTTTTTTCATCAGGGGCAATCATTCCAGCTCTTGCTCCTGCCTCAATTGACATGTTGCAAATAGTCATCCTCTGCTCCATGGATAAATCAGAGATTCCCTGACCAGTATACTCTATTACTGTGCCTGTACCGCCACCTGTTCCTATATTTTTGATAATAGATAGTACAATGTCTTTTGCAGTTACAGCGTGAGGGTTTTTTATTTTTCCCTCAACTTTAATTTCAAAAGGTTTTGGTTTTTCTAACCACATTGATTGAGATGCCAACACATGCTCTACATCACTAGTTCCAATTCCTAATGCTAATGCACCAAATGCACCATGAGTTGAGGTGTGGCTATCACCACAGACGATGGTACTTCCAGGTAAAGTGATTCCAAGTTGTGGGCCAATCACATGAACAATTCCCTGATTAGGACTGTTAATATCAAATAGAGTAATTCCAAAATCTTTACAATTTTTCTCTAGTGTTTGAATTTGTACTGCTGATGTTTGGTCCAATATTGGTAGAGACCTATCACTTGTTGGAACATTGTGATCCATTGTAGCTATTGTCAAATCAGGTCTTCGTACTTGCCGATTATTCATTCTCAAACCATCAAATGCTTGAGGAGAGGTTACCTCATGGACTAAATGTCGGTCTATGTAAATTAGGGAAGGACCAGATTCTTTTTCAACAATAACGTGTGATTTCCAAACCTTTTCAAAAAGAGTCTCACTCATTTTAATCTGAATCAGGTTTGTACTTGAATAAACCACCAGCTGCAATTATTTTTCCAATAATGTCTGAGAATGGTTTCATTTTGTATGTTTGATTTTTTGTATTGTTTTTAATTTCATTGTTTGAAATGTCAATTTCAATTTCATCACCTTCAGAAATCCCATCATACGCATCTTGTTCGATTTCAATTGGTAGCAAAAATGCGCCATCTACAGAATTTCTGTAAAATATTCTAGCAAATGATAATGCAAGTACTGCCTTTACTCCCGAATGAGACAATGCAATTGGTGCATGTTCTCGACTTGAACCACATCCAAAATTTTTTCCAGATAGTATGAAATCACCTTCTTTTATTTTAGAATGAAAATCAGGGTCTAATCCCTCCATTGCATGAGTTGCAAGTTCTGCATAATCGTGTACTTTGAGGTATTGGCCAGGAATTATAACATCAGTATCGATGTTATCTCGTGCGTATTTTACGATATTTCCTTTCATTTCAAGTCCCTCGGATCAGTAATCTTTCCAGTAACGGCAGAAGCTGCTGCCACCATTGGTGAGGATAGATAAGTTTGAGATTCAACATGGCCCATTCTTCCTGGGAAATTCCTATTAGTAGTACTGATACAGATTTCATCTTTTGCCAATACACCCATATGAGCACCACAACATGCACCACAAGTTGGAGGGCCTACGGTAACGCCAGCATCAAGAAATATTTTGAGCAAGCCATTTTCCATTGCTCGTTTGTAAATTGAGATTGCTGCAGGTAAAATTTCGGTTCTGATTTTGACTTGTCTACCTTTTAGGATTTTAGCAGCAGCTTCCAAGTCTTCGTATTTTGCACCAGTACATGAGCCAATGTATGATTTGTCTAATTCAACTGATGGTGCCTCTCTGACCACAGTAATATTTTCAGGTGAAAATGGTTTTGCAACAGTTGGTTCTAATTCTGAGCACTCATACTCTATAACTTCAGAATATTCTGCATCCTCATCGCCTTTAATCAAATTGAAATTAGTTGCCCCTCTACTTGAAAGGTAGTCAACTACCTTTTGGTCTGGTTCAACAATTCCGTTTTTAGCTCCTGCTTCTGTTGTCATATTACACATTGTCAATCTACTTTCAACTGACATCTCATCAATTCCAGTTCCTGCAAACTGCATTGTTTTGTAATTTCCACCATCAGTTCCAATATCACCAATAATTTTTAAAATTACATCTTTTGCCATAACGTGATCTGGTAACTTTCCATTTAGTTTGAAGAGAATTGTTTCAGGAACTTTGAACCAAATTTTTCCATTTAATAAAACATATGCAATATCAGTATGACCCAATCCACATGCAAATGCACCAAGTGCACCGGTTGTATTTGTGTGGGAATCTCCTCCAACATAGACATCACCAGGCATAACCATTGCCTCTTCATGAGATATGGTATGGCAAATTCCATACTGACCCATTCCATATTTGAAGTGTTTTTCAATTCCATAATTTTTTGTAAATTTTGATAATTTTGCAACATTTTCTGCAGATACTTTTTCAGCTGATGGAACAAAATGATCTTCTGCTACCCAGACTTTGGTTGGATCCCATAGTTTGTCAACTGAAATTCCTTGCTTTTTTAATTTATCAAATACCTTGATGACTCCAGGTCCTGATACATCATGCATCATTACCTTATCGACATTAGCAAATACTACATCATCAGGTGCAACTGTTGATTTGCCTGAACCTTTAGCAAGAATCTTCTCAACAATATTCATAATCAAAAAAGCTTGCTTTGCAGATTAAAAGCTTTTCAGAACAATAAAAAACAAAGAAGAAGTATGATACCTATGCAATTAACAGTACTACCTCTAATTTCTCAAAGAATGGAGGGAGAATTTGATATTTTTGAGACATTGCTTGACACTTTGGAGAAAAACAATTCAAAACTAGAAGAAGGAGACGTACTAGTTATTTCAACAAAATTTGTCTCAAATGCTCAAGGAAGAATTATTGATTTGAAAAACATCAAAGCATCAAATTATGGTAATGAGGTATCTGAACAATTTCATCTAAAACCCCAGATAGCTGAAGTGATTATTAGAGAGTCTGATAAAATTTTTGGAGGAATTGCAGGATTTGTCATTACATCAGGTGATGACATCATGGCACCAAATGCCGGAATTGACAAATCAAATGCAAAAAAAGACAAAATCATACTATATCCTACAAATCCGTATTTGATATCGGAGCAATTAAGACGGAAGATTTTCCTAAAATTGCAAATCCATATCGGAGTAATTTTAGTAGATAGTAGACTAATGCCTGCAAGGGTTGGAACATCAGGTGTTGCAATTGCGTGTGCAGGAATTGAGCCAGTATTAGATATGAGGTCAAAAAATGATCTGGATGGTAATCCACTCAAAGTAACATTTCAAGCAGTTGTTGATAATTTAGCAACAATTGCAAATCACAAAATGGGTGAGGGTGCTGAATCAAAGCCATTTGCCATAGTTAGAAATTCTGGTGCCAAATTGACAGACAGAAAAATAAATCCATCAGAGATGGCAATATCACCTGATCAATGTGTGTATGTCAGAGGACTATCAAATTCTAAAAATTAAGAACAAATTCTGATCCTGTTTTAAATAGTACCAAACTATGAGAAAAAATATGGAGTATCGCACCACATATCCAAAAAATATCTCATTTTTAGATGGAATAAAACACAAAATTGATGTAGATAGTAAAGAAGGTGTAGAGCAACTTCACATTGTTGTAAAAAAGAGTTTTGAGGAATTATCAAAAATTTTTGCAGCAGAAGGATTTACCAAGGTAAAGTTTGAACATAAACAACCAGACCAAATAGGAAATGGTCTTAATCTGAAATTAAAAAAACCATGGGAGATGCATGTAAGAATGGTTGATTTGAAAAAAGGACTAATTGGAATTCATGCAGAAGTTGAAGTGTCAAGGGATTATTTGCAACATCTATTTTCTCAGAGAACACCTGTTGTGTATGAAGTAGAAGAGATTCTAAAGAGATACCATGTAGAGTACAATGTATGGCATGATAAAATAAAGAAAAACGTTTCATCAATTGTTGATAATTACAAAGTTAAACTTGCAACACCAAGTATTCCAGTATTTGCATGGAAGCCAATGTTATTTGTAATTGGAACTATAGCTGCATTTTATGGCTGGAAGTTCTTTGATACTATCTGGTAAAATTAAACGCCCAAAGATTCTGCTTTTGTCATATCCAAAAACACCTTATCTCCAACTGAGAGGTTCATGTCTTTGTATTCATGCATTTCAAGTTTTAGTTGAGTAACACCGGATTGACCCATACCGCCACCCATTCCAGACATCATTTTGTTTAGGTCTTTCATCATATCACCCATGTTTGAGAATCCCATTACTTTTGGACTACCAAATGGTGGTTGTTGAGGATTTTGTGTTCCTTCTTTGAGGTCTTTAATTGAGGATAGAGATACCACAACATATGGTGCTCCATCAGGGGCTGAATCAATACTTTTTACAACATATTCTTTCTTCATATCTAGAATTTGATATGATACCAATATAATTTTAATTTTAAGGTGAAATTGTCGTAATTTGACCTCATTGAAGCTTTAATTACAATTTTTGAGGTTTGTAGTTATTGGCAGATGTAGAGATGAGCATGCAATACTATGGGATTTCTCCATGGGAGATTGAAGTTTTGTATGGATTTTTGAATTCTCATTTTAAAATTAATCAAGATGAAATTGATGTTAATGATGATGATTTTGTAAGTTTTCTTGGCATAGATATTCCTCTGACATTTAATGAAGAATTTTTCCAGTGGTTTGATTACAAGAGATGGGAGAATGTAAAGTCAGTCTTCAAAGAGATGAAAAGAAGAAGAGGTAGTGGCAATGCACTAAAAATTCAGATAAATTTCTCAGGGATTCCAAAAATTGTATTTACAATTGATACAGTAGACAAACAGTGGTTTGATAATGCAGTTGAAAAAATTGATTCAGTGTTAGAATTACTACCATATCATCTAGATCCTCAGAAAACACCTGAAGGAATTTCAGAATTTGTATACAAATTTGATTCAAAGTCTGTAAGATGGAAATTATTTAATGCAAAATCAGAAAACAAAAAATACACATACAAAGATAATGTATGGAAAGAAATTAGTTAAGATCTTTTTGTAACGGCTCTAATAATTCGTGTAGTTCTTTATATTTTGATTCTAAAAATTTCAAAGCATCAACTAGTTTTTTTGTTTTTCCGTATTTGTAGCGAATCAGTTCACGGTGATGCCAAAAAGTTTTGTCACCTGCTGAAAGTGTTGTAAAATAATCAGTACCCTTTAGAGAATCAGGTAATTTTACATCATGGGGAAACAGTAATTCTACGATAAACCACTCATCACCGTCTGGATAGTCAGATCCTGTAGTAACATCAAAAAATATGTGTAATAGATCAGACTGCATCAATCCATCATCAGTAATTGTTGGATGTTTTAGAGGTGATTTTTTAAAATCAAGATTTAGCAGTTCTGGCTCAAAAAACCCCCTGATAATTGATTTTCGAAAAATCGTATTGGCTTCAGTAATATTCAAACGTAAAATAAAATTGGATGAAACTTGCCTATAACTTTTAGTTTGAAAATTGACAATATCAAGAAATTTGACATGAGATTTTGTGATTTAAATTAAAATCAGAGATAGTAATTAGTAGTAAGATTAAGTATTAAAAAATCAAAATCATACTATGGGCAAAAGTGGTTATCTTGATTGGGCATATTTAGTAGTAGCAATTTCCATTACAATAATTATTTTTGGAGTAATCACTACAAATATTCAAGAAAAACATATTCTTGAAGAAATCATAGAACATGACAAAGAAGTTGATTTGATTCATGATAGAATAGAAATCTACAAAGACATTCTGATTGGAACATCAGGATTATTTGCAGCATCAGAAAAGGTCACAATGTATGAGTTGGATGCATATATGGAATCACAAAAAATCAATGAAAGAGTTCCAGGTATTCAAGGTTTAGGATATGTAGAGTATGTTCAAGGGCAAGAAAAATATGATGAATTAGTTTTAGAAATGAAAGAATATGGATTTGATGATTATAAAATCAAACCAGAAGGAATTAGAGAAGAATATTTTCCTGTAAAATATCTACATCCAAATGATTTTAGAAATCAACGTGCAATGGGGTATGATGTATTTTCTGAAGAAAATCGAGCATCAGCAGTACAAAATGCAATCAAAACTCGAGACATCTCAGTAACTAAAAAAATTATCCTAGTGCAAGAAACAGAAACTGATATTCAAAATGGATTTTTAATGTTGATGCCAGTTTTTTCAAAGGAAGATAATTCAAAAATAATGGGTTTAGTATATGGAGTTTTTAGAATAAATGACTTGATGGAGGGAACATTAAGTGATAGGATTTTGGATAAATCACATGTAGTGCTGTATGATAATGGAAGAGATGAGGTATTTTATGATTCAAGGGATGATCATAAAATAACATATTTAGAAAATTCAAAATATGAAAAATCAATAAACGTGGGAGGGCAAACCTGGACTTTTATGATATATGATGATGGCATACCATACAATAATGATGAAGTGATTCTATCAATATTTATCATTGTACTGGGGGCTGCATTGAGTGTCACAGTATTTTTTGTGATACGTATGATTGGAAAAAATACCATTGAAATGGAAATCAATAGTCAGAAAATTAAATTTGATGCAATGATATCCCATGAACTCAAAACACCTCTGGTGCCAATTAAAGGATATGTGGAAATGCTAACAGAGCCAAATTTAGTTGGACAAATTAATGAAAAACAAAAGACAATTTTAGATAAAATTTTAAAAAATATTAATCATTTAGAAACATTACTTGAAAAAATATTAAAAGTACAACGTCATGAAATGGGACGTCATTCATGGAAAATGAGTAGTGTGATGTTAAGTGAATTAATGAAAGATGTTATGGAATCAAATTCAAGTATGATGAAAGAAAAAAATATCTTATTTGAAAACACAATTCCAACAGATACAAAAATTACCACATCAGTAAATGACATGAAAGAAGTTTTTACAAATATTATTCAAAATGCAGTTGATTTTGTTCCAAACAAAAGAGGGAAAATAAAAATAAATTCAACAGTTAGAAATCGAGATATTTTATTTAGTATATCTAATAACGGTCCAGAGATCCCCAAAGAGAAAATAGAACGTCTTTTTGCCAAATATTACCAAGTAGATACAACAGTTACCAGAAAACACGGAGGTACTGGCCTGGGTTTGGTAATTTGCAGAGATATTGTAGAAGGATTGGGTGGAAAAATAGGGGTAGAAAGTGAAATTGGGAAAGATGTTGTTTTTTATTTTAGTGTTCCAAAAGATTCTACAAAATACACTAGTCAAGAAAAAATCAAAAAAATGCAATACTAGTACAAATTATACTTCTAGAGAATTCAATATTTTTGAAATATCAGCATTTGAAAATAAAGATAGAGTTTATCTATGAATAAACCAAACCATACTCATGGCAAGAACAAAATTAACTGCTAAAGAAATAGAAAAACAAAAAGAAGAGCAAAAAATCAGAGCAAAAGCTTCTCGTGCTGTCAGAAGAAGTGGAAAAAGTATCAAAACTGAAGGTAAAGTAGGTAAAGCCAAAGCAAAAACAAAAGAAACCAGATCTCAAAAGAAAATTGCAACAGTAAGAAAATCACGTAACTGATTTCTAAGATTAAACTTCTAGTGAATCTAAAATTTTTGAAATATCAGTGTTTGAGAATCCATCTTTTGAGATATTTTGTTTTGCAGGAGGATTCTCCACATAATTTGGAATCTTGTCTTGTAGTCTAACTGTGTATGGAGTGGTGTTTGCATTTTTGTAAAATACACCAGTTGGAATCTTGTTTCCCCACTCTAAAGATTTGATTAATGCTTGAGATAATTTCTCATTTGTCTCAACTTCTGAATCATAGTGAACTGTTGGTTCATAACCAGTCTCTTCTAATTTGTAAATTCTTGAATGTCTTTTTTGGGCCTCATCCATCAAGTCTTTTCCTGCATACCAATCCCTTGTGTTCAAATCATTGTATGTTGGACATGGTTGTAATACATCAAGAAATGATAATCCAGGATGTTTTACTGCTTGAACTATCAAGTCTTTGAGATGTCGTACATCATAAGAATATCCTCTAGCTACAAATGTAAAGCCACTAGCAATTGCCAATCCAATTGGATTAACATTAGAATTAGTGTTAGGTGATGGAAGGGATTTTGTTTTCTCACCTAACTTCAAAGTAGGAGATGCTTGTCCTTTAGTTAATCCATAAACTCCGTTATCAAAAATAATGTATGTCATGTTTACATTTCGTCTACCAGCAGCTACAAAGTGACCTGCACCAATTCCCAAACCATCACCATCTCCTCCAACTGCAACTACAGTCATCTCAGGATTTGCAATTTTTGCACCTTGTGCAAATGTCAAGACTCGACCGTGTAAAGTGTGAACTCCATACGTGTTGATGTAGTGTGATGTCTTACCAGAACAACCGATTCCTGAAAATATCGCAGTTTTATCTCTCTGTACGCCCATATCAGCTAGTGCCATTTGGATAGCATTGACTATACCAAAATCACCACATCCTGGACACCAGTCATTGTGAACATCTGTTTTAAATTCAGCAGGTTTAAGCGCCATGCATTAGTACCTCTCTTTTTTCTGCTTTGTTTTCAACAATTTTTTTAAGTGCATCATAAACTTCTGTACTAGTCATTGCACGTCCAGTGTATTTTAAGACATGGTAGTCAACATCTCGTCCAGTGTTTTGTTTGAATATTTTTCCTAGCTGACCTGAATGATTTGCCTCTACATCAATTATTGTTGTAGCATCTTTTAGTAATGATGTAACATATTCTGCAGGAAATGGATGCATTAGTTTTAGTTGAATCAATCCAATGTTAATTCCATCTTTTTTTAGCATGTCAAGTGCATCTCTGACTGGACCAATTGTAGAGCCCCAAGAAATTATTGTAAAATCTTCTATTCCAAATGAAACTAGTTGTTCATTTTCAGGAATTTGTTTTAAAATTAAATCTAATCTGGACATTCTCTTATCCATCATTTTTACACGCAAGTATGGATCCTCTGTGATATGACCCATTTCGTCGGATTCATCCCCGGTATCCCAAAATATTCCGTTATCCATTCCCAATCTTGAACGAGGAGATATGCCATCTTCAGTAAATTCAAATCTTCTGTAACCATACTCAACTTTTTCTAATAATTTACCCCTATCAATAGAAATTTTTTCAGTGTCAAATCTTTTGCAAGTAATAACAGAACTTGCGTGGAATTTATCCATCATGTGAATTACAGGGACTTGAAAAGTATCAGCATAATTAAAACAATTACCAGTATCGTAAAAGCTCTCCTCAATTTCTCCAGAGGCATAAACAATTTTTGGGAAATCACCATGTCCTGCAAATACAGTAAACAACAAATCATCTTGTCCATGTCGTGTTGGTAATCCAGTTGATGGTCCACTTCTCTGGTAGGCAGTAATTACTATAGGTACCTCATTGATTCCTGCCCAGCCTAACATCTCAGTCATCAATGCAAATCCAGGTCCTGAAGTACAAGTTGCAGAACGTGTTCCAGTTAATGCACCACCAATAGTCATCCCCATTGCAGATATTTCATCTTCAGTTTGAATAACTGCAGTAGATCCAGGTCTATCACCAATAATTTCTAAAATTTCATTTGACTCCAAGTATACTGATTCATCAGAAGCTGGAGTAATTGGATAGTATGGTTGGAATCGACATCCACAGGCCATCTTTCCTAATGCAGTTCCCTGAAATCCTTGAACAAGTAAAGTTCCAGGTTCTTTTTGTGTTCCAGATAATGTGTAATTGAAATTTTCAAATTTTGCTGCAGCATAATTGTAAGAATAAGTTGCAGTCTGTTGATTTATTTTTGCAATTTCAGGTTTTTTTGAAAAAATATTATTAATTGTTTTTTGCAAAGAGTCAGTTGGCATTTTGACTAATCCTAAAGATAATGAAACACCAATTACATTATACATTCGAATTAAACCCTTTAGACGAGGATTTTCAGTTTCTTCAGATAGTGTAAGAAGGACAGATTTGAAAGATACAGGAAATAGTAAAACTCCTTTTTCTTTTGCAATTTCTAAAACTCCAGCTACTGTGAATGGTTTATTTTTTGATTCTAATTCTTTGTGTAGTCTTTCTTTGAATGGTGCATCAAGGGTATGAACTGCATCAGTTTTAGTTTCTACAATATCTGAATCATAAATTATACCACCGCCAGAAATTACTTCATCATAATGACGAAAAATTGTTTCAGCATCAAAGGATGCCATTAAATTTACAGCATTAACATTTGAGTGAATTTTTTTATCAGCAATTCGTACAGTGAAATAACTGTGTTCACCTTTGATGTTTGAATAAAATTCCCTTTTCCCAAATACTTGATAACCCATTTCAGCGCATACTCTGGAGAAAATATTAGCACCAGACTCGACCCCACTTCCTTGAGGACCTCCAATTAGCCATGAAAAATCGACTGAACTCACAACATGTCCCCTACGAGTTGAATAGTAATAGTCAGTTTTACCAAATTTAGTTATCCTCCAGTCGCTGCATCAAACAATGCGCATTTGCACTCATCACGTTCACCGCAGTATGGGCAGACACAAACACATTTTTCAATAGCATTTCCACATTCCACACAAATTGCAAATTCTTCTTCCTCTTCAACTTTAGAAGACATCTAAACTGATTAAAAGGAAATCGTATAAATGGTTTGAGCTAATTCTTAAAAATAATGCAAAAAAAAAGAGTATTTCTTACAAGAACACTTCATGACTTTGCATTAAAAGAACTAAGAAAAAAATACCAAATAGAAGTTCATTCAGGTAAAATTCCAATTCCAAAAAATATTCTAGAAAAAAAAATCAAAAACATTGATGGGTTAATTTGTTTTCCATATGACAAAATAGATGATACCATGATGGATATGGCAGAAAATCTTAAAGCAATTAGCACATACAGTGTTGGTTTTGATCATGTCGATATTACTCATGCAAAAAAGAAAAAAATTAGGGTAGGCTATACACCTGAAGTATTAACTGATGCAACAGCTGATTTGGCATTTTCTTTAATGATGGATGTAATGAGAAGAGTGACTGAAGGAGACAAAATTATCAGAAAAGGGTCATGGAGGCAAATCTATGGAGCATATGATTATGTGGGATTAGATTTGCAAGGAAAAACTTTAGGAATTTTAGGTCTGGGTAGAATAGGAAGTACTCTTGCAAAAAGAGCTAAAGCATTTGATATGAAATTAGTGTATCATAGCAGAAACAGAGTTTCAAAAACTAGAGAAAAAGCACTTGGAATAAAATATGTCTCATGGGAGAAATTAATCACTCAAAGTGATGTAATTTCAATTCATGTTCCTCACACCACACAAACTGACAAACTATTTGATGCCAAAATTTTCAAAAAAATGAAAAAATCGGCAGTTCTAATCAATACTGCACGTGGTAAAGTGATTAACGAAAAAGATCTAGTACTAGCACTGAAAAAAAATATCATTGCAGGTGCAGGACTTGACGTGTTTGAAACAGAGCCAATCAGTAACACTCACCCACTAACTAAATTGGATAACGTAGTACTAGCACCACACATTGGTAGTTCCACCAAAGAGACAAGAGAGGAAATGGCAAGACTAACAGTAAAAAATTTGAATTTAGGGATATTAGGCAAAAAGCCAATCTACTCTGTAGGATACTAGATAATTTTTGAATTTACGCATAGTTTTGTAATAGGTTCCAAATTAGAAAAACTCCAGTTTTTATATCTTAAATGTTAGGTATAGTCAGAATGAAGAAATTCAAGCACACCAATGAAGAATTAGAATTAGCTAAACTACAGTCTGAAAAAGAGAAGAAAGAGAAAGAATCTAAAGAATAATATTTTTTCTACTTGTCTTTTTCAGACAAGTTTTTTTTAAATTTTAAAACTTTGAAAAAAATTATTTCATATCAATTTGAATGAAATCATCTGAATCACCATGAACACAATCAGTTCCAACAGCTTTGACTGGAGAGAAACTAATCTTTCCATCATGAATTTTTCCTTCTTTTTGCATATAGCCAATCTTTCCAGTTACAACTTGTTTGTGTCGTCCACAAGTTACTCCCACCATATATTCATCCTTATCATCAACAATTGATACGATAAATTCTGGCGGATTGACACATTGTTTACCATCTTTTGAAACAGAGCATCTGTCAGGTAGCATGAAAAAATTTGGATTTAATACGATATTAAGTTTGATTAACAGAGATTCAATTTAATATCAACTAGAACAATATTGGAACAAGTGGCACAAAATTACGATATTATCATAATTGGTGGAGGTATTTTAGGTACATCAATTTCTTATTTTTTATCATTTCTAAATAAATCAAAAAAAATCGCAGTAATTGAGCAAGCCTCAGATGTTGCAGATCACACCAGTGGACGAAATACAGGTAAAGTTCATGCACCATATCTGTATAATCCTGAAAAGAAAAAATTGTTTGCAAAAGCTGCATTTCATGGATATGAAATGTGGGAAAAATATTCCCAGCTAAAAGATTTGCCATTTAAAAAAGATGGAGTAATTGAGGTTGCATTAGATGAGAAAGGCATCAAAGTTTTAGAGAAATATCTCAAATGGGCAAAACAAAACGGACTCAAAGATGAGGATATCAAACTTCTAAGTAAAGAAGAGATGAAAAAGATAGAACCAGAAATAGAGTGTGTTGCAGCCCTTTACGTATACAAAGATGCATCAGCTGATTATGCCATATTTACAAAATCAATAATGCAAGACAGTAAAGAAAGTGGAACTGAATTTCTGTTAGATAGTAAAGTAACTGAAATAAAAAATAAAGATGATTCATGGAAGATTACTCTAAATGGTAAGAGAGAAATTACTACGAAATTTTTAATCAATGCTGCAGGTGGTGAAGCAATAAACATTGCACATGACATTGGTGTTGCAAAAAACTTTACAGATGTACACTTTAGAGGAGAATACTGGATTGTACCAAAACAATATCACAATTTAACTAAAACTAGTATCTATTCTGTTCCCGAATTTCCAGACTATCCATTTTTAGATCCTCATTGGATTATTCGTGTTGATGGAAGTTGTGAGATTGGACCAAACGCAGTTCCAGTGTTTAGTCCATATGGATATAACAAAACAGAAAACATCAAAGAGTTTATTCCAAAGATGCTTGAGATGTTAGGATCAGGTGCTAGAAAAGCAGTTTTTGATAGACAGTTTCAAGAATTAGCATTAAGTGAAATACAATCATCAATGTCAAAATCTACAATGATTAACAGAGTAAAGAGATTCCTACCAAACATTGATTCAGATAAAATTACACAAAAAGGAACTGCAGGAATTCGTTCATCAGTAATTGATGAGAATGGAAAATTTGTTCCAGATGTAATATTGATAGATGAGAAAAAATCATTTCACATTCTAAATTACAATTCACCAGGTGCAACTGGCGCATTGCCATTTGCAGCACACATTGTTAACCATCTAAACAAAACAGGATTGTTTGAAAATGAAAATAATGATGCACAATGTGGTCCATGGAAATTCTCAGAGATTATTGAAAAATTAGAAAAATAAAAAAGCGCCGAGAGGGAGATTTGAACTCCCGTTCCCTTGCGAGAACGTGCTTTATGGTTAAACAATTTCCAGGCACGCGCCCTACCAGGCTAGGCGACCTCGGCACAAGTCTTGCGACAAATGTGATTAGTAAAATCAGATTATATATTGTGTTATAGACACGATTTTACCAAAAATATCAAGCAGGTATTGAGATACTATCCCAAAATGCAAGAATTAGTTGCATCATCAAATACTGTTCCAGGGCCACATTTTGAATCAGAGCTGGTTTGTGTTCCTTCTAGTACACAAGAGTTAGTTGTATCATCAAATACTGTTCCAGGACCACATTTTGAATCAGAATCAATTTCAGTTTGTGAATCTGTAGATATTGTTTCTGAGGGTTCGTCATCCACAGATGTTATCTCATTTACTGTATTATCTAGACTGATAATATCACCATTCAATGCAACAGCTCCTGCAATTATTACAACAGCTAAAACTCCCAATACAATGAGAGGTTTTTTTCCAATTTGTTTTTTGTTATTTTTTTGAACAGATTTTGGTTCTAAAGAAATTGATTTTTCAAATTTTGGTTCAGATTCTTTAATTTCATTTTTCTTTGATGTTAAGTAATGGCCACATTTAGGACAATAATTTTCATCATTAATTGAGTTTCCACAATTGCCACAAAAGGAATTTTCAGTAGATTCAACTTTTGGTTTAGATGCTTTAACTGGTTTTGCAGGCTCAGGTGGAGATGTTTCTTTTAATTTATTAGAATATTCAGGATAATCATATGAAGTGTAATTTGCAAACCTTTCCCCAGTATGGTCTTCAAGATATGCTTTAGTTAATTCTTGTAAATATTTTGCATCAGATATGTATAGCACATTTCTTGATTCTAATGTTTTTTTGATATGTGATAATCTAACTAAATCACCTTGTTTTAGTTTCAATAATTCGTTAACGTCATCTAACTGACTATTCATAAAAGAATAATCATCTCAAGACATATGAAAGTATTTCAAAATAATTATTTCCAAATCGTTACAGTAGTTGAGCGTTCCACTTTATCACCTACAGAATTTGTACCAGATACAGATATTTTGTAAAGACCCTCTAATGCAGAATTATTATCATTTTTTATTTGATCCCATGAAAAGTCTATCTCATCACCAGGAGATAATTGTGAAAGTACTTGAGGAGATACAGGAGAATACATCAAAATACCAGAAAGGCCAGTTATTTTTAATCCATACGATGCATCAGAAAATGTAAGTGGTGTGGTACCAGAGTTTATGATTTTGATATTAATTATTTCATTTTTTTTAAAATCAGATTTTTCAGTTACAACAGAGATTGAATCGCCTTCAACAAAGACTAGTTGGCCAGTACTTTTTACATCAATTAGATAAATTCCAAAAAACAATCCTGCAATTAATCCAACTCCAATAAATGCTACAAGACTTTTTGCTAACAATTTTTTTTAAAATAATTCCAGTTATTCCTTTGGAGTTGGTTTAGTTCTCCATTTCTTTGGATAGGTATTTGGTGCCATGATAATTCTCTTTGTCTCAAACGCATATCCTTTTGTAGCATCTCGGATTTGTTCTTCAGACATTGTAGATTCAGCCAAAGCAACAGCCTCACCTTTTTGAGTATAAACTCCAACTAGATCTCCTTTCTTTAGATTAGGAGAAATTTTCAAAACTCCAGGTATTGCTAATTGTGCCCCATGACACATTGCATCAACTGCAGAATCACGAATTACTACTGATTTTATCTCACTAAATGCATGTTCAACTGGCTGAATCATGCTCATTAATTTTGTAGCATCTTTTGTCTCCTCCCATAATGCAAATGCGTTTGCCAATTCATGTAGAGTCACTAATCCATCAGTTTCTCGGAATTGATCAACACGAGTTCTTCTTAACTCAATCATTGTAGCTCCTGGCCCCAAAACTTCACCCATATCATAGTACAATTTTCTAATGTATGTTCCAGCTTCACATAAAATTCTAGTTAAGAGTAATCTTTCTTTTTGTTGTAATACTTCAAATTCGTAGATACTTCTTGTTCTTGTTTGTCTAACTACTGCAGAACGTTGTGGGGGTTTTTGAAAAATTTCACCTTGAAACATTTCAATAATTTCTGCCATCTTTTCTTTTGATGGTAAAGAGTGAACTCTACCTAATGCATGATATTCTTTTGGACCCAAAAGTAAAACACCTAATGCTTTTGTTGCATCACCTAATCCCAACGGTAAAACACCTGACACCTGAGGATCTAAAGTTCCACTGTGACCAATTTTTGGTAGTTTTAAGATACGTTTAGTCCACGCAACTGTTTCATGACTTGTAGGACCTGGAGGTTTATCTAAAATGATTAATCCATAGTGTAACAATTGCTCAATAGTTCTTTTGTCATAGTATGTGCCATATGCATCATCAGTAAAATCCTGATCAATTTCAACTAGATTTTCTAATTGTTTTAGAGTCATAGTAGCTTCCTCACAGTTTCAGTTGTCACATCAATTACTTGTTTTGCAGTAAGATGATCAGTGTTAATTATCATATCAAATACAGATGTATCTTTTCCAAAATCAAAATTGTATAATTTCTTGTATAGTGCTTTGTTTTTATCAAATCGTTGTTTTGTAATCTCAAAAGCATCTTCTGTGCTCATGTTATCCCTATTTTGCATCCTTTTTGTGCTACTTTCTCTAGAGCCCTCAAGCCAAATTTTGATTCCGTCTTTGATTAACCACGGTAATGTATAACTGGTAATTACCATATTTCCTTCATCAAATAGTTTGGTTAATCTTGCATCTAATTTTTTATCAAATTCGGGATTTTCTTCACGTTGATTTAGGAATTTCATACCATCTTCTGTATCCCACCAATCATCACCTTCAGAATCAAAGCCCTGTTCTTTTGCCATCTCTTTTAGAACATCACCGCCACTAAGATATTTTAAATTAAATTCTTCAGCGAGTCCCTTTGCAACAGTAGTTTTTCCTACTGCTGGAGGTCCAGAAATAACAATTGACTTTGTCAACCTACATTCCCATAGAGGTTTTTGTAAATTTCATAATAATCCCACTAAATGATATTGATGACAAAAAGTACCAAGCCCATAGATACAATGCATTTTCTTTACCAAAGCAAAGATGTTCTGAATCCAATGCTTGTTCTGCAGTACAGGTTAGTTGGAAGAAATCTCCAGGAATTACATTTAGTGAAATAGGAGAGAAAGCTACAGTGTATGAAAATAGTTGTGGTAATACAAGATAGAATATCAAAATTAGTGGAACAAATGTAATCATCATTGGTCGCATATTCATCTGCATCATCTCCATGGACATTTTGTTCATGTATGATGATTTTTTGTTAAGTTCTGCAGTCTTTGCAGTATCTTTTGAACGCATTGCAGCCATTCTTTCTTTTTGCCATCCACGAGTCTCTTTCATAATTCGTTTTAGTTTTGTTTGGTCTACCATTTTTTTACGAACTAGAGCATTGAAAAGATTTAGCAAAATTCCAAATCCAGTTACTGCAAACAT
>JABJDB010000038.1 GCA_018668425.1 Nitrososphaerota archaeon | reverse complement strand
ATCAAAGAAGCAACTTTCTCAAATCCAAAACCAATTGAGGAACACATGGCAGAACAATTAATGCTTGCAGCAAACAATGATCCATCTGCTCCTTCTGTAAAAAAGAAACACGAGTTAGAAAGAATCGCACAAGCATCAAGATAGATTTCTTAACACAATAATTTTTAAAATTCTACAGTAGCCCGAGGCAGATTCGAACTGCCGTCTCCGCCTATCCACTCTTGAGATCCAGAGGGCAGAATCCTTGACCGCTAGACTATCGGGCTACCTGCAAAAAATTCTGATGTTTTAGAATATAATCATTTGTTGTGAATTACTTTATTCTAACTTCATGAATTGCAGTTGCATAATTGCAATCAGCTTTTAGTCTCATGTATGGGATTAATTTAAAATGAATTGAATAGATTTCTTTTTCTTTTAGTAATACTCCTTTTTGTAACAATGATGCTAGTCCCCGTGAAGGAATCATGATTGGAATATTTTTTTGTTCACACACTTTTTGTCTTTTTTCTTGAAATTGTTTTAGTGTGAATGTAACCTCGTTTAATTCTAAAATTAATGGCCAAATGACTTCTGCCCACACAAATCTTCTATTCTCAGTAGCTGATGCGTGTTTACCTTTTTCACTCAACATTAATAATATCTGAAATTGATTTTATATCTTGTTAGTTGTCTCAAAAAGAAATTGAAGAATCATTGAATTTACTGCAAAAAGATTGGGATGTAGACCCAATTATTCGTGATTTTATGTTGGGAAAAATTACTAACGTTTCTGACTATCCAGTTAAAGTCAAAGATACTGTATTTCATATTCCATATTTGGCAGATTCAAAAAAATACATTTTATGGAAATGCTTTTGGCCTGACTGTCACAATTGCTGTGACAGACAAGGTCGTTTACCCTTAACTTCTGATGATTTAATCACAATTGGCAAAGGTCTCAAATATCAAAAAGTATCTGATTTTGTAAAAAATGAAACTGTTACTGTAACTTATCGAGAACCAGGACCATCAGGCCAACTAACTACAATGACTACAATTAATCTAAAAAGAAAAAAAGATGAGACAGAAGCTGAAGATGGAACTCACATCTCTTGTAGATTTTTAGATGATGAAGGTGGATGTTCTATGCATCCTGACAGACCAGGTGTATGTTACTTGTATCCATTTTCTACTTGGCTTGAAAATGAAAAAGGAATAGCACGTGTTCATGCAACGTATCAATTTACTGGAGATTGTCCTGGATTTTATCTAGCAGATAATTTAGACCAAATGAAAGATGAACTCAAAGAATATTCTAAAATGATCTATGATTACAACATGGCATCAAATAGAACAAACAGAGAAGGATTCAGTTCTGTTAGTTTTAGTTAAATTTTTTAATTCATTCACTCACCGTTTAAATGAAGAAAGAAATCTATCATATCACTTATGAAGTTAAACAAAATTTTCATTATTGCAGTAATGTCATTGTTTGTTGTATCTCTAGGTCCATCTGCTTTAGGCTATGGTGGTGGCCCTGAACCAAGTAGTTCTAATAATTATACAGTTGAGATAAGTGCTGATAGTGAATCCTACGTTCTTGGGGAATCTGTAGTATTTTCTGGTACTGTCAACAAATACGCTGAAGAAAGATCTTTGAGAATTACAATTTTTGATTCTAATTCAAACTTGGTTGTAACTCAGAAAACTGCTGTAAATGAAGATTATACCTTTTCTCATACTATACCATTAAATCAAAAATTCGATGATGGAAAACATATTGTAAAAGCTCAGTATGGTAATACAAAAGCAACAGTGGCAATAATGTCATTTGAAATAACTGCTGGTGATGTGATGTTATCTGATGATTCAGATAATGCAAAAATCCCAGACTTTGTAAAAAATAATGCAGGATGGTGGGCTAATGGTTCAATTGATGATCAATCCTTTGTAGGTGGAATACAATTCCTAATTGAACAAGGAATTATGAAAATACCTCCAACATCTCAAGGTGTATCTAGTGGAAGTAATGAAATCCCAGACTTTGTTAAAAATAATGCAGGATGGTGGGCTAATGGTTCAATTGATGATCAATCCTTTGTAGGTGGAATACAATTCCTAATTGAACAAGGAATTATGAAAATATCAAACTAGGCTTTAGCAACTTTGAGTAAATCTGAAATTTTAATATCCATTCCAAATCTTGCTTGATTCTTTTTCATATAGAAAAAGATTGACAAAAAGTCTGGTAATGCTTTGATGAAACTGAAATCTTTATGGATTTTTGCTCTCACAAAATTAAACACCTTGGCATAAACTTTGAAGTGTTTATCCACTGCTTGCTCATATGCTACTGCATCTCCGATATTATCCATAAAAATATCAACACATTGCATTGATGGAATAATTCCTTCTCCTAGTAAAGCGTAAACTGTTCCAATTGATTCTCCAACACCTACAACTTTGCCTTTGAAAAATGGCTTGCACTTGTTTGGAGTTGCTAATCTAATTGGTCTGCCTTTAGTTTTGAGCACCTTCCCTCCATGTTTTTTTAAGAATTCATCAGTTGCTTTGATGTGATTCTTGTTGTAATCTCCTGCTCCAATATGGGCCCATTTCTCACCTAGTGGGAAATACCAGAAATATCCTGACATTCCAGGAAATGGCTCAATGTAAAAGTCATCATAGGGAACTCCGTTTTCATATTCTACTTTGTACTCATAAGTTGGTAAGAAAAAATCTTCTTCCATCTTTGGCAGATATGCTCTGCTAAATCCAGTACAATCAACTATCAAGTCATACTCTTTTTCTAATTCTTCAAGCTTTGGTGTTTGACCATAGATAATTTTAGAATCTTTTATGAAATCTTTGATTAAAGATAATTTGTCATATGTACACATTCCATGTAATCCAATATCAAATTTGATATCATCATTCATTTTGACGTGCATTTTTTTTCCATCATGAATTAGAAAATCATTAAAATCTCTGTCTACCTTTTTACAAAACTCTGTTAGTACTGGTTTGATTGTACCCCATGCACAAATTGAATCATGTCTGTCTTCTGTATTTCTTTCATACCCTGTAACCTCGTGGTTTGATTTTTTTAGTCTGGCCATAAGATAAGACCCTGCTACACCCATTCCCATTACTGCAATCTTCAAGTTAAATGACAAAATTATTTTTCCTAATAAATACACTATCTGGGTATATTATCACTAGTAGGAATGAACAGCATTTGTTAAATATGAATATCACATTATTAATAATAAGAAGAGGACAGTCTGTCGTCTGAAATGCAAAGTGCATCAGGCCTTAAGACAAATCGCTGTCATCAGAAAACATTCGTTTCTGATCTTAAGCGAAGAGCTGTCATCAGTACCCTGGGAGGGAACTGATCTTAAGCTCACTCGTGCCTTTTCGTTTCATTTATTTTATCAAAATTTTGTTGTTGTTTCATGGATACATTTGAGGCAATCAAAACCCGTAGAGCAATCAAAAAGTTTGATTCTACACACAAGATGAGCGCTGATGATGTCAAATCATTAATGGAATTAACAATTTTATCTCCAACTAGCTATAATCAACAAAACTGGCGATTTGTAACTATTACTGATCAGACCATCAAAGAGAAAATTTCAATAGCAGCCCGTGGACAAGCACAACCAAAAGATGGCTCTTTGATAATTGTACTCTGTGGAAACACAAACGCATGGAATCAGGATCCAAAAAGATACTGGAAAAATAATACTCCTGAAAAACAAGAATTAGTTAAAACTAACTTGGCAAAAAAATACACTGATAATCCACAAAATCGTCGAGATGAAGTGTTTCGTTCTTGTGGATTTGCAGCTCAAACAATAATGCTTGCAGCTCGTTCTATGGGATTAGACTCTTGTCCTATGATGGGCTTTGAGTATGATCAATTGGCAGAAATTATCAATTTACCTTCAGACCATGTCATATCAATGATGGTAGTAGTTGGTAAAAGAGCAGAAGATGCAGCACCACGTGGTGGCCAGTTAGATTTGAACGAAGTAGTCTTTGAAAATTCTTTCTAGTTTTCAAAATTTTTCTCAATCTCTTGAGCATTTATCTCTAAACTTGTTGTGTCCCCTAGTTTTCTGTATGTGAGTTTTTCCAAAGTTTTGATTATACTAATTGCTGCTCTATATTGTGGAACTTTGGGTTCGTTTAGTTCTCCATACATTCCAATCCCTTGAATGTTGTTTTGTTTTGCGAATCCTAGAATTAATCCGTTAAATCCTGTTATCATTGATTTTTGTGGTGTTGTATTAATTCCCATGTCAACCATTTGTTTTGTCAGGTCTTTTGATGTGGTAGTGACATATGTTCTAGGATTTTTATTCAATGGTCTAGGTGTATGAAATCCTCCTAATGTATAGATGAATTTAGAATCATATTTTTTTGAAACTTCAATTACATCTTGACATAGTACATTAAGTTCTTGATTATTGTTTGGTTGACCTGCTCCACCACCAAAAATTATTAATCCATCTGTAAATCTGTACTCCCAATTCTCTTCAGGAACATCAATGTATCCTCCATTATCAATCACATATGTTGGAAATTGACTCTTTGCTGTTCTGAATTTTTTACTATGCAAACTATTATTGATAAAATTAATTACAATATTTCCAACATTTCCCATATCTTGCATTGCTGCAATGACTATCGGTTTATTGATATCTGGTTCTTGTTCTTGAGAAAATTCCATATTGACTTGTATTGCATGTTTTTGATTTACTTTAACTATGTTGGTTTTCTAAAATTTCCATTCGTCATCTAGTCCATTCCATAATGGTTTGAATATTACTGGACTCTTACTAATTTCTTCAGTGATTCTATTATCTATTGCAAAAAAGAATGCAACCATTGCATCTACTCCTCCATCATTAAAGATCTCTTTACCTACTTCAGTAATTCTTTTTTTCTTTTCATCTACTTCTGGTGCATCAGGGGTTTGTAGACAAAAAGTCATTAAATCAATTAGTTCTTCTTCGAGCATAAAGTCCATAAATTTTGTATTCTTTTTATTGTAAAATACCTTTTTGATGTTTGTCACTATAATATCCACAAGGTACAAATTCTAAAATCATTTTGACATACTATGGAACTAGCAAACTTTGGAAATAGACGAACCTATGATGATTTTAAAAAACAAATTCCTGAAAATGTTTTGTTTCTCTTTGAGTCTATTCGAGATTACTGTTTTTCTTTAGGCGATAATGTTGTAGAGGACATTAGAATGCACAGAATTGTTTTTGGAAAATCAATGAGTTTTAGATGGTTTGCAGATGTTGCACCACATCCCGATAGTGTGGTAATTAAAATCCAAAAAAGCAGAAAAGAACCTGCAAATATTCTTACCCTGAATTTGGATGATAATTTAGATGATACCAAAAATCTTCTAAAAGACGCCTATGAAACTATCCGATAGTTTTCAAGCTTAAAAACAAATTTTGTAATAGGTATTATGACATTTCCAATTGACGAGATAAAGGCCTGTCCAAAATGTGGCGTTGATTATTGTAAAGCAAAAATTTGTTCTGCCTGTGGCGTAACACTATCCTAAATTCAGTATCCTTAAGTTTACAGTTATTGCATTCTATTTTGTGAAACTTGGAATTAAAATTGTAATTATTATCGTAGCAGCTATAATTGCTCAAATATTGGGGAATTTGTTATTTTAAATTCTATACTTTTAAGTTTGAAAATTTCTAAATTAATTCATGTCAAACCCAACTGAGATAAAATCTGTATTTTGGAATGAAGAAAAAAAATCATGGGATCACAAAGTTGTTGCAGTTGAAGAATATCATGGGTTTGTAGAGTGTCAGCAATGTCGTAGACCAATGTCGCACAATATCAAAAGTGATGGGGAATTCAAAGTTGTGTATGTAGAGTGTGCATGTGCAACTCGGAAAAATTAATTTTATTTGTATTATACTGGAATAATTCCTTCTTTAACTAGAAATTCAATTCCTTGAATGAATGCATCATCATTAATGGAGCCTTCTGCCCACCACTTTGCATTGTTTTTAACCCACTCTGGTACTTTTGATTCTCCATCTTTTTGTGATGTTGATTCCACCTTGATGGTTCCTTCTTTAACTAGAAATCCAATCCCTTGAGTAAATGCATCATCATCAATTGCACCTTCTGCCCACCATCCTGCATTATTTTTAATCCATTGTGGGATTTTTGGTGCAGGTGTTGTGTCTTTTAGTAATTGATTTTTTTCTACTTCAACTTCAACTATGGCATATCCTCCAAGCTCACTATCTATGCTATCTTCTGGTCCTAAACCGTAAACAAATATTGCATATCTAACTAAACCTGATTCTTGCTCTATTGGCAATCTGTGCTCAACTTGGCCAAAATCTATGTATAAATTATTTTTTCCAATGGATTCAGCATATGAGTATAGTTTATTGTCATTCTCATCTACTACCCAAATATCATAATTAACTTGGTCTAAAATTTCCATGTCGTTGTATTTACTGTAAAAATTAATTTTCCAATCAATTTCACATCCTTCAATTGGTACTTGTGGAGAATAGTTGTATTGAATCATCATGGAATACGTATTTGTAGATACTCGCTTACTTGTGTAATCAAGAAATTTCTTATCACATTGTAGTAAATCTGATTTTTGAATAGTCTCTACTACATTACTAAATGGATCATCAGTTACATTTTCTTTGTATTGCGTTAGATTAAACTCAAACATTACAGGTACGCTATCAGAATTAATTCCAGCATATGTCAATGCTTTTACTGGAAATGGAAATTCATCTACTAACCAAATTTCACTTTCATTACCATTATCCCATCCAATAATTACAGACTCTGTTGTTTTGTGTGGCAGTGTGATTGATTCTACTTTACTTGGAGCAAGATATGATTCTAGTCCTCCACCAACTGGGCCCAATGATCCCCATGATGCTGCAGAAAATTCCTGTGGTCCATGAATTCTATCTTTTTCATTTCCTGTAGCAAATGCTGATATCCATGCAATTGATGACTTGAATGCAATTGCATAGTCTGATAAATTATCATCAAAAATAATTGGAGTTGGAACTGTTTTTCCTAATCCCCATGAACCTTTGAGGGTTTTATCTCCATCAATTATGACAATTTGTGTATCCCACAACTTTTCACTAACATTAGTTGTTTCACCTTTAATCCAAATTTTCAAAGTAATTGGTGAGCATGCATTAAGATCAATCTCACACAAAGTATATTCAAAATAGTCTCCACTTTTGAGACCTTCCCCCAAATACCAAGTACCTTCTACATTGACTTGATTTTGGGCATATGCTGTGCCTACAAGACTCATAGATATGATAATACTTAGTATAATGAGATTTTTCACAAATTTGTTTCTGACTTGATGGATATTAAACGTAGGTTGTATTTTCTCTGATGATTCCTAGTTCATTGCTCTGATTTGCTTTTCTGTATCTCGGATAAAATCTTCATACTTCATAATTTGGGTGGTTAGCTTGAATGCATTCATTTGGTCTTCATTATCTTTAGACCCTAGGAACTTTTTTCTCAATTCCATTAGTTTTTGCTGTTGATCAGTTGCATTAAGGATATCATTTTTTAGATCTTCAGTTGTTGCCACATATTGTATATGTTAATTTGAGATTTAAGATTTTCATTAGTAATTGACTAGAAAGTAATAAAAGATGTATTTTGAAGAATCATATCATGGCAGATTCATCAATTACAACATTTTATGAAAATAAAGATACTGCATGCAAAAATTCTGAATGTGGTCATACAATGGATTCACATTTGAATTTCAAACAAATTGGAGAATCTAGAATTCCATTACTTTACTGTGCTGAGTGCCGTGCAGAAGGCAAAGAATGTAAATTAATTAAATTCTAAATATTTTACAGACTATCTTGATAATGCTGATGTATTTTTTTCCAAATGCTTAAGTTTACACAAATCTTCAAGAAAATTCGTGGATCTTAATGAAATACTTACCAAAGAAAGAGATTCTTTACGTGATGAAAATATTGAATTACAAAACAAGATAAAAGAACTTGAATTAAAAATCCAGGAGTTGGAAAATAAATGAAACCTGTTCTAATTATTGCAATTGCAGCTACTGGAATTTTGGGATTAATTGTAGGAATTACTCAAATTAATGAATTAGATGAATTCTCAATTGATGAACCAGAATTTCTCTATGATGAGAATTTGGATTGTCTAGGTACTGCTCAATGCTTTGAAGGTGAGGTAAACAAGATAATTGATGGCAATTCTATCCTAGTTGGTGACCAGTCAGTTAGATTTTCACTATCTTCTGCACCTCAACTCAAAGGATTTGGTGGAGTTGATGCTAGAGATTTTCTTGAAACACTTTGCCCTGTTGGAAGTACAGTAACTGTTGATGAGGATGATGGACAAATAATTGGTGTTTATGGTAGATTGGTTGGTTTGGTTTACTGTGATGAAATAATACTAAACCAAGAGATTTTAGATGCAAACATTGCATATTTGGAGAAACGATTCTGTGATAGTTCGGAATTTGCAAATACCACCTGGGCAATCAAACATGGTTGTGAATAATTTTGGATATTAAAATTAAAGAAATATTTCTAAACAAAAAATTTGAGAAATCAGTAGAGTATACTATTTTGGGATTATCCATGGTGTACTTTGTTTTGTTCATTCTATATGATACACATTCAATTGGATTTGATGATATTTTACCAAAATTTGAAAACTTTGATTTCATCTTTGATGTTGTTTTATGGAGTATCTTTGTTGTAATGATTCCTGATTTGATAATAAAATATCTTCATGCAGATAATTGGAAAAAGTTTTTGAGAAAAAATTGGATAGATATTGCATTTTTTATATTAATTCCATTGTTTGCAGGACTACGAGCATTAAAGATTCTACAGTTTGCATCTCAACTAAAGTCAATTAAGATGTTGAAATCTTTGCTTAAGGTAATCTATGAGGGAAAGAAAGTATTGGTCCCAATACTATTAGGTTATAGATTAGTGAAATACTTTAGAAATAGACGTGAATCAGTTGAGGAGAAATAATGGGCATTAAGGATTGGTTTATGGGCGATGATCAAGGAGCTACTACTGTAAAGGTACAGTGTACTAGTTGTAATAGAATTACTGTGGTAAAAATCCCTAGTTCCAAATCTTTTGAGAAATGGAATGAGAATACAACATGTGGTGAGTGCAATAATAAAAATTGCTGGAAGAAATTAGATTAGATTGTTCTATGGTTAATTTCATGTGCAGTAACTAGTAATGCTAACTGTTCTTGTCTTTCAGTTCCTATTGTTTTATTGCATACTTTGCATTTCCAAGTGACTAAATGAGTAAAAATTGAAACTAATTTATCAATTTCATCTTTGATGTATAATGCATCTTTTGAGTGATCTAATTTGTATAATTTTCTAATCCTAAATGCAGTCATTGCACTAATTGAGATTTTTTTTAAATGGTGCTCTAAACTCTCAAATTCTTTTGATATTTTTGATTTATCTGAATTTTCGATGTGAGTTTTGATACTTTTTAGGATTTTAATAATAATTTGATACATGTAGTCCATTAATTTTCGGATTGACTAATTACAGATAACGCTTTTGTTGAATTTCATCATTGAAATCACATTATACTTTTACCAAATTTCATATGCGAAAAACATCATCATCTTAATATTTGATAAATTTTCATTAATTGTATGGCAAAATTCTCAAAAATTTTGGTTCCCCTTGATGGTTCTGTTAATTCTATTAGAGGATTAAACAAAGCAATAGATATTGCTAAAGTCAGTGGTGCTGAAATTACAGGATTGTATGTCTTTCATTTACCAGTAGTTGCTGGAATAAAGTACACACAAAAAATGAAAGATGATGTACAAGTAAAAGCTGCCAAGGCTATTGGTCCTGCATTAAAAAAAGTAAAACAAGCAGGAATCCCATTCAAATACAAAATGACTGGTGGCAATGTTGGCGCTGATATTGTAAAAACTGCTGATAAGGGAAAATTTGACATGGTAGTAATTGGAGCAAGAGGAATTGGTGCTGCAAAAGAGGCATTCCTTGGAAGTACATCACACCATGTTTTACACAAAGCAAAAGTTCCTGTATTAGTTGTGAAATAGATTTTTTACATTTATTTTATTTTTATTTTTTTTAAAAAAAAATTAGTTTGTAGGGTTCATTGCAGCAGCCCTATCTTTTACTTTTTGATCAACAAGTGCATCAATGTATTGCCCAGGTTTTGCGTTACAATCCCCAATATTTACTGAATAACCATCTAGAGTTTCAGCAATACATCCATTATCTGTAATTGCAATTATTTTTACTAACTCGATATTTTCTTCTGGTGCCGTATACAACATCAAGTATGCAAAAAGTAAACTTGCAGCTAGTACAATAACTCCTGATATAATTAAAGTAGATTTTTTGTCTGATTTTCTATTAATTGCTGACATGATTCCTTTATGTGAATTTAAAATAATAATGAAGTGGATGATTCTTGGTGCTGATTTTTGTGCTGACAAATCATATTTTCCTAGTAATTTGTAGTGTTTTGAGATATACTTTGAGTTATGTTGTATGTCTGATGTGTCAAGTAATTGAATACTGTGTACGTTACAATGGAATGTGTGGAAATTGCATTAATTGTAACATTAATTTTCCATTAGATTAGATTCTGTATATTGAGTATAACTCGTGATAAAATCAGTCCAGGGATTACAGTGGATATTGTTCAAAAACAAGATCAATCCAGTGGCAAATTAACTCAGGGTGTAGTTAAGAGAATTCTTACATCGAGTAATTTTCATCCTCATGGAATTAAAGTTGAATTAGAAAGTGGCAAGATTGGTCGTGTTCAAAATATTATTTGAGTGGCCAATTATATTGAATACCTGCAAATCTCCCTTACGCATGTAGCGTATCAAGGATATGTTCACTACAACAACTAGGCTTGATTAGTTTGGGTTTGAGTTGCATTTGATCATGATATCGAACAGTTTGCATGTTTAGGTGTAGGTGGGTTAATCTCCCTTACACTGATTTCAATACGCTTAATTTTTGAATTTATTTTATGTTAATTATTGAGTTTTAGAACTGACGTATTTTCAAGAAAAGAATTGCTGATAATTGTAGGAGTATCAAGTGTTGTATCTGCATTTTTGCTTGTATCCTATATCCTGTATAGATAATATCAAGACTTAACTGTAAAATTTATCTTGTATGATATAATGAAGGGTTCACAGAAAAAAGACAATCGTAAACAAAAGGGCCAAAAACAAGCAGAAGCTACACAGCGAATTAAAAAATACAAAAGCGATCAACAACTAAACAAGAAAAAGAAAAAACCAAAAAAGTACGCTGATTAATTTTGAATTTTAACTGTGTGTTTGATTGTGGTTTTAAAAAAAATAACATTGAAGAATCAGAATTTGTTACTCATTTGAGAGAGAAACATGGTAAAGATCTAGAATTAGTTGCAAAAAAAGAAAATATCCCTGTATCTATGGCTGAAATGATCTCTGTATCAAACTCTAAGGTATTCATTAATTGTTAATTATCAACAATCTTAAGTTTGTATGATTGGGATTAAACTAAATGAATTCTAAACTTTTGATAATCTCATTTGCTGTTGTGATGGTATCAACTTTTGTGACATTTCTTGTTAGCAATTCTGAATTCAGTTTTGTACTGGGTATAGTTTTAGGATTAGTTACATTCTATGTTGGTATTCGTTCAAACTTTGGTTTGGCAGATAAACTAGATGATTAACAGTATAACCCATTACCTTTAATTCAAAAACTCACTATTCTTACATGACTCCTGATTCAGAACTATTAGATGAAGAATTTTTTGAAGAACTAGAAAGTAAATTGGCTCGTGATGTGATATTTACTATACAATCACAATGTGGTGAAATTTCATGAAACATGAGGGATTAGAAGAACTGTACTCTTGTATTCAGAAAAGAAAAGACTGTATTGGATTTACTAAAGAGAACTTTCAATATTTACACCTAATTGAATACTATACTCGAAAATGTGATGAATTAATCAGTTAGTTTTTAGGTTAATTAACTATTGATTAGTTTGCGTGATTCCAAAAATCGCGATTACCAAATCGGGTAGTCAAACGCAAATTGAAGAACGGATTCTCTCCATTCTTCATGAGATTGGAAGGGCCTCTTCAGTTCTTTCAATCTCGCTTTTACTTTGTACAATGATTATTGGTGCAGGAAAATTTATTCCAATTCAACTTTTCTTTTTGTTGATTGTCTAATTGTTCGTACAAATAGGAAATATCACAACTATCAATGTTATTTCCCCAAAGAATTGACTGGTAGATTCCTTTTGCTTTATTATCAAAATTATCACTAGATATGGAATTTATTTTATCAAAGATTACGTTCATCTCATTTGGAATGCCGCACATCATTTTTTCTGTTTCACTGATGTCATTTAGTAAATCTCTATCTTCTTGGGTATCTGCAAATTCTATCAAACCTGGGAGTGAAATCCACAAAATAACTCCAATAAACGCTGCAATTAGTGTAACAATTACAATAACATTCCAGTTTACCATATTTTGATATCATTACAACTAGTATATGAAACTGAATTTGTAGAAAAATAATTTAAAACAAGAAAATTAAAAAATTCTATTTCTTTGCTTTTTGTGGTTTAGAGTGAGCTTTTAGCATGTGTCTCATTGTTCGTTGAGGATCAGTAAATTTCAATTCACATATTCTACAAACTAGAGTAGGAGCTTCTGCCTTTTTTTTGAATAAATTCATGAAAAATTTGCCAATTTTCATCAATATGAACCATGTATCTAAGGCTAAACTTACTCTGGAATAAACAAGCTTAAGTTTCTAATTGTGATATGAAATTTGTGACATGTTTTAATTGTGATGGCAAGGAAAAAATTCGAAATGAATTTGGCATGTGGGAAAAATGTCCATCTTGTCAGAAAAAAGAAATGTCATTTGATAGTGCGCAACCAGAACCTGATGTAAATGAAGAAGGACTATAATATTATTTTAGGGATACAGGTCTTTGAGAAAATTGTTTTAAAATTTGATTACTAGTTTCTAATAGTGATATAATTTGTGGATACTCTGTGTCTTTTAGTTCATCTTTGATTAGGTTTAGGTAGTGTCTCTGTTTTTTTATTTTTCGTAGTTTTTGTGATTTTGTTGTATCCCAGTTTTTTATATCACTAAGATTAGCTGAGATATCGCACAGCTTGATAATTTTGGCTTTGGTTGATGATTCTTTTAGTAAAATGGAATATGCTTTTTCTCTTTTCTTTCTAGTTAATGACATGTCTTTTGATAATGATGATACAAGGACAGCAATTTCACTACCAAACTGCTCAAAGATATCATCAAAAGTAATCTCTGTACCTTCTATGGTATCATGTAGCCATCCAGCACAAAGTAATTCTTTGTCTATAATTCCTAAACTTTTGAGTCTATTATTAACATCCTCAAGATGTTTAGATATGGTAGTGCCGTCTTTTTTTACATCTCCTGAGTGTTTGTTTTTGGCTAATAGTTCAGCTGACTTTACAATATCCATTGGTGAGCATTGTATTGTGTCAAATAAAATAGAATGTTATTCTTTGATATGATTTTGATGAAAATCTTTAATTTGTTATAATTTTGTGGGTAAATTATGGATAATTTAGATAATGCAAAAACCCTACACAATAGAAACAAATCTGACATTGTTAATTTGGTAAAAGAAATGTTTGCTGAAGACAAATGGGGCGATGAAAAGTATCGAGAATCTTTGGAGGCTCTAGTAACTTTGGATGTTGAATTAGTAAATGAGGTTACTCGAATAATTAAAGAAAAACATGCTAATGACTAGATGTCATATCCTAGTTCTTTAGATTTATCATAGCATTTTTCTGCCTCATCACTCTTACCAAGAGAATTTAGTGCATCACCTTTGTTATACCATGCATCAGCATCATCAGGATCAATTGTAATTACTTTATCATATGATGTAATGGCTTGCTCATATTTTTTCATTGCATACTGTGCCATTCCTTTGTTGTTCCATGTGTATGCGTCCTTTGGATCAATTGTAATTAGATGCTCATAGGATAGTATGGCTGCTTCATATTCACCCATTGCATACTGTGCCATTCCTTTGTTGTTCCATAGAATTCTGTTATCAGGATCAATTTTGATTCCTTCATTGTAGCATTCTATTGCTTCTTTGTAGTTACCCATAGAGTATAGTGAACTGCCTTTGCTACGCCATCCCCATACATCATTAGAGTGAAAATCTTCTTGTGAGTAATAATTCATGTTAGAATATCTACCATCAATTCCTGCATGGCCGTGTGAATCGTAGAGTTGTCTTTTTTGATTATCAGATAGTATAGAGTAAGCTTCAGAAATTTCTTTGAATTTCTCAGGGGCTTCAGAATCCTTGTTTCTATCTGGATGATACTTTAATGCCAATTGTCTGTATCGTTTTTTTATTTCATAGTCTGGTGTGTCTTTTGGGATTCCTAGAATTTCATAGTAATCCCTTTGAGTCACAAATTTTTGTTGATTACAATTATTGTATAAACGAATGAAATGATTGCATCCTAACTATGCAGAACTAGTCAGTTTTTGAAAAATTCATCCTTCAGATATAAAAGGACTGTGTAGACCAGTTGTCGAGAAAAAATTAGTTCTCTATACCTAGTATGTTGTATGAATAGTATGGCACAAATACAAAAAATAGGTGGACCATACACAAAACAAGAACAAGAAATTCGAAAAAACAAAGTTTTTGAATTGCATTTCCAGCAAGGACATTCTGCAGTACAAATTGCAAAAATACTTGACATCAATAGAAATACAATCAACAAAGACATTGAATCTTGGTATTCAGAGATTCGAAAAGATCAATCAAATTCCAACAAAGATTGGTTTGACAAACAACTACAAAGATTAGAATTTCAGCGAACTCGATTACAAGAATCTCTTGTTGATGGTCTTTCCTATAAAGAAAGATTACAAATCGAAAAGAGCATTACTCATATTGATTTGAGTATTGCATCTTTTGTTGTAAAAATTGAGATTTCTAAAAGATACAAAAGTTTGTAATTTTTAGTTCTCTTTTTATTTTTTTTAAATTTCTGAAAATAATATTTTAAATTAGATAACCACAAAAAATCTTCTTTATTTTAGGATTGAAAATACGTGTCAAAGGAGAGAATGACGTCTCGACGCTCTTTTCTCTCACTTACACTAATCTATTATTACAAAATTTCTATTTAAGATCGTATACATTTCACAATAACCAATAGATCATTAATCGAATTACTATGGGTAATTATTGGATGCAGACCTTGATGCGATGCAATTAAGAATTGAGGATCTGATATTTAGGTGGACTCGAGCTGGAGCTCCAATTATTCCATCAATAAAAGATTCCATTCAAAGAGTAACCAAAGATCCTGAGTTGATTGTATATTTTGAAAAAAAACTTTGGCCCAAATTTTATCCTTGAACTCTCATTACATGTATTTTATTCGTAAACCTGTAATCTGCTAAAGATAATTCTATTCAATCAAAATCGCTGGCTTGAATGGCCTTGCGTGACGTGCTTTACCTTTAGGATCGTAAATGTCTGAGTCAGATTCTGCAAACACTGTAATGTCAACTCCAAATTCTTTCTTACCAATACTACACAATTCTGATGATAGGAATTCTTTTTCATCAAAATTATCTGATTCTAATTTCATTTTTTTAATCTCTTCTGATTCTGAATGTAGATCTTTGATTGTTTTCTGAACAAAGTCTGGCATTTTTTTAGCGTCTGCAGTATCAGGATTTGATAACAACTCTTTCATTACTATTCCCATGTTGTTTTGCCCACCCACCATTATACTCAACATTTTTCTGTAAATTTTCTTTTTCGTACTATCTGAAGTTACATACAGTACAATTTTCTTTGGAGTAATCTTTGTAACTTTTAAAATATTTGCAATATCATCAATGGTACTCTTTAGAAGATTCTCTGATTGTATTGATGTTGCATCAACATTATCATCTGAAAATTCTGGCCATTGTGTCTTGGAAGCTAGGGTGTTATTTCCAAGCTTTTGCCACATCTCTTCAGCTATGTGTGGTGCAAATGGGGATAACATTGCAACACGGGCAGAATTTATTTTGTATAGTATTCCGTTAATGTCATCTCTATCTTTTGCTTGTACTCTTTTGTGATACCAGCTCAAATCAGATTCAAATGAAAATAAAATATCATGCAAGCCTTCTCTTAATCTCATCTTTTCAACAGATTCAGTAACAGTACCTATCAAACTCTGTAATTTTGATAAAATCCATCTATCTTCTGCTTGTAACTCTGGTAATGGGGTATTTTCGAGCCTAGAGCATTCCTCTAAAAGAGATTCCAGCTTGCTTTGAATACCTGTAACTGATTCCATGTTAAAATCAGCATCCTGTAATAGTTCAGCTGAGGATATGATAGCTAATCTGATTGGGTCTGCTCCATGATCTCTGATTGCAGTTCGTAATGGTATGATATTTCCCATACTCTTACTCATCTTTGCACCATCCATCATTACACTACCATTAACAACAATTTCTTGTGGCCACAATTTCTTTTCAAAAACTGCAACGTGATTAAGGACAAAAAATGACAAATGGTTCTGCACCAAATCTCTACCTGAGTGTCTTGAATCAACTGGATAGAAATAATTGAATTCTTTTTTCATTGTATTGATGATATCTTCTGCAAGCTTTGATGTGCTAGCTGCAAGTTTGATATCTCCTTTATCTAATAATATGTAATCAAAGAATTCTTTTGTTAAATTATCTGGAGATACGGTTCCATCATTTACAAATCGTGATATGGTATAGTATGCCATGTAGATTACGGAATCGGACAAGCTTTCTACAATCCAATCTTTATCCCAGGGTAAGGTAGTTCCCAATCCTTGTTGTCTTGCACATGCTCTTTCATGTAGCCAATCAATTACTTCATTAAATTCAGTTTTGATATTATTTGGTAAAATGTTCATCTCATCAAAACAGTTCCGAGCTAAATTCTTCCATTCCTCATCTCCATAATTCAAAAACCATTGGTTGTTGAGAATTTTTACAACACATTCAGCACCACATCTACATTTTACTGGAGCATTCTCTAGAATTGGGAATTTTTCCAAAGTTCCTTTTTCTTCTAAATAAGATCTAACTTTGTCTCTACCAAACTGTACCTTCTCATTGTTAAATTGAGAACATTTCTCATTTAGTTTACCGTCTGAGAATTCTTTTGCATACAAATCCTTGGTAGCCTCCTCTAGTTTGTCATCAGTTTGGTTGGATACTCCAAGTTTTTCACAAATCTCTTTTGCAGGAAATTCTCCATAATCTGGTGTTGATATTATTGGAATAGGCTCAATTTTTAATGCCAATTCATGATTTTGGGATTTTAAATCCATCAAGGCTTGGTAATCTTTTGGAGCATGTGCTGGTACTGACATTACTAATCCCGTACCCATTTCAGGCTCTACAAAGTCTGCAGGTAGTATAGGAATTTCTCTACCATCATGATTAATTGCTAATTTACCAACAATTTCATTACCATTAATTTCACCAATTATTTCAACTTGTTTTTCAAAAAAGGATATTTTCTTTGCACATGCTTCTGAGCATATCCATACTTTATCATCGACTTGCACTTTTTTGTATGTAACATTTGGATTGACCCACAAATTTGTAACACCAAAAATTGTTTCAGGTCTTAGTGTAGTTACTGGAAATATGAATTCTCCAAAATTAAATTTGACTAGGAAATTTTTATCATCAATCTTTGGTTCAACATCCCCCATTGTATCGTGTTGAGATACTGGATTACCATCATCAGGACACCATCCAACTGGGTGACTACCTTGAATGATTCGTCCATTTTCTTTTAGTGTGGTAATTTGCCATTCAATAAATTTCTGATATCCTGGAACTATAGTTGTAAACTCTCTACGCCAATCAATGGAATAGCCCATTTCTATCATGCCTGATTTTATCTCTTCATGAAAATAATCTGCAATCTTAATTGGTTCAACAAATGTCTTTATTGCATCTTCAGGTACATGATACACATTTCTCAATCCATCAAGAATTTCTTTCTCTTGGTTTTGAATTCTTTTTGCCATTCCAAGTACGGGAGTTCCAGTATAATGGAATCCCATTGGGAACAATACGTTGTATCCTTTCATTCTGTAATATCTTGCATGAACATCAGCTAGTGTGTATGTTCGTCCATGTCCAATGTGTTGCGGAGAATTGGGATATGGGTATGCTACTGTAATGAATTTTTTTTGTTTCTCATTTGGATTTGTCTCAAAGTCTTTAGAGTCATTCCATACTTTACGCCATTTAGTTTCTATTTCATTCCAGTTTATCATAATATCATCATCTTATCCAAAAATCATTGATTTTGCTTTCTCAATTGCCTGCTCTTTTTTAGATGTGTCTTTTCCTCCACCTTGAGCAAATTTGGCATCTCCGCCGCCTGAACCGCCCAAAATTGAGGCTATTTCCTTGGCTATACTACCTGCATGAATTCCTGATTTCTCCCCTGAAAATATCATTACTCTAATTGTTGGACCAGCAGTAAATATTCCACAATAAGCTGCAGTATCGTCTTTTGCAGTTAGTTTCTTTCCAAAGTTTTGGTGGAAATAATCATCATAATTTCCACTACTAGTAAAACAGATTTTATTTGATACAGTAATACCATCAATATCCCCTTGTTCTCCAGCAAGAACTTTTTCAAGTAAAACGGGAATTTGTTCACGAGCTTTTGATTTGTTTTCTTCTCTTTTCTTTTCTAGTTCTTGTTTTGCAATATCATCTTGAGCTTTTTGTTTTGAATTTTCTTCTTGTTGTTTGACATATGAATACGCATTAGGTCCTGATACAAATTCAACTCGTACCACTCCATCTTGAATTCGTTTAGTCTTTGTGATTTTGATTAGTTCAATATCTCCAGTTTTTTTAACATGGGTTCCACCACATGCTTCAATGTCTTTATCTTCAATTGATACAATTCTTACTGATTTTACTGGAACTACACCACCTTGATAAATTCTAAATCCATACTTTTGTTCTGCAGTTCCTCTGTCGTAATAATCGATGTTAACTGGATAGTTTTTCTTTATCATATCATTAGCTTCATCTTCAATTTTTTGTACTTCATCACTACTTAGAGATGAATGATGTGTAATGTCTAGTCTAGCATGATCATCATCTTTGAAAGCTGAATGCTGCCAAATCCATGAACCTAATATTTTGCGTGATGATGCATTAATTATGTGAGTGCTTGTGTGGTTTTTTGTAATGTTTGCTCGACGTGTCTCATCAACTTTGCATGATACCGTATCACCTTCAGCTGGTACGCCACCTTCTAGTTGATGAACAATAACGTGTGCATGTTTGTCGACATTAATCACTTTGAAACCATTTATGGTTCCCAAATCAGGTTCTTGTCCTCCACCTCGTGCGTAAAATGACGTTTTATCTAATACTACCATGTCATTAATCACTTTGAGAACTTTAGCTTCAAACTCCATTGGGTCATCTTTGTAAAATAGAGTTTCAGTTTCAGGTAATTCTGCTAGTGGTAATTCTGTGATTGCTTTTTTCTTGTCTGACTGGTGCAAATCAGAAAGTTTAGAGTAAAACTGTGATGGAATTTCTGAAATAGCATCAATTTCTCTAAGATACTCTGGTGTAATTCCATCTGATTCGTATAGTGTGATTAGTTGGTCCACACTTGGTGCACCTTTCTCTCTAATTTTTTCAGCTTTATTTTTCATGTGAATTTTTGATTCTTCATATCTTGCTGATTCTAATTTTAGTATAACTTTGACATCTTCTCTTTTCTCATCAAGTTCTGGATAGGTATCTTTGAGATAGTCAATATGAGTATCAATCAAATCATCAATGTCTAGTTTTAGATTTAGTCTGTTTATTGTTCCATTGATGCGACGTAACATCATTCTTAGGTTGTATCCTCCACCAACATTACTTGGCAATGCACCATCAGTAATTGCAAAGATTAACGTACGCAAATGGTCTGCTATCAAATACATCCCTTCAAGTGGTGTGATCATTTTTGATAACTGGTCATCTGTAACTCCTGCATTTTTTACTGCAAGACGTCTAACTTGATTCAAGTCATCGTAATTATCAATCTCTTTTGCAATTTCTGTAAAGTATTTTTTTAAAATTTCACTATCTGAATCAATTCCAATTATTCCAAATAATTTTTCATTAATTGGACCAAAGCAACAATCATAAGCAGTCGGTGTTCCATTTGTAATCCATGCAAATCTTTCTAATCCTGCACCCATGTCAATTACTCTTTGGTCTAATGTTGTATGCTGACCTAGTTCCCCTTGAAATTCAGTAAAGACTGCATTACCTAATTCCAATCCTTGAACAAAATATTCTAGTGATGGTCCAAACGAGCCCCCACCCGCCCAAACATCCTCAACAAAGACCACTTCTTCTTTTTTAATTCCAAATTGTTGTGTTAGTAATCTATAATCCAAATCAACGCATTCATCTTTCCAGTATCCTCCCAAATCAGGAACACTGTGTTGTCCTATCATACAAAATGACGAAAAGTGTCTACCCGTAACTCCGACATTTTCTAAATCCTTGAAACGAAGACAAGTTTGTGGTACTACAAGTGGATTTGCAGGAAACTCAAAGACTACCTTACTTCCCATTATTCTTTGAAAGTCAACAACTGATGCAATTGTAAAATAGAGATCATCACGCCATCTACAAACTACAGGATATCTACTAACTGAGGTGTGGTTATTTTTTATAAAAAACTCTTCGACTTGTTTCCAAGCTTGTGTGTAATCAAATCGTTTTGTAGTTGGAGGATCTCCAATGAAAGAATAGGTATCTTTTCCATCATCCGGACAAAGGTCCCTATCAGCATTTAGTGTCCAAAAGAATCTACCACATTTGGTACAAGATTTTCTAACAAATCCTTGTTCTGCAAATAGTTTAACGTTATAGTATTTCTCAGGGTCTGCTGAGAATTCCTTTAGAATCTGTGATTTATCCAATATTGTTGGGTGTAATCCACTGATATTAAGAATTAACGATATACAATTTCATAAATGCCAAAGCCTTGATGATGTCAGTTTTACTGATAATTCCAATTAACCTACCGTTGTTTGATAGTACACCTGGTTAATGATTCCCATGTAGACGATATTGTATCATCTATTCTCAAAACCGATTATCGAGGAAATGAAGGTGATGGTATGGTTTTTGTGTCTACAATTGATGATGCGTACCATATAGGCACTGGAAACAAAATCTCATCTCTAGAATAATAAAATCTCTAGTCTAATTTTTGAATTTTTTACTATTTCATCATACATTAAATAGAATATCATTTCTAGTTCATTCATGTTTGGGAAAAAGCCAGAACTCAAAGAAGGGGCCTATGTATTTTCTATTAAAAAAAATGGAGAGTTTAATGACTTTATTTTTGGTGCAATCACTGGAATTGAGGATAACAAAGTTGGAATTACTGGAGTAATTGTAAATCCTGTTGGACTCAAAAACAAACTAGCCCAAGGAAAGACTGGTGAGCGTTCCCGAGAAATTTTAGAATTTCCAACTCCTGACAATGTTGTATTGGCATTAGTGTATAGAGTGGAGCATGAAAATTATACTGCAATTTTAGATCTTAATGAGGATAAATGCGATCTAATCCCACCCAAAGTCTTTGAGATGCTTGATGGTTGGATTCGTGAATCATTACCTGAATTTATCAACAATGTTTTGTCATTACCTGCTGGTGATGACAGAGATGAGGCAAAAAGAATCCTCAAAAACAGAATGGAAACTCTAGTTGATGCAAATCTCAAAAGAACACTTTACTCTATTTGCAGAAGTTTGAAAATCCTAAATTAATTCTAGGCGTAAATTCTGCATAGTTTTATATTATGCCCTAGGGGATTCTCGTTACAATGGAATATGTTTACGCTGCTTTACTTCTTCACAAACTAGGAAAAGATGTAGACGAGGCAAACCTCAGTTCAGTTGTTAAAGCATCTGGCGCTGAAGTTAATGAAGCCCAAGTTAAATCTCTAGTTGCAGCATTAGCCGATGTTAACATCGATGATGCAGTTAAAGCCGCACCAGTAGCAGTTGCAGCAGCCGCTCCGGCAGCAGATGCAGCAGCAGGTGGCGAAGCAAAGAAAGAAGAAAAGAAAGAAGATCCAAAGAAAGAAGAGGCAGCCATGGAAGGTTTGTCCTCACTATTTGGATAGAAAAATACACTTTTTTAATTTTGATCTTTATTTTTATCAAACTTTATCAATCTTTGATGCCAAATTTTCAGTAATTGGTTGATTTCTCATTTCCCGTTGATGGCTTTATCAGTGTACTAGATTATCTTGGGACAATTGCATTTGCTATAACTGGTGCATCAAAAGCAATTTCACACAAAGCCGACATTTTTGGAATTATAGTATTGGCTACTGTGGTTGGAGTTGGTGGTGGTGTAACTCGTGATGTATTGTTTGGCAGATTTCCAGTTGCATTTTCTGATCCAATCTATGTTATTCTAACTGTAATTACTGGAGTTGTGATGTTTTTCTTGTTTTCATATTTGAAAAAGAAGATGAACATTTGGTTAGTAGTTGATGCAGTTGGATTGGGTGTGTTTTCAGTAATTGGTGCATCAATTGCATTTCAAATAGTTGGAATGAACTTTTTGCCAATGCTATTTGGTGGAATGATTACAGCAATTGGTGGCGGTATACTGCGAGATATCTTTGTTAGAGAAATTCCAATTGTGTTTGTTAAAGAAGTCTATGCTGTGGCTAGTCTGATTGGAATTGTAATATTTTATCTTGTGTTATCTACATCTAATGATATTCAGATAGCCTCAATTATTGGCATAGTGGCAGCAACTGGAATTAGATTATTGGCAATGAAGTTTAATTGGAATTTGCCAAAGGTTAGAGAATCTTAAACTATTTTTGCATTAACTTCTATTTTGTGAGCCATACTATACATTGCAGGGCATCGCTCTTCTGCCATTTTTAGTAATTCTTGCAATTTTGTATTATCAGCATCATCACTTGTGGCATCAATCTCAAAACTCATTCCTTCAGTAATTGGATCTTCTGATAAATCAAAGGCCTTTGCAAAATTGATGTTGCACTGTGTTGTGACTTTGAGTTTTGTTAGTTTGATACCTTGCTGTGCTGTAATTCCTACAAATGTACCCACAAAACAAGATGTAATTCCTGCAATACAGTATGCCATTGGGCCTAGTCTATTTCCTTCCCCACCTAGAAATGATGGTGAGTCAATCTCTATGCTTTGAGTTCCTTTTTCATATGGTAATTCTGTTTTAAATTGAAATCCTGAATCAGAATCCAAGTTCCATTCTCCTTGTAGTTTTACTGGCTTTCTTAGAGAATTCTTATCTTCTTTTCCTTTTGATATTGTATTTGCAACTTTATCCAAATCTACATTATTAATTTTAGTCATGATATACTGAAAGATGTTCTATTGTATAAAGTGCATTGCTAATTTTCAGATTTCTTTTTTGATAATCAATAATCGTTTTAAATAAAAAACCAACTCTACTCATGTTATGGGCAAAAGAGTGACAATAATACTTGATGATGATTTAGTCAAGAAAGTTCATGATTTACAATCAAAACAAATCAAAGATACTTCAGAATCAGTTAGTTTTTCTCGTGTAATTAATGGATTAATAAAAAAATCTTTCAAATAATTATTTTAGATTATATTTTAAAAGTTTCATAGTTTTTTGCTAATCCGTTCATATCAAACTATGCTTATTTCTTACAGCATGGTGGATTGATTCCACCCCATCCTCGTTGAGATAAAATATCTGCAGTAATTGGTTTTACACATGCAGATGATTCTCCACTCTTTTTTGTAACCAACACCAATCCTTCATTACATTTTACTGCTGAAGGTTCAATGCCTTGAGCCATTTGTTTTTTTGGTGAATCTATTTTTCCTGTAGCAATTGGTGGCATTTCATGTTCATCTGTAAATCTATCTGGATCATCCAAGTTTGGAGTAGGAAGTGGATTTGGCGGTGATATTGATACATCTTCTAATTCAAGAATTTTTTTCTGAACTATTGTGGATAACATTCGTAATTCTTCAGTATCAATTAGTGCTGGACCATCTCCAGAAAAACTAGTATGAAAATTAATGAAAAATTTATCGTACTGTGATATGATGAAACTTCCTACATTTTGATCATTTACTGTTACATCAAAATTATTCCAAAATGTAACATATTCTCTAAATTCAAAATCTTGCCCCGAAAATACATCCAAATTTTCTTGATATAGTGTACTGGCAGTTTCTTTTGAATCCATTACAACTATACTCATGCTAATTGATTTCCCTTCTGATTCAAACGTTGAATCACACATTGTTTGTAGACCTAGTTCTCTATCTACTGGAGTTAATTCTCTGGAATTAACAGTAATATTTTCAATACGATTAATTGTACTTTTTATTTCCTCAACATCCAAAATTCCTTCACAATTTTCAAAATTAAATTCATGCGAATATTCTACATCTGCAAATGATTGCCCAATACTGGTAATTCCAAATAATATTAGTGGAATAATTACCCAGATTAATTTCATAATTATTCTCTAAAATATTTTCTTAAAAGGTTTGATGAAATTTGATTTTTACTAAATTTTTCTAATTCCAATAACTATTGCAACAGGAATTCCAACATACATCATTCCATTTAGTATGATTAGTGAAATTCCATAACCTAGTACTGATTGTTCTGAATCCATCTCTACATTATTTAGAATTGATAATGATGTTATCATTGGAGTAATTGTAATTTTTACCATTTCTCTAAACACTGGATTTTCTCTTTCATAGTCTGCAATAATTGGTGAGAATGTATAGTAAACATCATTAAATGAATTCATGAAACTAGTACCTGATTCTGTTTGTAGTAGTGAGTTGTCTCTAAGTTCTCGTAATGTTTGAACTTGCGGTGCTAATTCTGAACCATATGTTGCAGTGGCTATCAAACAACCTCCTCCGTTTTCTTCTCTAGTAATTTCAGTTTCCATTCTATGACTATCTGATTCTGTTGTTTGTTCCTCTGATTGTTTTAGTTCTACAATTTTTTGTTCATGTTCTGAAGTAATTTCTACTGGTTCAACATTTGTTGGTTCAATGTCATTTGGTGTAAATGATTTTGGAATGTCTAATTTATCAATATTTGATTGAACAATTGTTAGAACTTCACGTATATCTGCTGGGTCTATTGGAATATCTGTTTGTGGGGAATGAAGTCCAACTTGTATGTTATCTTTAATTGATGCCAAGAAACTAGCTATTCCCATATCATTTACTTCTACTTGATGATATATCCAAGGACCGTTGTTTCCTTCAATTACTTCAAATCCCATTTGGTTTGATGCTGAAAATATTTCTCCATATTTTGATTGAGCAGTTCTATCTGAATCTGATGCAGTAATTACTAGTGTAAGTGTGAATGAAGTATCATCATTTTGAAATGATATTGCACACCCATTTGTTATTCCTTCATTTAGTGATTCTAAATTAGAATTAATTACGTTAATCTCAAGTACTCCCTCATAACCTGTAATTTCTTTTACTTTGTCTGTGGAAATTAAAGAGACACAAGTTTTCTCATCAAAACTATCTGCAAATACATTTGGTGTTGCAAACATCAAAAAAACTGCAAATGATGATAGTAACATAATTTTAGAAAAATTCAATGAATTTTTGTGATAATCATACTATTTAGATCTTTATTCTGGGGCTAAATTTCTTCTAAAGCAACTCTATCTAGTATGAACTTTAAAAATTCAGACAATGATTTTTTCTCTCCAAATTTTTCATTCCATTCTAGTACTAGTTTATCATAAAATTCCCATTCCTCTTCATCTTTTTTGAGATGAGTAGACATCATGGACTCAAATTCTCTAGTATCCCAATCAACTGGACACAGCTTTTCTGTCATCTGAACTAATTTCCCCTTTTTCATTTGAAATGGATATGATTTACACACACTTGGCTTGAAATCATTTACTGTACATCGAAACATATCTTTTGATTCTTCTAAAAACATACATCCACCATCTTTTTGTTTTAGTGCAAGGTCAAGTAATCCTTCTTTTACTTTGATTCCAAGATCAAAGTCTTTAGCACCCCAAATATCAAGAAAACTTTTTGGGGTTTTTTTCAATTTTTGATGCAGTCTGTAAATGTCATGAGCATTAACAAATATCGTATATTCTTTACAGCAGTTAGTCTCACATGTCACACATGGAAATTCACCAGTTTTAGAATCTGAATTATTAATTACTTTTAATGTCATGATATGTCATACTTTGGGCAATTGAATTGTAAATGTGGTTGGATTATTTTTCACAGAAATTGTTCCTCCGTGCTGTTCTATGATATTTTTACACGTAACAAGGCCTAGTCCTGTCCCTTTCTGTTTTGTAGTAAATAATGGATTGAAAATTTGCGTCATTATTTTTTCTTCAATTCCTTTTCCTGAATCAATAAAATCTAACATTATGTTTTTATCATTTTCTTCAATTTTTATCTCAATTTTACCTCTTAACCCAATACTGTCAATTGAATTGTTTATCAAATTTAAAAAAACATATTCAATTTTGTTATCACAATTAATCATTACATCATTTTGAGGTAGAATAATTTGAATATTGACTGGTTTTTGAACCATCGCCATTGTAGATATCATTAATTTTTGGAAACTTTGTTTTGACAAATTCAAAGGGATGCTCTTGACAAAATTAAGTACCTCATTGATTTGATGATTCATTCTGGAAATAGATGAACTCATTATTTTCACTTTTTCAAAATCTGCTTTATCAAAATCTTTTTCATGTTTTACTTGAAGCATCTCCAAAGCTAAATTCAGATTATTTAGAGGATTTTTCAAATCATGTGCAATTCTTGCTGATAATTCTCCAATTGCAGACAGTCTTTCAGATTTGATTAAATCTTCTGATAATTCTTCAACTTTTACTGTTCTGGTTTGTATTGTTTTAGCTAATTTTGAATTAAAAGCAACAATCACACTAGAAAAAATCCCAATCACTATTACCAAAAACCAAGAAAAAAATGAAAAAATTACCTGATCTGCATTTTCTTCAATTAATGAATTCATTGCATATAGAACCAAAGCAATAGTCCCATTTACAAAAACTAGAGTAAAAATAATTCCATATTTCTGGGTTTTATTATTTTCATTTTTTTCAGGATTCTGTTGTATGAAATTTTTTGAATTAGAAATAATGTGGAACATCATAAATGTCCAAATTGTATAACTTGCTATCCATAAAATATCCACAGGATGTCCATCCTCATAACTGTCCTCTACAATCAAAAACAAAAACCAAGTATCAGCTGCAATTAACACAAGAATTCCTATTAATATCATCAACCAAAATGTGCTTTTTTTCTCTTTGAGTGAAAATAAGATTGCAAGAATTGCTGCAAAAAGTAAAACAGAATCAACAACTGGATACAACAATGCAACAATAATTTCTATTTGAGAATCTTCAGATATTGAATCCCATGTCCCTAATACCGATGAAATTACAACAGCACTTGATATGATGGTTGCAAAAATTACATTCTTTGCAGGGATTTTGTGTTGTCGTGGTTTAAGGTATATTGCCAAAGATATGGTCATGGCAATTGGTGCAGCAAGATAAAAAAAATCTGCAATTGAAGGGTATGGATCAATATCTAACACATGTTCATACAAATTCCATGTTTGCTCAGCTGATAATGATAAAGTAAAAGAAACAAGCAAAAAGAAAAGAGACGTTCTAGAAATTTCTGAAATTTTATCTGATTTTGAAAATGCTATGATTGATGAAATTACTAATGATCCTGGAATTATGATGTAAAGGGGAAGTGAAATATTGTTAGAAAAATCTTCAATCCCAAAAATACTATGTACTGTATACAAAATTACTATTAGAAATACAACTGAAATTAACGATATGGCCCAAAGTGGAATTTTAGATATCTTTTCTAATTTTTGAGACAATTCTTTGAAAGAAATTATTGTGTAATATAAGAAATTCTTAATGTGCTATTATGCTGGTGTGTAATCTTTTGCTTGACTTGCAACACCTTTAGCTTGTGCATCTGCTTTTTGCAAAATTTGCTCTTTTGTCTCATCTGTCATAAATCCTGATTCAACAGATACAGAACGTGCTGATTGTGCAGCCTTTGATAGAATCTGTGAAACATTGTCTGCAGTGATGTATGCTGCCTCGATTGATAGAGACACTGCTTCTTGGTGTGCTGTTGCAAATTGTGCTCTAATTTTCTCAACATCGATAATCATCTCTTCTTCTGAATATTTCAGACCTTCTTCTAATGCTGTAAATAGTGAAATTCCTGCCTCTACTGGTTTGATATCTAATTTTCCTAAGAGTGCTGCTAATTTTTCATTAATTACTCCGCCTTTTTCTACTGGAGTACTATCTTTTGCAATCCAAATTGTTCCTTGGTCGATTTTAGTTGGAATTCCTGCCTCTTTGAATTCTGTGAGCATTGGTCCTGGTGCAATTCCTGTATTTTTTGCTGGAACTACAATATCGACACTTGCAATATCGCCACCACGGGCAGCCATCATAATTTTATTTTTTGAAAGTAAAACGTTTAGTTTGAATGGTGACATGTTTGTAAACATGAGCATACATTGACCTGTAAGATCTGCTGCAATCTCTTTGATTCCTGGAATATCTAACTTGCTTAGTGCAATTCTTGCAACTTTATCTTTGATACTAACAAATTCTACTTCACCTTTGAGAGTTTTTCTTAGCGGTAAAATTTGAGTAGAACGAACTTTTGTCATTCTGATAATTGCTATTGTCTTGTATTTTTTTGGAACTTCTTGTAGTTGTGCATACATTTGTGCTTTAGCTTTTGGATAACTAGTTCTATTTTCATGCATGTTTCTTCTTTATCTCCTGGATTTGTTTTACTGGTTTACCCATTGTAGTTTTTATCATAATTCTTTTAACATTTTTCTCACCGTTTGGTAATTTTCTCTCAACTGCTGCAAGTACAGTATGTGCATTGATTGCTAAATCTGCATCATCCATTGTAATGTCTCCGATTTTAGCAGAAACAGAAAGTGATGCTCTTGTTCTAACTTTAATTGATGTTCTAAATCTTGCCAAAAACGCAACAATGTCTGCATCAAATGGAACTGGTGTTGGCATTTTTCCTCTAGGACCTAATAGT
>JABJDB010000037.1 GCA_018668425.1 Nitrososphaerota archaeon | reverse complement strand
TGTTATTTCGAATTTGATCAACTGCCCTTCCAGGCAAAAATATAGCATAAGTACTTGCAAAAGAAATTTTTCCAGATACTGCCAATCCTGCAGAAATAGTAACAAGATTAGCTTCTGCAATTCCAACATTGAAAAATCTATTTGGGAATTCTTTTCCAAAGCCTGAAGTTTTAAGAGAATCAGTTGTATCAGCACCTAAAACTACAACATTAGAGTTATCATGTCCAGCTTGAATCAAGGATTTTGAATATTCTGAACGCATGTCAGTCATTATGGGTTCATTCAAATGTATCCGCGCTCCTTTGCAATTTTTTTAATTTGTTCTTGTTTTTCTCCAATTACATGCAAACCAATCCACTTGTTTACAGAGTCTGTTCCACCTAATTCATTAGCCTTTTCAAGTAAGAGACTTCTTCTAGATTTTAAAACCTCATCTCTAAATTCTTTAATTGCCATTCTAACATCTTGTTGTCCAATAATCGCACCGCCACCAACAAATGCTCTAGCACCATCAGCAAATATTGAACCTATATTTTCAAGATTTACACCTCCATCGGCTTCAATATATCCTGAAAAATTATGTTCTTGTAAAATGGAATTTAAACGGGACATTTTTGCGTGTGTTTCTTCAATGTATTTTTGACCTGATTTTCCAGGAACCACAGACATTACAATTAATTGATCAAGGGAAGACAAGAATTTGTAAGACCATTCAGGTAATTCAGTATCAGGATTTATTGCAAATCCCACACCGATTTGATTTTGCTTTAGTAAATCATGAATTTCTCCAAAACTAGATTCATCTGTTACTTCAGCATGAACTGTGATTATATCACTGCCAGCATCAATGTAATTCTGAATATGTTTTACAGGATCATTTATCATCAAATGAGAATCAAATGGAATCACAGTTAATGGTCTTAGTTCTTTAATTTTGGTATGATCAAAAGTTTTAGTTGGAACAAAGTGACCATCCATCACATCAAGATGAATATAATCAGATCTTCCAGAAACACATCTTTTAATTTCATTTTCTAAATTTGTCATATCACCTGCAATTACAGAAGGTGCAATCATAAATTGTGAATCAAGTTCAAGATTAATTATTGGCACCATATCTGAATCAGGTGCTTTTCCATGCCATTGAGGATTATCCTCCATGTGTTCTACAGATTTTCCTTTGATAGTTCTGGAAATAATCATAGTTGGTACTCCCTTTGTAGCATTAGCTTTTGTTATTGCTGCATCGATTTGTTCTATTCTATGCCCATCAATTTCTATAACATTCCAACCAAAAGATCTCCATTTATCACCAGTCTTCCATCGTGAAGCATCTTTCCACATTTCAGAAAGATTATCACCTTCTAACTTTTCGTCTAATGGCATAATTTTTTCAGTGTAAGAATCTTGTTGGATAAAGTTTCTATCAAGAAAAACTGTAAGGTTATCTACTTTGTATTTTGAAGCAGCCATTGCAGCTTCCCAAATTTGACCTTCGTCTGATTCTCCATCGCCAATAACGGTATAAACATGATAATCTTTTGAATCAATTTTTCCTGCAAGTGCAATTCCAATAGAATAAGACAAACCAGTTCCCAAAGAACCACCACAGAATTCAACTCCAGGGCATTTCAAGTCAGGATGGCCTTGTAATTTACTACCAAATTTTCGTAAAGTATCTAATTCAGATTCTGGAAAGTATCCTGCAACTGCCATATTTGAAAACAAACCAGGAGCTGCATGTCCTTTTGATAAAACTAAACGATCACGATTTTCCCATTGGGGGTTTTTAGGATCAAATTTCAAATGTTTGTTAAACAAGCAACCTAAAATTTCTGCCATCGAAAAAGAACCTCCAGGATGTCCAGATCCAGCAGTATTTGTTGCTCTTATCACTAATTTTCTTGCTCTAAGGATATTTTTCTTAATTTGATAATAATTAAGTCCCATCTCGATCGTTTGCCTTGTAAATTTAATAAAAATCTATTTCTGAGATATTTTGAAAATTTTACGTTTTAAAAAAATAAAATCAGCACAATTTTGAGGAAAAAAGGAATTAATTTTACAATAGTTTAATTACAGAAGAATTTCACAAATCTGCAGAAAGATATGTCATTCGATAGAGAAAGAGAAATGTTTGATGCAAAGTGCGGCGATTGTGGAAACGATTGTCAAGTACCATTCAAACCAAAAGAAGATAGACCTGTTTATTGCAGAGAATGCTTCCAAAATCACAGATAATACTAGTAAATAATTTTTAAAATTTAACTAGAATTTTATTATATTTTTTAATTAATTTACAAAAAAATAGTATTTAGATAATAATTTGATAAAAAAATTTAATTAAAGAAAAATAAATGAAATTTATGAAAATAAATGAAGAAATTCCAACGTTAGTTTACGATAATCATTGTTACGTATGTATGAAATTTATAAAAATCATCAATTTTTTTGCACATGATAAATTTTTGATTGTTGGACATTACTCAGATTTTGGTTTAAAAATAAGAGAAAGTTATTTGAATGAATCAGCATTAAAGATGTTTTGGTTGATTGATAAAAAAAATGCATTTGGTGGGAGGGCAGCATTAATTCCATTAATCAAAAGAATTTGTTCTAAGAGAATAAAACATGTTCCAATAATGGGAATTGAAAAAGAATGTCAACAGGGATGCAAAACAATCAAAGAGGTAATAAAAAGAACAATAAGCATTTTTTCAAATAGTGAAGTTTTAGAAATTAAAAAATGAAATTCATAAAAGATTACTAAACATTGTTTTAAATGGTAGAATTTTTTTTCCAAATCATGGCAGAAAGAAAAACTATCATGATAGATGATGAATTAGTTAAAAAAATTAGAATGAAACAAGCTAAAAAGATCAAAGAAACTGCCAGTTCAGTAAGTTTTTCATCAATTATTAATGAAATGCTTAGAGATTGCAATAAATAATAAATCTAAATAATACATCAAAAATACATTTTCAGTATGAAAATTAAAACTCAAATTTCATCAAAAAATACTCAACTACTTTGTGGATTTGTCCTAGAAAATTCAAATAAAATTCTAGGATTAAAGAAATTTGACACTAAAACAACCTCAACAATAAATCAGACTCTACAGGATATGGAGGGAAAATTAGGAAAAATTAGTGTAATTCCAGTTCCAGGTGGGAAACAGGCCCAAAGAATACTCCTCGCAGGTATTGGAAAGAAAGAAAACATAACAAATGATACAATTAGATTTGTTTCAGGTAAAATTGCCCTAAAAGCTAGAGAATTAAAATTAAAAGAATTTTCAGTTATAACGCCTCCAACTTTTGTTATTGATCAAAATTCATCAGTTTCTCAAATTATAGAAGGAACAAAAATGGCATTATACAAATTTGACAAATTCAAATCAGAAAAAACTGAAAACTCACCAGATTTAACAATAATTACCTCAAAATCAAAAAAGATTTTGCAAACTATCAAAACTGCTGAAATTGTTGCAGATGGTGCAATATTTACTAAAAGTATAGCAAATCTACCACCAAATGAATGCACACCTACTACATTAGCAAATTTTGCAAAAACAATTTCTAAAAACAGTAAAATGAAATGTAATATAATTTCAAAATCAGAATTAGAAAAGAAAGGTTTCGGAGGAATAATTGCAGTTGGAAAAGGAAGTAAAAATGAACCAAAACTAATTGTTTTAGAACACAGTCAAGGTCCAAAAAATGAAAAACCAATTGTTTTAGTTGGAAAAGCTGTAACATTTGATACGGGTGGAATTTCATTAAAACCTGGAGCCAATATGGATGAAATGAAATTTGACAAGTGTGGTGGATGTACAGTTTTAGGAATAATGAAAGCAGTATCAGAATTAAAACTTCCAATTAATGTTGTAGGAATTATTCCATCAGTTGAAAATATGCCAGGTGGAGAAGCATACAGACCAGGAGATATTATAAAATTATTTAATGGAAAGACTGCAGAAATTTTAAACACAGATGCGGAAGGAAGATTGATTTTAGCCGATGCATTAGCATATGGTGAAAAACATTATTCCCCAAAGGCAATAATTGATTTTGCAACACTTACTGGCGCATGTATTGTTGCATTAGGAACTAACGTAGCTGCAATAGTTTCTAATGATGATAAATTGACAAAAAAGATTAATGATTCATCTAAAAAAACTACAGAAGCAGTTTGGGAATTACCATTAAACCAAGATTATATGGACATGGTAAAATCAGAAGTAGCTGATATCAAAAATATTGGAATTGGTAAAGCTGCAGGTACAATAACTGCAGCAGCATTTCTAAGAAATGCAATTAACAAAACACCATGGTTACATGTGGATATTGCAGGAGTTGCATGGACACAGATAGCTACAAAAGAAAAATCATACAATCCAAAAGGTGCAACAGGGTTTGGGGTTAGGTTGATTTTAGATTATTTACAAAATTTGAAAAACTAGTAACCCCTACTATTTCTATCAGGAGTTCCAACATTGGGATTTCTCCATCCATGTTTTTCCATCATGTGATTTAACAATCGAATATCATCGTCACAGGATTCACCACAAACTGAACAATTTTTCATTTAAATCACATCAATCCAATTAATTCGATATTAAAAGATTGATTGAATAAGAAGAAATGCCAGCACTGTTGCTTCCCAAGAGCTCTCGCATCTTAGTAGCACAACAGCGACATCAGGTTTGACTTCCAAGTTCGGAATGGGATTGGGTCGCACCCTAACGCTATGGCCGGCTTGAATATTGACGTGAAATTCTCATCTATTAACGTAACGAAGTATTGAAAATGAGTTCAAAATAGGTATAAAGCAAAGAAAATATCGAATTACCACATGACACATAGAGTTGCCGTATTAGATCAAGATCTATGTCAACCACAAAAATGTGGTTTAGAGTGTATAAAATATTGCCCAGTCAACAAATCAGGTGCAGAATGTGTTACCATTAATGAAGAATCAAAAAAAGCTCAGATTGATGAGGATATTTGTAATGGATGTGGAATATGTGTCAAAGTATGTCCATTTGATGCAATAACAATTGTAAATCTAGCAAGTGAACTAGCTACAGATAAAATTCATCAATATGGTGTAAATTCATTTCGACTTTACAAATTACCTACACCAAGAAAAGGAGAAGTTGTCGGATTACTTGGAAGAAATGGAATGGGTAAAAGTACAGTAGTTAACATTCTATCAGGAAATCTAAAACCAAATCTAGGAAAATATGAAAATCCACCTGAATGGAATGAAATTTTTAAACATTATAGTGGAACAGAACTTAAACAACATTTTGAAAAAATTGAACAAAAACAAATTCGTGCATCAATAAAACCACAACAAGTGCATCAAATTGCACAAGCATTTGATGGAACAGGAAAAGAACTACTTGACAAATATGATGAAAGAGGGGTATCAAGAGAACTAATCAGGGAATTAGGATTACAAAATTCTATGGAACAGAGTTTAAAGGAATTAAGTGGTGGAGAATTACAAAGAATTGCAGTAGCTGCTGCTGCATCAAAAGATACAGAATTTTACTTTTTTGATGAACCATCATCATACAATGATGTTTTTCAAAGAATAGGAGTTGCACGTACAATACAAAAATTGGCAAAAATTGGAAAAAGTGTCATGGTAGTAGAACACGATTTAACATTATTAGATTTTCTAAGTGATTACATTGAAGTGTTATACGGCGAACCTGCAGCGTATGGAATTGTTTCAAATATTTTATCAACAAAAATTGGAATCAATGTTTTTCTTGATGGATATTTACCAACAGAAAATGTTAGATTTAGAGATAAGAAATTTTCTTTTGATGTATCATCTTCATCTACTGACATGTTCCAAGAAGGAAGTGAAGTTGTAACTTATCCAAAATTAGAAAAAAAATATGACTCATTTTCAGTAGCAATTGAGCCTGGCAGTGTAAGAAAAGGAGAAGTTCTAGGCATAATGGGAGCAAATGCCCTTGGAAAAACTACCATGATGAAAATGATTGCAGGAGTTGAGAAACCAGATGCTGGAAAGGTTGATAAAAAAATTAAGATAGCATACAAACCACAATATCTTCAAAATGATATCGATGTAGAAGTAATTTCATTATTAGATAAAGCAAATGGTAATCCAGTAGAAGGAAGTATGGAAGAAGAGCAAATACTAGATCCATTAAAAATTAAAAAACTCTATAATAAATCTGTCAAAAAGCTTTCTGGAGGGGAATTGCAAAAAGTTGCAGTAGCATCATGTTTGTTACAAAAAGTGGATCTATATGCATTAGATGAGCCTTCTGCATTTTTAGATGTAGAAGATAGAATTGCAGTTGCAAAATTTTTACAAAAATTTGTTCGGTCTTTTGGAAAATCAGCAATAGTGATTGATCATGATTTGCAATTGATGGACTTGGTTTCGGATTCAATGGTAATATTCGAAGGAGAATCAGGAGCTGCAGGTACAGCTACATCACCTATGCCTAAAGCTAAAGCGATGAATAGATTCCTAAAATCATTAGACATGTCATTTAGAAGAGATGAAAAAAGTCTCAGACCTCGTGTAAACAAAATGGAAAGCAGATTAGATAAAGATCAGAAAACATCTGGAAATTTTTATTACAAACATTGACTCGAATGTTAAAAAAAGCACTAGAAGATGTGCTTACAGTAAAAGAAAATGATGAATTAATTTCAGCATTTGATCAAATCGGAGAAATAATTATTGTGAGAATTCCAGATTCATTATTATCAAAGAAAAAAATTATTGGTGAAACTCTACTAAATGAAGTAAAAATTGTCAAAAGTGTTTTTTATCAAGCATCAGCAGTGGAAGGAGAGTTTCGCACCAGAAATCTAGAAATTCTTGCTGGGGAAGATAACACTGAAACAGAATACAAAGAATTTGGGTGTAGGTTTAGAGTGGATGTAGCAAATGCGTTTTTTTCACCTAGATTATCTACTGAAAGGGAAAGAATTGCTAATTTGATTCAAGAAGGTGAGACAATGACTAACATGTTTGCAGGAGTGGGTATGTTTTCCATCATGGCTGCAAAGAAAACAAAATGTACAGTGTTTAGTTTAGACATCAATCCAACTGCATCAGAACTTTGTGAAAAAAATATCAAATTAAATAAACTTGCAGGAAACGTCATCTCAATAAATGGAAATACAACAGAAATTATCAAAGAGCAATTAATAGACAAATCAGATAGAACCTTAATGTTACTTCCTGAAAGATCAGATGAATTTTTAGAATCAGCAATTAGTACAACAAAAAATGGAGGAATGATTCATTATTATTCACATATTCATGCAGATAAAAAAACAGATGCAGGAAAACTTTCTGAAGAACATTATCTCAAAGTTACTCCAGTAAAATCAGAAATTATTTCATCAAAAATTGTTAGGGCAGTAGGACCAAGATATTATCAAACTGTTGTTGATGTAAAAATTTCTAAATAAATTAATCATCAGACGTAATTGATGCAGGTGATGATTTTGTTGTTGCCATTACATAACCAATCCATGCAACAACACCAAGAATACCTCCTGCAATCATCAACACAGACAATTGTAATACTATAGGACTCCATTCTGAAAGCATTAACAAATATGCATAAAGAAAAAATCCACCAATACAAAGCATGAAAATAGTAATTCCCATACCTTTACGTTTATCCATGGCGAAAAACTTTATGCGAGATATTTATTGGTTTGAACTAATTTAATTCGATTGCCATAAGATATGCAGCTTCACCATCTCGATAGTATGCATTTAGTTGCTGTTTAATTACAAATCCAAGTTTTTCATATAGCCTTACAGCATCATTATTACTACATCTTACTTCCAAGTAAAATTCATCACAATTTCTTAATTTTACTCCATTTACAGATTCTTCAACAAGGGCGTTTCCTATTCCTTTTTTTCTAAACTCATCAATAACTGCAATAGATACAACGTGTCCTTTTTTGATAAAACCTAATTTCTTAAAATTTGAAAATCCATATTCAGTTTTACACATGATATAACCCACATGTTTTCCTCCAACTTCGGCTACAATGAATGCCTCAGGAAGTTCTGCTAATAATGATTCATAGAAATAATCAGAATAATGTTCAGGGAGTGTTTTAAGATTAATTTCCATAATGGAGATTAGATCGCTTGGCTCTGCTCGTCTAATATTACAGTCACCCAACTGCCTTAGAATCACTTGCATGAATTTCATAACAAGTATCAATATTTAATTTTAAACCAAAACACCATTTAATGGAAAGAGTGATTTTAAAGAAATATGGAGGAAAATTCTCATGAAGAAATTATTTCTCTAGTTAACTCCATATTTGACGTAAATAATTTTGAAAAAACCCAGTTTGCCTTAGAGTTTAGAATAAATGATTTAGAGTTTAAATCAAAATTTGAAGAATTAGCCAGAAAATTGGAAAATTTAGGTTTTGTTTGTAAATTAGAAAAAATGGATGATGGAAAATATATCATTGTTCAAAAATTTGCTGCAAAAAAACAGAGAAAATGGATGAGTACTGCATGGACTCCAAGAATTTTGTTTGCAGTTGTAATTTCATTTGTAATGATTGATGGATACTATAGAACATCTGGAACAAATTCAATTGTAGAAATTGGAGATCCGTTAGAAATGGCAGCAATCTACACATTGTCATTATTAGGAATTTTAGGAATCCATGAATTAGGACACATTATTGCTGCAAAAGCTCATGGACTTAAAACCACATGGCCATATTTTATTCCAGGATTACCAGTAATTGGAATTCCAACATTTGGAGCTTTTATTCAGTCTAAGGGCCTTACAATTAATCGTGAAATTTTATTTGATGTTGCAATTGCAGGACCAATTGCAGGGTTAGTTATTGCAGTAATAGTTTCAATCTATGGTGCATATACTGCACCTATTTTAGAACCAGAAATTGCAGCAGGATTATTTGAAGAATCTAGATTAATTGAATGGAATCAGGGAGAGCCATTACTCATGACTGCTAGTTTGGCATTATTTGGAAAAGGTGGGACTGGATATGAAGTTATTATGACACCAGTTATGTTTGCGGCTTGGATTGGGTTTTTAATTACATTTCTGAATTTACTTCCTGCATGGCAATTAGATGGTGGACATATGGCAAGAACATTACTAGGTCCAAAATTACATAGATACGCAACATATGGAAGTATGGCAATTCTTGTTTTGTTAAATTATTGGTTAATGGCAATTCTTATTCTTGTAATGAGTTCAAGAAATCCAAGTGCAACTCCACTTGATGATATATCACCACTTTCAAGAAATAGAAAAATAGCATATATTGGAATTATAGGATTAGCAATTTTATGTGCACCTTTACCATCAGACTTTTCATTAAATTTCTTATCTGACTTTTTACCTTAATAGTAATCTAGCACCATCAGCAATAACTGCAACTTTTTGTCTAGCTCCTTGAGTTTTTAAAACATAATCCATAGAATATTTAATTCCAGGTAAAGAAATCATATCTAATTTTTTAGCATAAAATTCAGGAAGAATTGAAACTAACCCAATTTGAAAATTCTTTTGTATTTCAGATAAAAATAATAAATCTTCCATTCCGCTAATGTATTTTGTAGGGTTACGTAATTGATCTAATGTCAATCTATCTTCAACGTATTGTTGAATAGCATCAGAACCCAAACCACCTTTACACTCTGCAACTAAAATTGCCAGTCCATCATTTTTTATTGCATTTGAACAATTCCAAAGAGAGGAAAGGGAATTACCCAGAGTGTCATTACTAGAATCTTTTCCAGTGCTAATCATCATTGTTTTGTGATGCCCAATATCCTTAATTGAATTAGATTCTAAAATTTTTGTTGAAGCAATGGTTTCTGAAGGATGACCAATTGAAAAATCAATAATACCTTGTGAATTTGCAATTATTTCAATTCCTTGAATTTCAAAATTATCAGAAAATTTCTTTGCTTCTTGTAAACTTTCAGGGTATTGTCCAGGCACAGGTAAATGACCATGTCTCTTAGCATATGCTGAAAGCATAGATTCAGTTCCAAATTTTTTGATTAAACGCGTTGAAATTGTTTCATAACCAAATAAACCATCAAACTCCATTTCACCCATAAACACAAGATTCGAATTTGAAATATCAGTATCATCAAATTCATTTATTGAGCTACCCTCAGGCAATCCAGATTTTACCAAATTCAATATTTTTTTGTCTGTTAAAATTTTGGGAAATGGTTTTGATTTTTGCTCGCATAAAGTGAATAGTGAAGAAATAATTTTTTGAATAGATTTAGAATTATGTAAAACTACAAGTTCCATAGGTTTTGATAAATCAAGAGAGTTTAGTTTTTCATTGATCGCTGAATCATCCATAATTTTACCATCAGAATCAATTTTTTCCTCTAAATTTTCTGCCTTTATATCTAAAACAACGTCTGTTATTCCATAATTCAACCAAATTTCAGGCATACTTCATACACAATACAAACCAAAATAAATCCAATGTAGTTAATTTTGATATGGAGTTTGTAAAAGAGTTTGCAGTCTTTTTGCATCAAAAAGGCATCATAAAATTTGGGGACTTCACATTAGCTAGTGGAAAAAAGAGTTCATACTATGTGGATTTAAGACTAGTGCCAAGTTATCCTCATGAATTTAGGAATATGGTAAAATATCTTGAAAATAAAATTACAGAAGACATAGGATTAGAAAAGTTTGATTCTATTGTTTCAGTTCCAACAGGGGGTCTAGTAATTGCATCAGCATTAGCAATAGAAACAGTAAAGCCCTTAATCTATGTGAGAAGTAAACCAAAAGATTATGGTACTTCAAAATCTGTAGAAGGTAAAATCAAAGATGGAATGAAGGTTGTAATGATTGATGATGTTGCAACAACGGGAGGGTCTGTTGTTAATGCAATTAAATCACTAAAAGAAGTGAATATTTCCATTACGGATGCATATGTGATTGTTAATAGAATGGAGGGTGCAGATGAAGCCCTATCAGAATTAGGAGTAAAGATGCATTCAGTTTTAGATATTTTACAAATTACACAAGAACTCTATGAACAGAAAATTGTAGAACAAGATGTTTTAGAAAAAGTGAAAAAACAAATTAACAAATAGATTTTGGCAGCTCAGACAAATGCCTTCCAATCATCATTCAGATATAACTCTGATTCTTCATCGCAGCCACTGAATTTTGAAATTGCTTATTTTAAAAACTAATTGAAAAAATGGGCCCGAAGGGCTTCGATCCCTTGGCTCACCGGTTATGAGCCGGTTACTCTACCAAGCTGAGTTACGGGCCCTAAGCAAAGGGATTTTTTCTTAGGTATAAAATGTTATGAGGTTAGCAGTATTCTTCAAAACAACTATCTAACAACAGATTTTGTGCAGAAAGTGATTTGTCTGCAATTTCTATCAAATTGTTTGAATCAGTTGTAGATTTTTCCAATATGTTTCTCCATGATGCTGCATGTCTAATATCAGCTTCAGTATGAAGTTTAAAGTATTCAGTAGCTTCATGACTTGACATACCATAGAATTCAGCCAGTCCATCAAGTTTTGTTTGACTGATTTTTGGTATTTCTTTTTCAAATGAATACATTGCACTTGCACCACCTTCATAGGTAGTCATTAACTCATTCAAATCAGAAACTGCTTTGATAGTTTTTGGTAAACCAGAATAGGAAGTTAATTCATCTTCAGGTATTCCAAGTTCTCCTGCAAATGCAATCCATGGTTTTATGTGATCAGATTCTTCTTGTTGATTTTCAATTAATTCACTGATCACATTATCAGGTGCTTTTTCAATAATAGGCGCCATAAAAGATGGGACAGCTTTTACAAGTTGGAAGTACTCTTTTGAATAACCTGCCAAAGATTCCTTTGTTAGTTTACCATCAGACCAAGACTGGTAAAATGGATGTTTTAGTAAACTTTTTTCTTCAATCATTTCATCTATTTTTTTAATTATATTCATATTTCAACACCAAATTTGCCAATAAAAAATCTTTGTGGCAGCCAAAAGATTTTATGGTGAAAATAAATCATTAAATTAAGTTCCTGTAGTGTAGTCCGGTCAAGCATTCTGGCCTTTCACGCCTGAGTCTCGGGTTCAAATCCCGACAGGAGCATACATTTTAAAATTTCCTCTCAAGATTTAATTAGTAATGAAAAAGTTTTTGGGTTAAGCTATCTTGGACAGAAAAAATATCGAGATTAATCCTTTACTTGAAACATATGGTGAATATATCAAAAAAATAGACCTAGCATTAAACAAAGAATTAGATCTTTATTCAGAATCAGAGTTTATCGAACCCCTAAAGTATTCATTAGAAGGTGGAAAACGAATCAGACCTATTATTTTGACATTAGCTGCTGAAAGCGTAGGCAAAGTTGATGAAAATACTTTTGCAGCATCTTGTGCTGTCGAATTTTTACATATGGAATCAATCATTCATGATGATATTATCGATAACGAAACAATGAGAAGACAAAAAGATCCATTTCATATCAAATACGGATACAATACTAGCGTATTAACAGGAGATTTTGTTTTAGGATTAATTCTTGCCATATCTTCTAGATTAGATAATGCTAGAATCACAAAAGATTTGGCTTCCACTGCAATGTTAATGAGTGAAGGTGAGATGATTGAAACTAGATTAGAAACAAGTGAAGATGTAACATTTGATGATTATCTAAAAGTGATTGAATACAAAACTGCAACAGCATTTGAGGTAGCAGCTAGAACAGGAGCAATTATTGCAAATGGGACAGAAGATCAAATTGAGGCACTAACAGAATATGGCATCAATCTTGGAATTGCATATCAAATCAGAGATGATTTGTTTGATTGGAAGAATGAAGATAAATTATTCAATACTTTGATTAAAAAAAGTTCAGATCCAAGGGATGGTTTTAACAAAATGGAATCGTTGTTAAAAGAATATGCTGAGAAAGCAAGAATTGGGTTAAGAAAAATTCCAGATAGTGATGCAAAAAACAATTTAGAAAATTTAATTAAATTTACTTCGTTTAAGGCATAATACCTAAACTAATTACTGGAGTTGCCAACTCTACAAATTTCATTAATGGTTCTGGATAAACACCAAATCCTACCAAGAAGATTATAGATGTAATCATTACAGCAATTACTGATTTTGGTTCTTTAACTCGTTTTTCAGTTTCACCTTCAAAGTACATTTTTCTTGTAATCCAACCATAGTAAGCAAGAGATAATGCACTGTTTAGAACACCAGCTATTGCAAGCCATGGTGCCCACCATATTACAGAACCTGCATCCAATGCTCCACCAAATAACATCAATTTACTCCAAAATCCAGAAAGTGGAGGAATGCCCGCAAGAGCAAATAATGAAATTACTAATCCAAGTGCAGTAATTGGCATTCTTCTTCCAAGCCCTTTTAATTTATCAATATGAGTAACTGCAAGAGTAGTTACAATTCCTGCAATTGCAATAAAGGCTGCACCTTTCATGACAGCGTGATTTAGAATTTGATACAAAGAACCCTGTAAACCAAGTGAACTATGCGGTGCTATTGCAAGTCCAATCAAAATGTATCCGGCATGTGCGATACTTGAATAAGCTAACATTCTTGAGAGATTCTTTTGCATGATTGCTGCAACATTACCAATTGTCATGGTCATCACAGCAATTACACCTAAAGCTAAAGTCCAATCAAGATGAAGTACAACCATTCCAAGTACAACAATTCTGATTGTTGCTGCAAATCCAGCTTTCTTTGTAGCTGCTGCTAATAATGCAGTAATTGGTGGTGGTGCACCCTCATAAGTATCAGGGAGCCATTGATGGAAAGGAACAAGACCCATTTTGAATCCAAATCCTGCAATAAACATTCCAACAGAAAGTAATGCAAGAGGTAACAAGGAAGGATCAAGTGTAGAATAACCTTGAATTACTTCACCGATATTTGTAGAGCCTGTTAATCCATAAGAAAGTGAAATTCCGTAAACTATGATTGCTGAAGATAATGCACCAAACAAGAAATATTTGAGAGCTGCTTCATTTGAACTAGGATTCTTTTTCATAAATCCAACTAGAACATATGTTGGAATACTCATCAACTCCCATGCAACAAACAACATTACCAAATCAGTAGAATATGCAACTAGCACCATACCAATTGTTGCAAGTAAAATCAATGAATAGTAAACAGCAGGAGAATTGTGTTTTCGCATGTAGTTAAAAGAACCAACTGTAGTGAACAAAGCAACAATTAACATTGCTATTGCAAATAATCCACCAAATGCATCATCTACAATTACATCTTCAGAGAATAGAGCAGAGGGTGCAACATTCTCGTTTATGAATTGATAACCAACATAGCCCATTGAAACAATTAATGCTGCAAATGCAATAACGGCATAAAATGAATTAGAACCTTGTTCTTTTCTTGCAATACTAATTATTGGAAGAAGGATTCCAGCTGTACCTAAAATTGCAATCAATACCAATGGAGTAGATGTAATTTCTAACATGTCATAACACCTACATCAACAATATCAAAACTACGAATAGTAGTCCTGCTCCAAATACGAATAGATATGATTGTGATACACCAGTTTGAGTTCCTTGGATTACTTTTGCACTCCATCCAACTGCTTTTTGGACACCAGCATTCATACCATAATCAATAGCTGTCTTTTCAAAGTATCGGAATACTCCTCGTGCCAACCATAATGGTG
>JABJDB010000036.1 GCA_018668425.1 Nitrososphaerota archaeon | reverse complement strand
ATTGTTGAACTTTTTAAAAATAATAATGCATTAATCTGTATTTTTTCATTAGGAGCAGTAATTAGATTAATTGCTCCATACTTGAAAGATAAAAAAACAGATCCTGCAGTAATTGTCATTGATGATAAAATAAATTTTGTCATCAGTGTTTTATCGGGACATATAGGAGGAGCCAATGAACTTACTGAAGAAATTGCAGAAAAATTGGGAGCTTTATCTGTAATTACTACAGCAGCTGATGTAAACAAAACAATTGCAGTTGACCTTGTAGGAAGGGAATTTAATTGGAAAATAGATGATGATTCAACTGTAACTAAAATTAGTGCACATATGGTAAATGAAGAACCGATTGGAGTGTTTCAAGAAACTGGAGAAAGGAGTTGGTATAAAAAATTACCAAAAAATGTTATAATTTATGAAAATATGGGGAATTTAAAAAAATCAAATTCCAAATCCCATCTAATAATTTCTGACAAAAGTATTGATGATGAAATATCAAAAGAATCTGTAATTTATCGGCCTCCAAGTTTAGTAATTGGAATTGGATTACATTGGGATACTTCTAAAGATACGATCAGAGAAGGAATTGAGTTTTGTTTAGATAAATTCAAACTAAGTTCAAAATCAATTGCAAAACTTGTATCAATAAAAAAACCACAGGATGTTCAAGGATTAATTGATCTTGGAGTTGAAATGAATATTCCTGTAGAATATGTAAACAGGGAAGATTTAGCAGAGATTACTGCTCCAAATCCTTCGGAAACTGTAAAAAGATTTGAAGGAACAGCAAGTGTTTCAGAAGCTGCTGCAATTAAAATTTCAAAAGGGGAATTAATAGTAGAAAAGCAGAAATTCCCACCTAATTTGACTATAGCAATAGCGAGGATTATGAATTGAAACGAGGATTATTAATTATTGATAGAGGTAGTAGAGAAAGAGAAGCATCTGAGGAATTAGAAACTATTTGTCATGGAATAAATGAAAAACGAGCCTATTTTATTACGGATTATTGTTTTTTGGAGGTAGAACCACCATATATTGAAGATGGAATCTCAAAATGCCTTAAAAATGAAATTGAATCATTAACTATTGTACCTTATTTTCTGTATCCAGGAAAAAAAGTCAAAATTGCAATTAAGGAAGTTGAAAAATTACAAAAAGATACTAAAGTAAAATTTTTAATTACAAAACCTATGAGTATGCATAAAACTCTGGTGGAGATTGTTGAGAATAGAATTTCTACAACATTAAAAGAAAATAATGTTTCTCTTTCAAATAAAGATGTAGATGTTATGATAATTGGTCATGGAAGTAAGGATCCTAATGCTCAAACATCACTTGATTATATTGTAAATGAATTAAATGGTTCATACAGAAATGTTAGTCGTTGTTGGTTAGAAATTGAACAACCAGATATTTTTGAAGGAATCAAAAAATGTGAAAAAGATAATCCTAAAGTTTTGATAATTGTGTTTTATTTTCTTCATGAAGGAGCACATGTAAAAACTGACATTAATAATGATTTGATACCAGCACTTGAGAAATCCACTATAGAAAAGGCATACATTACAAAACATTTAGGAACAGATCAGAAAATGATAGATTTGATTATTGAGAGAGCAAAGGAGGTAGAAGATGCAAACTAAGAAAGGTCAATCAATTGAAGATGCAAGTATGGTAATGATTGAAAATGAAATTGGAACTCATCAATATAATGAAAAAGAATGGCCAATTGTTAGAAGAATAATTCATTCAACAGCTGATTTTGATTTTGCAGATAAAAATAAACTAATTTTTCACAAAGATGCAATTGAAAGTGGTATGAATGCTTTGAAGAATGGATGTAGTATTGTAGTTGATGTAAATGGTGTAATTGGAGGATTTAACAAACAAAATCCTAAAGATTTTGGAAATAAGATAATTTGTAATATTTCAAAGCCTGAAATCATGGAATTGGCAAAAAAAGAAGGTAAAACACGCTCACAAGTTTCAATGAGGGCAGCAATTTCTGATATTAATGGAGGGGTTGTAGTTATTGGAAATGCGCCTACTGCGTTAATCGAGGTAATCAAAATGGTAAAAGAAGGAATTGTAAAACCGGCATTAATTGTTGGAATTCCAGTAGGTTTCATTTGTGCTGCAGAATCAAAAGAAGAATTATCAAAGTTGGATGAGGCTCCATTTATTACTAATTTAGGTAGAAAAGGAGGTAGTTCATCAGCTTCTGCAATAATCAATGCAATTTTTAAATTAATTAGAGCAGAATCAGCTTCTTGAATATTTTACACAGTTATTTACAAAAGTTTTAGCATAATTGGAACTATCAAAATAAAGATGTCCATAAGATGCTAGAGTGTTGTATTCTATCATTCCATCTTGATGATTTTTTATTCCTTCACCAACTTCTAAATCATAAGCAAATTTTGAATCAGAAGATACAGAATCTAATTTAGAATAATGAAACTCATGACCTCGAAAATTTTGTTTTTTTTCTGAAATAGTAGTTTTTTTAGAAATTTTACCTTTGGTATAATTTAATCTCATTTTATTAGTCATTTTAGTTTCAGCATCAAACAACCCAACCATTTTGTATTTTTTATTGTCAGATATGATGGATTTTGTAAGATACATTAATCCTCCACATTCAGCATAAATTGGTAGATTATTTTCAGCTAGTTTTTTGATTGAGTTTTTTATAATTTGATTTTTTTCAAGAGAATTTCCTAAAATTTCAGGAAAACCTCCACCAATGTATAGTCCATCACATTTTGGAATTTTTTTATCTTTAACAGGACTAAAAAATTTCAGAATTGCACCTTCACGATGTAATGCTTTAAGATTATCATGATAATAGAAATTAAAGGATGTATCAAGAGCTACTGCAATAGTAGTTTTTATTTTTTTAGGTTTAGGATTTTGAATTTTTGGTAAATCAATTGGGTTTTTTAAAATTTTAATTATTTGTTTTATATCTAAATATTTTGAAATAATTTTTGAAATTTTTTCAATTTGTTTTTTTAGAGTTTTATTGTCTGATGTTGAAATTAAACCTAAATGTCGTGATTCTATATTTAATGATTGATTTTTTGGAATAACTCCTATAATTGGAACTTTTGTTTTTTCTAATGCTGTTCTGCACAGATTTTCATGTTTTTTGCTACCAATTTTATTAAGAATTATTCCGGATATTCGAGAATTTTTATGAAATTTTTGAAAACCTAATGCAGTTGCTGCAATTGAACGAGCTGTTTTGCTAGCATCTAAAACTAAGAGTACGGGAGATTTTGTTAAACTAGCAACATGGTGAGTGCTTGCAAAATTTGAATTACCTTCAAATCCATCATAATACCCCATTACTCCTTCAATTAATGAGATATCAGATTTTGAATTTGAAATAAAACTATTCAAAATTTGATTTTTCCCCATTAACCAAACATCCAAGTTGTATGTATCATGTTTTGAAATACTAGAAAGATATCTAGGATCAATGTAATCTGGACCAACTTTGAATGGTTGAATTGAATAACCTTGTTTTTGTAAAGAGTAAATAATTGAGCATGTGATTGATGTCTTTCCTACTCCACTTGTAGCACCTGCTAAAACTAATCTTGGGATTTTCAATTGTTGATTAGAATCATTTTTTTATTTAAATTGATTTCTTTTGTATACTCAATGTTTTTAGTGAGACTATTAGTATGAAATCCATGGAAAAAGACGGTTTAACCATTGTGTATACTGGAAAAGGTAAAGGAAAAACTACTGCAGCATTAGGAATTGCATTACGGGCTACAGGGTATGATAAAAAAATATGCATGATTCAATTTATCAAAGGTTCATGGCATTATGGTGAAATGGATTCATCAAAACTATTAGAACCAAAATTTGAGATGATTACAGTAGGCAAAGGATTTGTGGGAATAATAGATGATAAAAGTCCTAAAGAAGATCATGAAAAAATTGCTAAAGAGGCAGTAAAAGTAAGTAGTGAAAAAATTCAATCAGGAAAATATGATATTGTTATTTTAGATGAGATTAACTATGCTGTAAATCTTGAATTGATTACAGTAAATGATGTTTTAGATTTAATAAAATCAAAACCGAATAAGGTAGATCTTGTATTAACAGGGAATTATGCTAAAGATGAAGTTATTGAAATTGCAGATTTAGTTACAGAGATGAGGGAAATAAAACATCCATTTCAAAAGGGTATCAAGGCCAAAAAAGGAATAGACTTCTAGTCAGCAAACATTAATGTACACATTGAAGAGTTTTAGAAGAAATGTCTACTGAAACTCAAGAGATGCCAGAGCAAGGAGAGATTATTCTTGCTACCATTACCAAAGTAATGGATCATGGTGCTTATGTTACACTAGATGAATATGATGAAATTCAAGGATTTTTACATATTTCAGAAATTGCACCAGGTTGGATTAGATCAGTTAGTAGATTTGTTAAAGATGGTGAGAAAAAAGTTCTACTAGTAAAAAAAGTAAATGCTAAACGAGGTGATATTGATCTTTCATTAAAACAAGTATCAAAAGATCAGAAAAAACAAAAACTCAAAGAAGTTAAAAAATATGAAAAAGGTAAAACATTATTACAAAATGTCCAAGATAAAACAAAATTATCAGATGATGAAATTGAAAAATTAGAAGATGATATTTATTCTAAATTTGATTCAGTGTATGATGTATTTATTCAAATTGGTAGAAATGGGATAGATTCGGTCAAAGAGTTAAAGCTTGCAAAAAAAACTGCAACAGTAATTGAAGAGATTTGCTCAAAAATTAAACTACCTTCAGTGGAAATTAGAGGAATAATGGAAATTACAAATAATAAATCAGATGGGATTGAAATTATTAAAAAAGTTTTGTTAGATGCATTAAAGAAAGACTCTAGTGTAGATATTACATATTTAGGAGCACCAAAATATAGATTGTCAATTACATCTGAAGATTTTAAATCTGCTGAAAAATCATTAAAACCAATAATTATAGAAATCCAAAATGGGATAGAAAAGAAAAAAGGTTCATTCAAGTTTACTAGAGAAGAATCTAAAAAGACAAGAGAGAATTAAAATGAGATTTCAATTAAGAAAATGTGGTAAATGTTTTCAATATACATTAAAAGATAAATGTTCAAAATGTAATGAAGATACAATTTCTGCGCATCCAGCAAAATTTTCTCCGGATGACAAATACATGCGATATAGATTAGCTGAAAGATATAATTAAAAAAATTAGTTTACAGGAACATAATCTTTGTTTATTTCATAAATAAATACACCAATCATTTGTCCTCCTTTTTCAACATTGAAACTTGGAGAAGAATAAACCAATCTTAAAGGTCCATCGCCGTCATTTTGTAATTTTATATTTTTCACATAAATAGGAGTAAAACCAGGTTGGTAAATTTCTGATTGTTGATCAGTTGAAAGATTGAGATAGATCAAAGGGGTAAAAGGAATCATTTTGCCTAATAATGTTTCATTCCAAAAATAATCAGTTCCACTAATACCATCTTGGTGTAAATATTTAGCTAAAGGTTCTTCAGCAATTCTCATAAACCATTGTTTTTTTGATTCATCTCCGCCTCCCCGTAATGAATATAGTGGTTGATCTTCATGATCAACTGCTAATCTTTGGCCTGCAACAAAAATCATAAAATAATCAGCTTCCATATCATCTAAAATTTTCCAGCTTTTGTCAGGAGTGTTAAGGAAAGCACTTGCAATTTTTTTAATTACACTATCAATCAATGTAGAGTTATCTGCAAGCGATGTACGTTCTCCTTTTGTTTGAATCCAATAACCGTAATCCCACCATGCAGCAATAACTGCATCATCTGAAGTATTGTTTTTTATCCATTCCATAGAATCAAGCCAATCAGAAGTACTAATTTGATATGTACTTCCACCATTCATTATTGTTAATGGGTTATCAGTCATAGTTAGAATATTTGATTGAGTTGGTAATGTTAAAGGAATTATTAATAAAAATATCAATCCAAAAGCAAAAGAAATTATTTTGATATTATTTTTAGTGTTAGTTTCTGTATTTTTATTAAAAAATTCTTTTGATATTATTGATAAACCAAGAGAAGCTAAAATAATAATAGAAATTGCTGCAAATACTTCTAATCTAACAAAAGCAGAGCTAACATAAACTCCTGTTATTCCAATAATTAAAGAAAAAGATATCATATCATTTTTAATAAAGTTATTTTGTTTAGAATTTTTTAAGATCAACCAAATTCCTAGTCCCGAGAAAATCATCAATATTGAATGAAAGAAGAAAGATTGGGAAATAGTTGTAGTTGCATGTTCTGAAACAGAGTCAACAAGTGGATCTGTAGTTGTTAAAAATGGATTAATTGCATTAAGATATCTATGACTAGGTAATGGAATGAATTGTGAGTCTTTAGTTTCAAATTGTGTTGGGTATATTACAAAAAAACTTGAACCAATGATTAAAATCGTAAAAAGGAAAAATAATCCATTTCGATTTTTAACATTTTCTTTACTCTTTTTTTGAATTAAAATACAAAAAATTAAGAAAATTGTAGGGATGATTAATGCCAATCCACCGAATCCAATAATAAAATTTGTTCCTAATCTTTCAAATGCAAGAGATGTTATGATAGAAGAGAGTGTAAAGATAGGAATAGCCCAAATCAAAAAGTTATGATCTTTACGTAGAAAAGGTAAAGTTAAGAAAAAAATTCCTAAAGGAAGAAGGAAAAATTGATCACCACCCCATGCTGACAAACCAAAAATAATAAAAACTCCAGCAGAAATTAATTTTGGAATTGTAATTTTATAGTTTTTAGATTTAATTGCACTTAAAAAAAGATAAGTTGCTAAAATACTGAAAAATAAACCAAGAGGTTCTGATTTAAACCAACCAATTTGACCACGAATTAGTATTGGTAAAGAAATTGAAAAAAGTAATGCTGCAAACAATCCAGCAGTTGTTCCACCAATTATTCTTACTAGAGCGAAAATAACTATTGTAGTTAAAGAGCCAAAAATTACTGGAAACAATATAGTAAAATCATAAAGATCCATACCTGTACCAAAAATCCAATAGGTTGTTGCTGCTGTAATATGTAACATTACTTGAGAAGTTTGAGAAACATCTCTACCATGAGGATACCAACTTAACTCGTCATTCCATTGAAAGTATTCATCTATTCCGTTTTCTACAATATATTGAGTGGCACGATAATTAAAAAAAGGATCAAATTCATTTAATTCCCAACCAGAATCAGCAGGTTGAGATCTTATTAAAAAAGATGTTGAAAAAGACAACGACAAAACTCCTATAATTAAAAGATGATTTAATTTTAGATTAAATTTACCAATAGAAATCACACTAGTTGAAGAATTCAATATTTTTTTAGAAAAATCTAGACTTATTACTCTTTTTTAATTAAACTCAAACATCAGAGATTAAGGAATAAATGTACCAGTTAATTTGGACTGAGCAAGTATGTGACCATTCATGACTTGTTCTAAGTCATTTTTTGAATAACCTAACTTCAAATTCAAAGATTTTACGTCAAGTGCATATCCTTTAAAGATATAGGTATGGCGTTTATCAGGAGGTGCTGGTCCACCATAACCAATTTCACCAAAATCAGTTTTTCCTACAGATTTTTCTAATGAAATATCTAAATTTTGGTTAATTGATATATCACACACTAGCCAATGAACCCAAATTTTTCCAACTGCAGCTTTTGCATCTGGATCATCCATAATTAATGCCAAAGATTTAGTTTTTTCTGGTAAACTACTGAAAATTATATTTGGAGGGATATTTTCAAATTTATAACCAAATTTTTTAGGAATTTCTTCCCCTTCTTTAAAATCAGTACTAGTTATAGAAAATTCAGACATATTGCTTTAAATGGTTATTTTTAAAATAAAGTTTACTAATTTTCAAAAACAATTTTATCATTATGAATTGATATAATAGAGCTACCAAGAAATTTAATTTGTTTTTTTAATTCTTTATCCATGGTTCCAATAATTGATCTATTGTTTTTTACATAATTGATTAATTCTTTATCAGCATAATTTCCATAAATTGTGATTGTTTTAAAATTTTTGATATAGTTTAAAGTAATACCAATTTCTTGTTTTTTTTCAGAATTGTTTTGTAATTTTATTAATTCATTTTTTACTACTTCAGGTACTACAAAAGAAATTTGCCCAATTTCCACATCTAAATTATCAATATTTTTTATTCGTCTAGTTGCTAAATGAATTAAAAAACTAGTATCACAGATTACTTCAACCAACTATTCCTGCACCAATTAGTCTCCATCGTTCATCTATTCTTCTACTAATTGCAACATTACCATCTTCAAACATACATGCAGGTCTTCTAAGTTCAATTTCAACATTATTTGATTTAATTTTTGTAACTTTACCTAATACAGGTGCAGTTCCAATATTTAGTCGGAGTAATTCACCTGATTGAATTGGTTGTACTTTAATATCTTCAGTAGTTCCTACGGCTGAATCAAATAGACTAACATCTAGTTTTAGATTAGTAGAATTTTCAGGTAGAGTTCCTGGTTTACCAATAACTGAACCAATAAATGAATCACTTCGGGTCATAGATGGATCTAATTTTGTACCTATGGCAACTAAACCACCAGGTTTAACAGAATCTACAATTCCTGCTGCAGTTCCAAGTGATGTGATCTCTGTTAACAGTGGCTCATATGATTTCTTTTTCTCATTTATTATTCCAGGTTTAATTTCTATTTCATCTCCAACCTTGAAAAATCCTTGAGTTAGACTTCCACCAATTACACCACCCTTGATATTTTTTAATTTTATTCCAGGCTTGTTTACATCAAATGAACGTAAAACATGCATTACAGTATCTTTTTTCTCATCTCTCTCAGGTGTTTTAATAGTTGATTCTATATTACCAATTAATGCATCTACATTTAATCCAGATTGTGCAGAAATAGGAATGATAGGTGCTTTTGCTGCATGTGTTCCTTTAACAAATTTTGTTATATCTTGATAATTTGCTAATGCTTCTTTGTATGTAAGTAAATCAACTTTATTTTGAACTACAACTATTTGTTGAATTCCAAGTGTTTGTAAAGCTAAAAGATGTTCTTTTGTTTGAGGTTTAGGAACTTTTTCATTTGCTGCAACCATTAGTAATGCACCATCCATTAATGCAGAACCTGAAAGCATATTTGCCATCAAACTTTCGTGTCCTGGACTATCAACAAAACTAACTACTCGAGTAAGTTCACTATCTTTTCCACAATTGTTACATTTAGGAGTTGTAGAAAATCCTAATGGTTCCTCACAGCTATCACATTTGTAAAATGCTGCATCAGAATACCCTACACGAATTGTAATTCCTCGTTTTAATTCTTGACTATGAACACTAGTCCATGAACCAGTTAATGCTTGAATAAGAGTAGTTTTTCCATGATCTACATGACCTGCTGTTCCAATGTTTACACATGGTTGATAACCATATTTTTTGATGTACCAATCAGGAAGTGTATCTCTCCAATGCATGAGTCAAAATGTAAAATCGGTATATGTTAAGTTATTCTTTTTTATCTTTAGATTTTTCTTCTGTAGATTCTGCTGTATCTTCAGCTGGTGCTTCAACAGGTAATTCGCCATCAAATTTACAATTAACTTGATAAATTTCTTCAGATAATGTGTTTCCACGCATTAGTTTTCTTTTTCTTTGTCCAGTTTCTGCATCTTGTAACCCAACTCCTTTAGAAAGTAATACTCTTTTTCTTGCTGCACCATGAACATCATTTCTCATTGGAACACCAGATTTATCACTTCCACCAGTTAGCTTTAGTTTTCCACTTAATCCTACAATTGCAGCATCAGTTTCATTTCCCAATTGTAATCCCAATAAAGGATTAGCATCACTGTCTTTGAGTTCTTTAGAAATAGATTTTCCTTTGATGTCTGATATTGTAATCTTGAAGTTAGTCAATTATTCGAAAAAATAGCCAAACGACTAATTAACCTTTGGACATTATTTTTAAATTAAGATTGATGATGGTGGTCATGAAAGAAGAGATCATGTGTCCAAAATGTGATTTTAAAATGAATAAATTAACTAGTTGTCACTTAATCTGTTCTAATTGTGGTTCACATTTGGATTGTTCGGATAAAGGGAATTTTTGGTAATTACATTCCAGATCTATCTGGTATGTAATCAGTCGCCATGTTAATTGCTTGGTCTTTCATAATTTCAATATAAGATTCATAATCAGATTCAAAATTACAATGAGGACATTTTACTTTGGTAATATTTTCATCTAATATTGCAACTTTTTCACATTCAGGACATCTTGCATCCATGTAATTATTTTGTAATTAAGATATTTAATCATAATCAATGAATTATGTCTAAGCGAAGTTTGTCTAGTCTGGTAAGATGTCAGCTTCCCAAGCTGAAGGTCACGGGTTCAAATCCCGTACTTCGCATTACAATTCTCTTATTGCTTGTTCTATTATTCCTCTATCTGATGCTTGTGGAAAATATTTCAGATATGATTTTAAATCATCTTTTGCATCAGAATTCTTATTTTTTTTTTCTCTAAGAAAAGCACGATTTTTATAAATTTTAGCAGATCTTTTAGGATTAATTTCAATTGCTTTGGTGTAAGAATTTTCTGCTTTCTCAAATTCATTTGTTTTAAGATAAAAATTTCCTAATCCATTAAAAGTCAAATATGATTTGTTGTTAATCTCTAAACATTGTTCATAGTTCTTTATACAATCAGATAAATTTTGACTATTCATTATACTTCCTAACAAATGAAAAGCAGTAGAATTGTTAGGATCGATTTGTATAGCTTTTTGTAAATATTCAATTGATTCAGATGAATTATTTAAAATATTTGATCTTTCAGAATTAAAACATAATCTATTTGATTTATCGCTAGAATCATTTTCAAAAGTTATAGATGAAATGATTTCTGATGGTGCTAAAACTATCAATAATTGTCCTTCTTCATTCCATTCTTTTTCAAAAATTTCTTGTGGAATAGCTCCTTCTTGTTGCTCTCCTTTTTGATTACCTTTTTGAATATAATGAAGAATTGTTTTTTCCTCATCATTATAACCAGTAATTATTGAAGCATGTTGTGTAATTTCAGGAATCCCTGGAAGAATTACAATAGGTGGAATACCAGCATCAATAATTTTTTTTAATTCAGATAAAGATGAACGTAAAATTTTACATGATAATCCATTTCTTTCTGCAGATTCTATTCCCTCTATTAGTATACTACCATCAAACCCAGAATATTTTTTTGCTGTTTCTTGTGCTTCTGCTAAAGACAATTCAATGTTCCAATATTTTGAAACAACGTTAATTGGTAATGGTAAACAAGTATTTTCCTCATCTAAAATTGGTAAAATTAACTCATGAATTTCTTGTTCCACAAACCAAAGAATTTTTCAGATATATTAAAACCAATCATAGTAAACAAAATTTCTCAATCAAATTATGACCATCCAGGCTCATTTCAGGATGAAATTGAGTTCCAAAGATCGGCTTATTTTCATATTGAATGATTTCATATTGACAATTATTTGATTTAGCAAGTGAAATTAATCTATCAGGTAATTTTGCAATCTCAAAATTATGACTTTCAAATGCGGTTAAATTATTTTCAGAAATTAAATTATTTTTTAAAATAATTACTGTTTCATTTCCTTTTTGAAGTGATTGTGATTTTCTTATTGTGCCACCCAAAGTTAATGCTAGAATTTCTGCACCATAACAAATTCCTAATAATTTCAAATTATTTTTAATTGAAAAATTAATTATTTTAGAATTAATTTCATTGATTTTTTTTTCATTTTTTCGTCTTCCAGATAAAATTATAGAATTATAATTTTTTAATGAATTCAATTCCAAAAATTGTGGAGTTTGTAATTCAAATAAGATATTTTTTTTATTAAGAAAATTAGTTAAGTTTTTTGTATAAATAGATCCATTATCCACAACTAAAAGCAATTAGTTACCTACCTCAATTGATACATAATGTATCTCAGGTATTCCATCTTTAACTAGAATTGTTCCAATATTGAGATTGTTTTCTTCATGCCACATGAAAACTCTATCACTACGTGGAATTACAAAGTCATCAATGAATTGTGATAAAAATTCTTCAGCATCTTCACGATCATTTTCTGTAAAGAAGAATAATTGGCCTTCATTAAATGATAGTGGAATTTGAATTGATGTTGGTTCTGCAATTGAAATATCATTTTCTTCAAATATAGATTTTAGAATATCAATTCTATCACTTCTAACTAGTTCAACATAATCATCATCAGCTACAGTACTAATTGATGCAACACCTGAAACTTTCTTCAAATATGCTTCAAATGCTTCTTCTTGGGTTTCACCTAATCCAACAAAGTATTCTCCATTAAATGCAGCACCAACTGCAGCAATTGTACCTAATTGAGCTACTACACCACCTGCACCTGCAGTATATACTGGAATAAAGTAAACATCATGATTTCCTACACGATATAAAATATTGTCACCGATTCTTGGGTTTCTTAACAATGTCTTTAGTTGAGCAAATTCTGGATCTCTATCAAGTGCTTCTCTAACTGCAGTGGGACCAATTAATTTTGTTGTTGAATTTAATGGAATTTCATAGAATTGTAAATCTCCTAGATTAGTAAGATCATTTTCAACTACCATGTATCCTGCAAGATTTCTTCCTTCTGAACCTCTTAATTCTAAAGATAGTAATCCTAAGAACTCTGTTTGTTCAAATCCAGGTGGTTTTGCTTCTACATAGTAAGTATCTAATCCACGAGGAATTTCATAGAATTCATTTGCTTGAATAAATGTCTCAACATTATCTACATGGTAAATATTGTACATTTCAGTTTTCCAATTAAATAATTCAACAGGATATCTGATTTGTTCTTCTAGCCAAGTAGGCATTGGTTGAAAATGTTCAGAGTATTGACTAGCAAACATTTCTGAAAAGAAATCATCACCGGTTTTTAATAATTGAATATCACCATTGTATGAATCGACTAATGCATAACCTACTAGACGCAAGTATGGATTTCCGACTGACCATGGAACATCATGAGTATCAAATCCAATGATTAATGGAATTAACCAGTAAGAGTTTGTTCCATCAGTTACTGGAAGTGAATCTAATTCTTGACCAAATAGATCATACAAGAAATAAGGGTATAGAATTTCCATTCTGTCATTGACATCTTTGTATCTCATAATGTGAACTGATTCTGATGGAAATGACAACAAAAAGTTTGGCTCAAATATCCAACTAAGGGGTGGTGAAACATCTAATCCACCTAAACCAGAATATGAAACTCCTCCAAGTTCTGCACTATCAGAACCTCTAGAATTAGGATAACCAGACCAAGTTGTCTCAAATAGACCACCTTCACCATAGTAAATTTCTCTCTGTTTGAAAAATTCTCCACTATCAACAATCTGACCATCAGTAGCCTCTAAAGTTAGAAATCCATTTGGAACATGAGTGTATACCAGATGTTCATTATACCATCTATTCTCAAGACTAACAGATGTTGGTAAAATTGGCTTCATAGAGGCTGTCCAATATAGGGTATTGTTAAAACGAAGAATATCATTGTCTTCAAAGTTTACATATGGAATAAGACCAATTTCAGGTTTTAATTTTGCAAAAGCTGCTTCCCAATCCCAAATTCTAATAACATCTAAGACATCACTGTTTTGTTTTATGTAATTATTAATATTATTTGGAGAAACTGAGGTTAATTGTGGATCATGGATATTTTCTTGAACATCGTTTAATTCTCCAAGATATCTATTTACTCCAATTTGTTGAGCAGTGTATGGTCCTAAAAATTCAATCTTTTTTGCATCAGCAATACTATTGTTAACTGAAACAACACCTACTACAATAATTGCAATTGCAAGTATTGTTAAAATTCTAATGTATACATCTCGCTTAAACATATGAGTTAAAACACGTGCTCTAATTCTGTCAATAATTGAAAATGTAATTAGTGCTGAACCAACAAGTAAAGTTCCACCAATAACATATCTTGTGTTGTAATCTATTTGATCAGTAAAAAATAGATTAAACCCTGCCCAAATTATTCCAATACCAATTATTCCTTCAATTGTTGAAACATAATTTAAGAATCTAGGTTTTCCTTCATTAGAGTCTTGAAGAAATGATGTAATTACATTAATTATTCTATGAATTCCTACATACAAAACCAAACGTAATCCAATTGCTGCAAGAATTGGTGGAATCAAAATTACTAGTGCAGGTATCATTGGAACAACATTTTCAGCTGCATAATTTGGATTAGTTTCGGGTGTTACAAATGGTAATGAAAATAATTTTGGTAAGTTTTCAATTCCCAAAGTATTTCCATCAATAAAGGACATTACTGCAAATCCAAACATAATATTTGCAAAGAATGCTCCAAAGAGGAAAATTTTGGTAATTTGCCAGATTACAAATTGTACTGATGATAATTTGTAATCTCTAAAACTTGGAATATTATTTGTGATTTGTTGTTGTCCTTGTCCAATTAATCCAATTCCAGTGCTTACAGCATACCAAAAAATTGAAGAACGTCCAGAGATATTTACACGTACAAGTGCAATTATCGATAAAATAATTGTTGAAAGCAATGTGTAAAAGAGAGGTTTTGTAAATTGATCACCAAATTCTGAGAAATTCATCGATAAAATTACTGCCTGATTTCCAACTGTAGCAAAAATTGCTATTCCCATTATAGCTATAATGGCTAATCTGATGTATTTTCCAGCATCAGGAGGCGGAGCTTGCTTATCAGTAGAGGCGCTATACAAAATCATGTTTGGTTTGGATTTGGTAAATTAATGTCTTACCGGTAAAATTAAGCCAATGTAGCTAATTTTTTACAAATCATGTAAACTGCTGCAAATCTAGGAATTGTAATTTTTTCATTAGTGTATGGTCCAAATTTTTTGTTTTTTAGTTTAAACTCCATAGGACAATTTGCAATTACTTCAACTGAATCATCTGCAATATATGATGCATCATTGTATGGATCAAACTTTGATAAATCCTTGCAGAATATTTTTGTCAATCCACTTTTACTATTAATTGAACCAGGCATTCTAAAAATTCTATGAATATCCATTGTTACATTTGGATCAATTTTTACACCTATACTATTTGATAAATCATCAAGTGTTTTTTGAAATGAGGAATATCCATTTGCAAGTAATTCTGAAATAATTTTTGAACGTTTTGATTTTGAACCAAATATTTGTTTTGAGAATCGTTCTTGCCATCCAGATTTTCCAAAGTCAGGAAAAGATGAACGGTTTGGTTTGAATTTTTTCATTCCAAATGTTTCAGGAATAGCACCATTAAACATGATGTAATCTACAAGATCTGATCTTTCTCTAGAACCAATTTGTTGAAATTGTGAATTATAGACATAAACATGAAATCCTTCATTACCTGAAAAATAAACATGGATATTTTCTTTGTTAATTTTAAAATCATTAATTAAAATTTCAGATAATTTTGTTACTTCAATTTTTGATGAATTAATACAATTTTTACACGGTAGTGATTTTTTTTCTAGTTTTATTGAATTACATTTTAAACATTTCACATGATTTTTTGATATTTCATTACAGTCATTACAAATTGATATAGTATGATTTTCTCTACAAGATAAATTCAGATCTTTTGCATCAATATCAAAAATTAAGTCAGCTTCTTTCCAATCCTTTTCATTCATTGGTAAATTTGGAAATGTATAGTATGCATTTGAACAATAAACATCAGAAGGTGTATTTTGCATACACAGTAAATGTAATTCTTTATCATCTTTAATTGAAATATGACGTGTCATTCCTGAATTGAATTTCTGGAAACCGAATTCACGTTCAGATGAACGTTCAGGTACCAGAATTAATTCAGAGTGCTCAAAATAATATTTTTTAAATGATTCTTCTAAAAATTTTAAATTATTTTCATTCATTGTTTTTTCTTTCCAAATTGTAAAGGATTGATTATATTATTGCATTCAGATGTTGCAAAACATAGACTCTGTGTTTTTAACTTCTCACATGATGGACATGAATATTGTGTACCACTTCCTGAAGTTCCAGCTAGATGATTTAGTTGATATAATGTTACTCTAGCATTATAGTCTGGTGCATTTTTGAATAGTGGTGCAATTTGTTGTACTGTTTGTCCTTTAGATAATAGAAATGTTGCAAGCATAAATCGTCCAGAATGTGGAAGGTTTTCTCCTTTCTCTAAAATTTCTAGTGCATGTTTAACACATGGTGGATATTCTCCTGTAGTTACAGTAAATGTTTTAAATTTTTTTGATAATAAAACTAGTTTATTTACTGAATCCTCAAAACCAGGAATCATTGTAGGAGTTTTTGCATTAACTATTTTTGAATTGATATAAGTTCCAAGTTCTTTTCTGATTAATCTAACTGTTTCATGTGGGGATAAAAGGACATTCCCATTTTCTACATGTCTGTTAATTAATTTCCATTCTCGTTCATGAAAATTAATAGAGTGTTTCAAATAATCAGATACTGGAATTGTAAAATAATCATCTTGTTTTTCTACTTTAACAGAAAATAAATCATCAATTACTCTAACTGCTAATTGATTTTTTGATTCATCTGAAATATTTGCAAGATCTTTTTCTAGATATTTTTCTGCACGTCTTGCTTCAGCTAGTGAGAATCTCTTAATCAGAGTATGCATTCCACTGAGTTTTAACAATACAATAGCTAAGAGAAATGAAAATACTTCTCTTGGTAGTGCAGCCTCTTTTGATACTTGATTATCGATTAGATCAGATTTGTAGATTTTACCGTCTGCTGCTACTTGAATTCGCTCATATGCCTTTAAAATCAGCTCTTTAAGATCAGGATCCACTCCAAACTGTTCAAGTGTGAAGCCCTTATCTTTGAGATATTGTCCAGCATCTGCTAGAAAGGGATATTTTGCTATTTCATCTTGTCCAAGTGCTAGCATACAAGTGGTTTACTGAATTTACATAAAAATCTGGTTTAAAATCTGAATGCTGGTTTAAATTATGTTTTAAGAGATTTGAGACATATGCAACTTGGTTGTCATGTCTCAATTTCTGGATCAATTGACAAAGCAGTAGATAATGCAGTTGAAAGAAAATGTTCTGCATTTCAAATATTTACTAGAAATCCAAGAGGGTGGAATGCAAAAGAACTGACAGATGAGAATATTTCTGATTTTAAATCAAAACTAGAGTCTAGTGGAATTGATAGATTTGCAACTTGTGCACATATGCCATATTTACCAAACTTAACCACTCCAAAAGAAGATGGGTTTGAAAAATCCCTAAAAACTTTGATTAGTGAAACTGAGAGATGTGCACAATTAGGAATTCCATATTTGGTTACTCATCTTGGAAGTCATTTGGGAACTGGTGAAGAAGGTGGGATTAAGAGATTAGTTGATGCATTGAATAAAGCTGGAGAAATAAAAAATGATGTTATGATTCTTTTAGAAAATACTGCAGGGCAAAAAAACTCTGTAGGGTATGGGTTTGAGCAGTTAGGAGAAATTTTTAATCAATTAAAACCTGCAAAAAAGTTTGGTGTATGTTTTGATACTTGTCATGCATTTGTTTCAGGATATGATTTAAGAACAAAATCTAATGTGAAAAAAGTTTTTGATGAATTTGACAAATTTGTAGGAATTGAACATTTGAAGATTTTACACCTAAATGATGCAAGAGGAGAAATTGGTTGTAATTTAGATAGACATTACCATTTAGGATTAGGTGGAATTGGTGCTGAAGGTATTGGTGCAGTAGTAAAGTTTGCAAATAAGAAAAAAATCCCCATAATTTTAGAAACACCAATTGATGATGACAGAGATGACTTTGAGAATATCAAAATTGCAAAGGGATTTGCGTAGAGATTTATTTTATGACTAGAGAGATGATATAATGGACTATGAAGCAGTGATGAAACTAGCACTTGAGCGTGGATTTTACTTTCCTAGCTGTGAAGTTTATTCTGATGCACAAGCTGGATTTTGGGAATATGGACCAACTGGAGTTGGTTTAAAAAATAAATTTTTACAATTATGGAGAAGGGAATTAATTAGACGAGATGGAATGCTTGAGATTGATGGCTCTCAAATCATGTCAAAATCAGTCTTTGAAGCATCAGGGCATTTAGGAAATTTTGCAGATCCAATAATCAAATGTACAAAATGTAATTCAACGTTTAGAGCAGATAGAACAATTGCTGAAATTACTAAAATAGAAATTCCTGAAAGTGCAAATTTGGAAGAATTTGATGATGCGATTTCTCAAAATAATATAAAATGTCCAAAATGTAAGGGGGATTTTGATAAAACAAAAAATTTCAACATGATGTTCAAAGTTGGAATTGGTCCTGAAGAAGAAGAAGCATATCTCAGACCAGAGACTTGTCAATCAATCTTTGTTGATTTTCCAAGATTATACAAAACAATGAGAGGGAAACTCCCGTTAGGAATCGCACAAGTTGGTAAAAGTTTTAGAAATGAAATAGCACCAAGACAAAGCTTGTTACGTCTAAGAGAATTTTATCAAGCAGAAATTGAGGTATTTTGTAATCCTTCTAAGCTAAGTGATGTTGAAAAATTTGAAGAAATTGCAGATGTTACTATTAGAGTACAAACTGATTCAGATCCTGTTGCAATGACATGTAAAGAAGCAGTTGAATCAGGTATTATTCCAAACAAGTTTGTAGCATATTATCTAGGAATATTAACTGAATTTTATGAGAAAACTGGAATAGATATTACAAAAAGTAGATTCAGAAAATTAGGTGATAAAGAAAAGGCATTTTATGCTGAAGTTGCATTTGATTTTGAAGTTGAAACAACCATTGGATGGTTGGAATTAGTTGCATGTAACTATAGATCAGACTATGACTTGACTAGTCATGCTAAAAAAAGTAAAGAGAAATTTGAAATCATGGATGGTGATGATAAGGTATTACCACATGTATTTGAGATTTCAATGGGAATTGACCGTAGTCTATATACAATTTTGGAGCATTCATTAAAAGATGATAAAGAACATGAAAGAATTGTTTTATCTCTAAAACCATATCTATCTCCAACTCATGTTGGTATTTTATCATTGGTCAAAAAAGATGGGTTAAAAGAAAAAACAGATGAAATTTATCTAAATATCAAAAGAAAATTTGATGCATTTTTAGATCACTCTGGTGCTATTGGAAGACGATATAGAAGATTAGATGAAATTGGTGCACCATTTGCAGTTACAATTGACCACCAAACACTAGAAGATGAAACAATTACAATTAGAAAGAGAGATTCCATGGAGCAAATAAGAATTAAAATTTCTGAACTTGATTCAATTCTTTCAGACTCTGTTGCATTTCCTTAATCTGAATATACAGTATTAATTTCTGAATGAATCTTGTGTTTTACTTTAACATCCAAGTCTTTTACTGCTTGAGCTTGTGGGATTAATCCTTCTTCTGTTTCTAATGTTATACTCCAATCACCTACAATTGGATCGATTGATGTAATTGAAAATCTCTCAATTATACTATCTGAACCAGAATATTTGATTCTCAATGTTTGATCATTAAACTGTACACTTTGTAATCCACCTCTATTTCCTCTAGTACTATCTTGCACTGAACATTCATCAGATGAACCAATAATACATTGACCATTTGGTGCAGTAACTCTGAATTTAAGTTCATCATTTCTAGAATCTGATGCATAGAGTAATACTGGTTCAGATAATACATCTCCATCTTTTTCTATAATTTCTAGAGTTTGCATGTCATATGCTGATGCAGATACAGTTTGTGGATGACTGTAAAGTATGGCTGAATCAGTAATCTCACTAATACCATACAAGTCTACTTTACCTTGAATATCATATGATGATAGTTCTTGTGAACCAGGTACTTTCCAATCAAATGATACTTTGGTTTGACCATTATCAAAGAACTGTGCTTTCTCAGATACAATTTGGTCATCTACAATTAATGATACAATACCGTATGATGGTGACTTGTCATTATTGATGTACAGACTAGGTCTAACGATAGAATTACTTTGTTTAATTGATGGTACATCTAATTCTAATGATACATCAGGTGTAGTAATTGGTTTTACACCCATAGTATAATGTGCAGATTCAACTTCTGCTAATTCTTCATCAATTACATGTATCCAGTATGAAATTGCCGGATCTTGCATAAGGAATGAAGGGATGGTTGCAGTGACTACATAAGTTGTTGGAGATACAAGCAAGTCTTCAGTATTCATCTTGATTGCAATGTATTCATCATCTGCTTGTCCTAGTGTGATAGTTCTTAATTCAACTCTCTTGAGAGGGTTCTTACTATCAATGATTGCAGAAATTTCCAAGTCTTGTTCTGATACATAGAAAAATTCTGAATCAGTTGATGCTCTGTGTTTTGTTCCATTCTCAATTTGGAAGTTTACATCAAAGATTCTAGGTGCATTTAATGAAATTTCTTCATACTCATTTTCTGGTAAATTAGAAATTATTGTTGTTCCTTCACAAGATGTAGTATGAATTCCAGCATTTACAGTATTTTGAATTGTTCCTTTTTCTTCAGTAACAACTATCATCAAATATGATTCATCTAATTGGAATGAAATTGTTGCTTCAGGTACAATAATTGGCTCAGTTGATGTAGCATTGATTAGATCTGTTGATGTAGCGTTTGATACAATGATAGGCTCAGTTGATGTAGCATTGATTAGATCTGTTGATGTAGCGTTTGATACAATGATAGGCTCAGTTGATGTAGCATTGATTAGATCTGTTGATGTAGCGTTTGATACAATGAT
>JABJDB010000035.1 GCA_018668425.1 Nitrososphaerota archaeon | reverse complement strand
CAATTATTCTTACTGCAATTCAAGGTTTAGAAAAACTTGGATATTTAGAAAAAATTGAAAAGAAGGGTAGAGTTGTTTCTAAAAATGGAATGCAAAAACTAGATAGACTTGCAACTGAAATCCTTAATGAATTAATTTTAGAAAAACCTGAATTGAAAATATACCGTTAGATCAAAATGAGTTTTCCTGAACCAAATGATTTACCACAAGATCATAATCCTAATCATGAGCAAGCTGCACAAAAAGAACAAATTTTAAGAAAAATTCTTACTCCTGAAGCCAGAATGAGGCTAAATAATATCAAAATGGTTAAACCTGAATTATCTGATAGTGTGGAACAATTTCTAATTGGAATGGCATCACAAGGAAAAATGCCGGGACAAATAACAGATGATCAATTAAAAGAGATTCTTTTATCTTCACAGCAGCCAAAGCGTGAATTTAAGATGAATCGAGTATAATACAGATAAAATATAATTATGGGTAGTATTTGTCATTATTCATGAAAGCCGTTACATACAGTGAATATGCACCAGATGATAATTATGCTAAAATCCTTAAAGTCCAGGATATAGATGATCCAAAACCAAAAGCAGATGAAGTAGTCTTTACAGTAAAAGCTGCAGCATTAAATTATAATGATATTTGGGGAATGAGAGGAAATCCTGTCCCTGTACCTTTACCACACGTATCAGGTTCTGATGCAGCTGGTGATGTTATTGCAGTTGGTGAGGATGTTAAAAATATCAAAGTAGGAGATAGAGTTGTATCTCACTCTAACATGTCTTGCAGAGTTTGTAAAGCATGTACTGACGGACGAGAATTTGATTGTATTAAGAGAATGATTTGGGGATTCCAAACTGGTCCAACTTGGGGAGCATTCCAAGAAGTAACTCATTTACCTGAAGTCAATGTTGCAAAAATTCCTGAAGGTGTTTCATATGATGAAGCAGCAGCTGCATCAATGACATTGTTAACTTCATGGCACATGTTAGTTGGTAGAGCCAAAATTACACCCGGACAAACTGTCTTACTAATGGGCGGTGGTTCTGGAGTAGGCAGCTTTGGAATTCAAATTGCAAAATTATACAATTGTGATGTTATTGCAACAGCAAGTCCAGATAAACTAGACAAATGTCTAGAACTTGGAGCAGATTATGCAGTTGATCATAGAAAAGAAGATTGGCATAAAGAAGTTAGAGCAATTACAAAAGAATTAGCAAAAAAGAAGGGAGAAGCTCCTGGAATTGATGTATCTTTTGATCACATTGGTGAAACACACTGGAATAAACAACTTACTTTGCTCAAATATGGGGCAACTCTAGTTTCATGTGGTGCAACAACTGGATACAACGCACAAACTGATCTTAGACATGTATTCTTCAAAGGAACAAACATCTTAGGTTCAACACAAGGAACTAAAGCTGAACTAGAACAAGGTCTATACTGGATGGGTCAAGGCAAAATCAAAGCAGCCGTTGACTCAACTTATACCTTTGAGCAAGCAGCAGAGGCACATACTAAGATGCTTACTGGAAAGGGTCTCTTTGGCAAAATCTTAATGAAGCCAGAGAACGCTTAATCATTTAATGACACAGCTTTTTCGTAGTCTCATTTTTGTTCCAGGTAACAATTCAAGATTTCTTGAAAAAGCAAAAAAAATTCAAGCTGATATTGTCTGCTTTGATTTAGAAGATTCAGTTCCAGACAATGAAAAATCAAATGCTCGAAAATTAATCAAATCAGCATTAAAATCTCGTAAATCTTATGATTCATCCATTTTTGTTCGAACAAATTCCCCAACGTCTGGAAAAATCCCATCTGATCTTAAAGAAGTTATTCAAAAAGGAATTGATGGAATAGTAATCCCCAAAGTAAATAATGTAAAAGAACTAAAAAAAATTGTAAAAATTTTATCTGATTTAGAGAAAACAAGAAAATTAAAACCCCTTCAAATTATTCCATCAATTGAATCTGCAGAAGGAGTTGTTAATACATACAACATTGCATCTTTTGGAAAAAGAATTTCTGCAGTGGTTTTTGGTGTTTTTGATCTTCTAAATGATATTGGTGTAGAATATACAAAAGAATCTCAAGGTGAGAAATATTCTAGAGGAAAAATTCCAGTTGATGCACATGCCGCAGGTATTATTGCAATTGACGCTATTTGGCAGGATCTAAAAGATCTAAAAGGATTTCAAAAAGATTGTAAAACTGGTAAATCCCTTGGATATTCTGGAAAAAGTGTCATACATCCTGATCAAATTGATATTGTTCACAAATTGTTTCATCCAAACAAAAATGAAATTTTATGGGCTGAAAAAGTTTGTAAAATTTATTCTGAATCAACAAAAAAAGGCAAAGGTGCTACTACAGTTGATGGAAAAATGATTGACGAGGTACACTTCAAGCAAGCAAAAGCTCTTCTTGAACTTGTAAAATAACTATTTTAATCAAATTATTCAAAAGATTCAAGAATTAATTTCATACTAGTACTTTTTTCAAATATTTTTTTAGAAATCACTCCATCAATTTTTACTGAATCATGATGAATATCCATTGTGAATTTTTGAAAAATAAACTGAATTTTAGAAATTTTTTTACTTTCACTGAGAACTTTTCCTGTTTCGATTAACAAACCATTAATCAATAAATTTTCTATTTTTCTGTATCCTGAAGTTTTTGGAATTTTGGATTCTTTTAAAATTTGTGGAATGGTATATTCATTTTCTAACAAAGCCAAAATTATTTTTCTAGTTTCTGAATCTCCAAATGCTTCTAAAATTAAATTTGATAAATGATTGTCAACTATTGTTACAAAATATTTCTCTTTAATTTTTTGTACTTTAATTATCCCATCTATACACTTTTTTTCAAATTCATTAATATCTAAATCTGATTTTTTTTTAAACACTTTACGAAATTTATCAAAATGCTCAATTGAAAGTTTTATCGACATACCATGTTCTAAAAATAACTCTCGTTCCACTTTTTTCAAATTATCTATTCCCATTCTTTTTTTCATTTTATCTGATAGTGAAAATGAAATCAGTCTATCGATTCCTACCATAATAAATTCCTAAAAATGCAAAATATTAAAGCACTGATTTTCTAATGTTAAATGTAATGAATAAATCTGTAATTGTAATTGATGATGATGAAGATACTGTGAGATTATTTAGCGAATTTTTAGAAGAACATGACATTAATGTAATTGGTAATGGCTTTGATGGTGTTTCTGCTGTAAAATTATTCAAAGAACTTAATCCAGATGTAGTCCTAATTGATCTAAACATGCCTAATGGTAGTGGATTTTATGCTATCAAAAAAATACAAGATTTAGATCCTAAAGCGAAAATTCTTGCTATTACTGCTGATACAAGTTCTGAAACCCAAGAAAAATTAGATAAACTCACAGTTCCTTTGATTCAAAAACCATTCAAAATGGAACAAGTGATTTTAGCAATTAACCAATAATTCCCATTTTTGGAACATTTCACATAATGTTATATTATAATATTCATAACTTATGTTGATTACAATGAGTAAACGTGTAACAATAATGATTGATGAGGATCTTGATAAAAAATTAAGACTTCGTCAAGCAAAATTAATCTCACAAGAACAAACTTCATACAGCTATTCTCGTGTACTAAATGAAACAATTCGTAAAGTATTGAAATAACTGGTTGATTTTTTTCCCATTTTTAAAAACATCTAAATCGTTTTATAACTAAAAAATTAGATAATTTCATGTTTACAGGAATTGTGGAAGGAATTGGTAAAGTTGAAAAAATTTCTCGCAAGACAAAAAATAGAAGTGCCATTGAAATGAAAGTTAATTTAGGTAAACATGCAAAGGGACTAAAAATTGGTCAAAGTGTTGCTCTAAATGGAGTTTGTCTAACTGCCACAAAATTATCTAAATCTAGTTGTATTTTTGAAATGATTGATGAAACTACTAAAAAAACAGATCTTGGAAATCTAAAAGTTGGCGGAATTGTAAATATTGAAAGAAGTTTAAAAGCTGGAGATAGATTAGAAGGTCATTTTGTTTTAGGTCATGTTGATGGCGTGGGAATTATCAAAAAAATTTTAAAAAAACCAAAAGAAGTTCAAGTTTGGTTTGAAGTTCCAAAAAAACTTTCAAAATATGTGGTGAAAAAAGGTTCTATTGCTATGGATGGAATCAGTTTAACTGTAGTTGATATTAAGAAAAACCTTGCTTCCGTTTCATTAATTCCGCATACGATTGAAATTACTAGTTTTCATACAAAAAAAGTTGGAGATAAAATCAATATTGAAACAGATATTCTTGGAAAGTACATTTTAAAATAAATCAAATCTACCATTTTAGTGGTAATTACCATTTTTTTAGTAAACTTTATAATCCGTTTACGAAGATTTTTTTTATATGTCACTTGAATCTGCAATAGAATCTCTAAAACGAGGAGAATTTGTTTTATTGTTTGATTCAGCAGGACGAGAAAATGAAATTGACATGGTAGTTGCAGCAGAATTTGTAACTCCTGAACATGTTGCAAGAATGCGTCAACATGCAGGTGGATTATTGTGTATTGCATTAGATCATGATTTTGCAAATTCACTTGAATTAAGATACATGCATGAAATCCTTTCAGATTCACCAATTTCAAACAAAGAAATGATTATGGGTTTGGCACCTTATGGTGATCACCCAACTTTTTCATTGTCTGTAAATCATTATCAAACTTATACTGGAATCACTGATAATGATAGAGCATTAACGATTAAAGAAATGGCAAATATTTTTCATATTGAAAATAAACAGAAAAAATTTGCTTCATCATTTAAAACTCCTGGACATGTTCCTTTGTTAATTTCCTCCAAAGGATTACTATCCACTCGTCAAGGACATACAGAAATGTCTGTTTATCTAACTAAAGTTGCAGGATTAACTCCAGTAACTGCAATTTGTGAAATGATGGATGCTGAAACTTATTCAGCATTATCCGTAGAAAAAGCTGAAAAATTTGCAAAACAAAATGGAATTCCATTAATTGATGGAAAAGAACTTTTAGAATACGCAAAGGTGCACTAATCATGAATATTGCAATAGTTGTCTCAGAATTTAATAAAGAAGTGACAACTAGGATGCTTGCAGTTGCTCAAGAAAAAGCAGATTCTATGAAGTTAAAAATTGTCCACACTAGTACAGTTTTGGGTGCTTATGATATGCCT
>JABJDB010000034.1 GCA_018668425.1 Nitrososphaerota archaeon | reverse complement strand
GATGGTCACACCATGCACTTTGATGTAATTACTGGTGAAAAAGACCACGACAAAGCCCTAACTTACGGCAAAGAGTGGTTACAATCAGTTGGTGAAGGAGAATCAGAAATGACTACAAACGAATGTCAATTCTGTCACTCACAAGGAGCACCAGAGCCTGTAGAACAGGCAATTAAAGAAAAAGGCTACTTTATCCAAAAAATGGAAGGCTGTCCTTAATCTTTTTTCCTTTTTACAAAAGATTAGATTTTTTAGATTAGAAATAATACAGATTGTATGTCTGAACAAAAATATTCAAAATGGACTGTTGAGGGAGACAGAAAAACAAAATGGATTTGTGGATGTTTTCTAACAGTTGATGGTTATTTCAAATTCTGTGATGCACATAATGTAGTTTTGAGAAAAGCAATACAAACACAAATTGATGAATTAGATATGACTTTGTTTGTTGAAGATTAGATTGCAAGAATTGCAACAAATGCTGATACAAAGACTATAGCAATTGTGTTTAGTAATTTGATGACAGTGTTAAGTGCAGGACCTGCTGTGTCTTTGTAAGGATCACCAATAATATCACCAACAACTGCAACTTTATGAATTTCAGAGCCTTTCTCCCCATTCATCTCAACAAGCTTCTTTGCATTATCCCATGCACCACCTGTGTTTGCCAAATGGTATGCTAAGAGAATACCAGTAACAACTGCACCCATTAGTAATCCAGCTACTGCGGTTGGACCTAAGAGTACTCCTAAAATAATTGGTGCAAGAATTGCAACGAGTGCTGGTTTCCATAGTTCTTTAATTGATGCAACAGTTGCGATATCTACACATTTAGCATAATCTGGCTTTGATGTTCCTTCAAGAATTCCAGAATCTGCTTTGAATTGTCGTCTAACTTCATCGACCATTTTTCCTGCAGCCCTTGATACACCATTGATTAATTGTCCTGTAATGATAAATGGAATCAAACCACCAATGAGTAATCCAACAATAATTGCAGGGTTTGTTAAACTATAATCTAAATCTAAAACGCCTTCAAAGACATGTGCTGCCTCAAATTGAAATGCTTGAATCATAGCCAATGCAGCTAGTGCTGCACTTGCAATAGCAAATCCTTTGGTAACAGCCTTTGTAGTGTTTCCAACTGCATCAATTTCATCAGTAACTCTACGATTTTCTTCTCCCATTCCAGTCATCTCAACAATACCACCGGCATTATCTGCAATTGGACCAAATGCATCAATACTTAGAACAATTCCTGCTAGACTCAACATTGCCATTGCAGTCATTGCAGTACCAAAGATTCCATAAAGTACTGGGTCTGCACCTTCTGGTGCTGCACCTGAAGCAATACTGTAAGAAAGAATGATTGCAACAACTAGTGCAATCATAAATGGTCCAGTTGATTGCATGCCTTTGATAATTCCCATTAATGTTAATGATGCATATCCCCATTTTGCAGAGTCTGCAATTTCTTTAACAGGACCTTTTTTGTAACTAGTGTAATTATCAGTAATTTTTTGAATAACTGGAACTAGTATGACACCAATTACAGTTGAACCAAATAATGCAAGTGAAGTAGCAGAGTCACCAATGAATTGTGTAATGAATACATAGTTTAATCCAATTGCAATAGCTGCTGAGACATAAAATGAACGATTAAGAGGTTTCATAACATCAGTTACACCTTTTGAACCAACAATTACAATTCCAACAATGGATGCAATCATTCCTGAAGAACCAATTAAAATTGGATACAAGAAAAAGTTTGGTGCACCAATTAATGCAGCAATAAGTAATGCTGCAAGGATAGTAACAATATATGATTCATAAACATCAGAACCCATTCCTGCTGCATCTCCAACATTGTCACCAACATTGTCTGCAATAGTTGCAGGATTTCGAGGATCATCTTCAGGAATATTTACTTCAACTTTTCCAACCAAGTCTGCACCCATATCTGCAGCTTTTGTAAAGATACCACCACCAATTCTTATGAATAATGCAATAAGACTAGCACCAATTCCAACACCAGCAATGGTGATTGGATCTGGAAATATCATGTAAAGACCAGTAATTGCCAAAAGTGCCATTGCAGGAACTGCAAGACCTACTGTTGCACCGCCTCTAAAGGCCATAGCAAATGTTTGACCTAATCCATTACTGCTCAAATTTGCAGCTCTTACTGCTGCTTTTACTGTAATTTTTAATGAAATAATTCCTGCTACTGCAGATAATGCTGCACCCACTGCAAATGCAATTCCGTTTGAAGGTGTCAAAAAGGCACCAATAATTAGTGATAATGCAATTGCGACTGGAACAATAATCATCATTTCTCTTTTTAGAAATGCTGCTGCACCTTCTTTTACTGCATTTGAAATATCCATCATTTCTTTTGTTCCTGCAGGTTGTTTCACAATCCATGCAACCAAGCCCCCAGCGACCAAAAAGGATGCAATTCCTGCGATAAATGGCAGAATTTCTGGGATGTTCATACTATACTCAGCTTGCGATAAACTGGGAAATATAAATCAAATAGCGTTAATTTTGCTTCTTTTTTTGTAAGGGGAAAATGTTTTTCCTCTTAGTCCTTGTCTAACTAATTTGTTGAATCTTTTTCCATGAGCAAGGTATGGAAATCGCATATGAATTAATTCATGAACAATAGTATTTTCCAAGGTTTTCTCATCAGGAATCTTTCGTACATTGACAAATACCAAATTATGATTAAGATATGAAACTCCATAATACTTGTAGGCAGATGTACGTCTACCTTCAGTCATCTCCTTTGGTGCATCTAAAACTTCTTTAGAACTTAGAAGTATTTGAGGTTCAAGAATTGAGAATCGATTTGAGTAAATTCCGACTTTTTCTAAAATTTGCAATCTAAGTTCAGGGTCTAACTTCACAAAAAAATATCATCAAATCGGTGTTTATTCTCAAGTGTCAATAGTTATACAAAATTTGGTGTATTTTGATTATTTCAAATTATGAATTAATAGGGTCAGAAGTTTAGTGGGGTAATCATCAATCATACAGCCACCGTCTCATCATTCCTTAATTATTCCATTAAATCAAGTAGTTTTTGTGTTTTATTTCTAATTTCAGAAGTTATCTTTACTATCACTAACCCCTCATTTGGCTGACCGTACAAAACAACTGCATTATCAGGTGCATGAATACATACAGGAATTACCAACAAATCCTCCTCACCATTAACTACCATTCTAACTGGGGATTGTAACGTAAATGCTTGTTTTATCACATCAATACTTTGAGAAGTGATTTCAGTTGCAGGATTATCCACAGTTAATTCAGTAGTATTTTCTAATTTTGGTAGTTCACGTTTTTGTCTTTTTTCAACACCATCAATAATTTGCAATGATGGAATCAAATCAAAATCAATCATTTTCTCAGTTGTTCTATCTCCAACTGTAATGATATAGGAATTATCAGAAAGAAACTCTAGAATGTGCTTCTTATCTGCAATATTTTCAGGTAACAATACACCTAAAGGATTTTTGAATTGGTCTCGTAATGAATTAGGTAGTTTCAAAAGAATCAGGTCTGAGTAGTAGTTGGTTCCGGAGTAGATTCGGTAGTTGGTTCTTTATCAGAAGTTTCAGATGAACCTTCAGATGCCATCTCTTCTTGAAGTTTAGATGCAATAATACTACATTGTGCTGCAATGTTTTTTGCACTCTTTCTAAAGGCCTCAGCACTTGGAGAATCAGGATTTGTCATCATGATTGGCTTACCCAAATCAGAGCCAGACATGATTCCAGAGTTTAATGGGATTTCACCTAAAAATGGCATTTTGAATTGTTCACTGATTTTCTTTGCACCACCTTCACCAAAGATGTAATGTTTGTCATCACAGTTTGGACAAACAAAATGACTCATGTTTTCAACTACACCGATAATTGGAACATTTAGTTTTTCAAACATTGAAACTGCTTTTACTGCAACATAACTTGCAACATCCTGTGGTGTTGTAACAACAAGTATTCCAGTAATTGGAATTGTTTGTGCAAGAGTTAATGGGATATCACCAGTGCCAGGAGGTAAATCTACAATAAGATAATCCAAATCAGACCAGTTAGTATCTACCAAAAATTGTTTTAATATTCCAGAAATTATAGGACCACGATAAATTGCTGCTTGGTTTGATTGATCTGCAAAGAAACCAAAAGAAACTACTTTTAATCCATGTACATCAGCTGGTTGGAGTTTGTTATCTTCAACTTCCATAGAACCATCTTTCATTCCAAGCATTAACGGAATACTAGGACCGTAAATATCAGCATCAAGTAATCCAACTTTAGCTCCTGTTTGTTGTAATGCTAAAGCTAAATTCAATGAGACAGTTGATTTTCCTACTCCACCTTTTCCACTTGCAACACCAATAATATTTTTGACAGTTGCCATTCCAGTGTCATCATCAAGAGAGCGACCCTCCATGACTTTGGCTGTAACTTTTAAATCAAAATTTTTGAGTTCAGAGATATCGGCAATCGCTTTTCTCACATCGTCTTCAATTTCGACATTAAATGGACATGCAGGAGTTGTTAATTCTAAAGTAAATTTGAGATTACCATCATTAAGTTCTAAATCTTTAATCATACCCATAGATACGATATCTTTTTTCAAATCAGGATCAATTACAGTGCTGAGTTTTTCTAAGACTTGATCGATTCCAACCATTGCGTCAAAAAACCTCCCTACATTATTTAAACATAATTCAGAGAAGCAAAAAAATTATCATTTCTTTAGAAAATTTCGAAAATCTTTGGAAATTTACGACTAAATTACCTAAACATTCATAAATTGAAATTCAAGAAAAGTAGCACAGTTGTTTTCTATATCTACTCTAGTTGATGTTGTTAGGATTCCTCCAAGCTTGTTTGGAACCACACTCAAAAAAGCAGCAGTAAACATTCTCAAAGAAAAGTACGAGAGTATGATTAACGCAGATTTAGGATATATCATTATGATTTTAGATGCTAAAGTTGACGAAATGGGAAAAATGATTGCCGGTGACGGTGGAACTTTTCATAAAGTACAATTTGAAGCATTAACATTTTATCCAAAACTCCAAGAAATTGTTCAAGGAGAAATTGTGGACATTACAGACTTTGGTGCATTTGTAAGAATTGGTCCAACAGATGCGTTACTACACTTGTCACAAGTCATGGATGACTATTTGAAAAGTGATGTAAAGTCTGGAATGATTTTAGCTAATCAAAGTGGAAGAACATTAAAAGTTGGTTCAACACTTCGTGCAAGAATTACTGCTGTATCTTTAGGCAAAGCCGCTGCAATGGGTAAGATTGGAATTACATGTAGACAACCATTCTTAGGTGCAGACGATTGGATTGTCGAAGAGATAAAGAAAGCATCTGGCGGTACTGAAGAACCAGCAAAAGAAGCTAAAGTAGAGGCAAGTTAAGATGGCACGAGAAATGGCATGTAGAAAATGCAAATGTGTAACAACAGGCAAAGTTTGTCCTGGATGTAAATCATCAGACTTGACACCAGACTGGAATGGAGTTGTTTTAGTAGTTGATCCAACAAATTCTGAAATTTCAAAAACTCTAGGTATTACTAAAAAAGGCAAGTATGCAATCAAAGTAGTATAATTTTCTAAATATTTAAAATCACTAAAACATTTTATCATAATATTGTCATTTAATTCAAAAAAACAATTGGTACAATTTCTTGCAGAAGATATTGGTAAAGGGGACATTACTAGTTCATTATTAGATAAAAAAAGAATCACAGTTAGAATCATTTCAAGAGAAGATGCCGTTTTGGCAGGTGTAAATCATGCTAAAGAGATTTTCAAAATCAAAGGATGTAGTGTTAAAATTTTAAAAAAAGATGGCACTAAAACAAAACCAAATCAAACCATTATGAGTATTACAGGTGATTCTGCTAAAATTTTAACGTGTGAGAGAACAGCCCTAAATTTACTAACTAGAATGAGCGGCATTGCAACTCAGACAAATTACTTGGTAAAAAAAATCCCCAGTAAAACAAAATTGTATGCAACAAGAAAGACAGCCCCAGGACTACGTTACTTTGACAAAGAAGCAGTAGAAATTGGAGGTGGAAAAAAGCACAGATTACGTCTAGATGAAATGGTCATGATTAAAGATAATCACATTGCAGTAAGTGATTCACTAGAATTATTGATAAAAAAAGCAAAGAAAAAATATAAAAAATTTGAAGTTGAAGTTGAAAATATCTCAGATGCAGTGTTTGCTGCAAAAAGTGGCGCATCAATAATTATGCTTGATAATTTTACTCCATCTCAAATTAAAAAAGCAATTTCAATTTTGAAAAAAGAGAAATTACGAAATAAAGTATTACTTGAAGCATCAGGAGGAATCACTGTAAAAAATATTTCAAACTATGGGAAAACAGGAGTAGACATCATATCAGTTGGAAGTATTACTAATTCTGTTAAAGGAATTGATATGAGTTTAGAGATTTAATTGTTCTAATAGTTGCAAAACAGATTTATTTTTAGAATCAACTTCTTGAATTTTTTCACAGCACTGAATTGCACGTTTATTTTCACCTAACTTTTGATGAGCATATGCTTTGAGAAGTAAAGCATCAACATCATATTCTCCAATTTCAAGGGATTTATCCAAATAAGAGATGCAAGTTTTGTATTTGTTTTTCAAATAATAGACACTGCCCACCATAAACAAAGCATCATGGTGATTTGGGACTTTTCTGACATATTCTACGCCTGATTTGAGGGCTTCTGAATATTTTTTATCTTTAAGTAATTTTTTAAATTCCTTGAATTTTTTTTCGTTTTCTTTGAATGCAGGATCTTTTGGCTCTCTACTAAATAATCCAACCAAACTAATCACAAATTCAGCTTATTGCAAGCATTCTATCAATTGCCAAACGTGCCTTGTCAGCAATTTCTTTTGGAACAGTAACTACATTTGTTTCATGTACTAATGCATCATGAACTTTTTGAAGATCAATCATTTTCATGTATTGACATTCAGCTTTTTCAGATGCAGGAACGAATGTTTTTTCAGGATTGTCTTGTTTCATTCTGTGCAAAATTCCAGTTTCAGTAGCTACTACAAAGTTTTTTGATTTTGATTCAGTAACATGTTTTAGCATTCCCTCAGTTGATAAAATTGAAACTTTACTATTATCAAAACTTCCATCTGCAACATCATACATGAATGGTGTGGTACATCCACATTCAGGATGAATTACTAATTCTGAATCATTTAATGATTCTAATTTTTTGTTAACATCTTCAGGAGTGATTCCTGCATGGACATGGCATTCACCTGCCCAAATGTGAATGTTTTTTCTACCAGTCATTTTTGCAACAAAAGATCCCAAAAACATATCAGGTAAAAATAAAATTTCTTTGTCTTCAGGAATTGCTTTAACAACATTTACTGCATTTGATGAAGTACAGCAATAATCAAGTTCTGCTTTAATTTCAGCAGTAGTATTGACATAGCCTACTGCAATTGCTCCAGGATGTTGTTTTTTCCAGTTTCTTAATTCATCTACTGTAATTGAATCAGATAAAGAACATCCAGCTTCTGTATCAGGTAATAGTACCTTTTTTTCTGGACTAATAATTGCGGCAGTTTCTGCCATGAAATTAACTCCACAAAATAAAATTGTTTTTTGAGGAACCGTGGCTGCTTGTCTTGATAATCCCAAAGAATCACCAGTAAAATCTGCAACATCCTGAACCTCAGGAATTTGATAATTATGAGCAAGAATAACTACATCTTTTTCTTTTTTGAGTCTAAGAATTTCTTCTTTGAGTTGAGAGGATTGTTGTACTAGCATATCCAACAAAATTGCTTTAGATGGGGATTTAAAGAAAGAGATCCCGCTTAGAATACTCATAATATGTAGAAAAATTGGCAAAAATTTCCTCTTTTTTGGGTATTACATTAATGGAATTTGTAATGATCAAAAATTCCAGAGTGGTACTAATTTTTTTAAAAAAAGGTCATTGAGCTAAATAACAAAAAAATAAAAGAAAATTCATGAAAATACAACTTTTCATCTTATTTGCAGTCATTTTTTCAATTGCCTTTGTACCTACAGTTTATGCACATGAACCAAATTTTTCAATAAGATCATCTGAAGACATTTTGGGGTTATGTAACTTCTTTTATGAAGAATACAATCTATTAGGTGAAGAGAATTTTAAAGATCATCATAAACTTTTTCTCAATGCAAATATTTGTCCAATACTATATGAAAACATAGCATGGAATAGCAATCACCCTCAGAGAAACTATGTTTTGTTAGATGAAATTGAAAATCAATTAAATACCAATTCAAATTATCTTAAAGAAAAACATTTGAAATCAAGTTTAGTACCAGTAGATTTTGAAAAGAAAGCAAAATTATGGGTTGCAGGAGAAATTAGAAATACAGAATTTTTGAATGCTATTGAAAAAATATCTAATTTTGATTTTTCAAAACAAGAGAAAATCCAATACGAAAGAGTTTGTAGTAATTTAGATTCATGTCTTAAAGAAAATGATTATGTAAAATATGCAATTACTAATCAAAAAGGCGAAAAGGGAATAATCAAATTTGAAATATCAGAGATTAAATCTAATGAAGGGATTGTAGGAAGTAAACCCACAAATACAACTATAACAATTGAGACCATAATAAATAATGAAAAAGAAAACATAGAAATTCAATTAAATAAACAAAGACAAATTCCTAAAAGTTTTCAACATCAGTACATTGATAGATTAATTTTCACAACGCCTGTAAAGATTAATGAAAAAATTGAAGATGAATTTCAAGTGATTAATAATGCAGAATATAGTATAGATGGTAATACACGTGATGGGTATTTAGCAGATAACCAAAAAGGCAAATTAATAGAAATTGATAAAGAAACAGGTCTGGTTTTATCTCTAAAATATGAAAACAAGGAATCAAATGAATTTTTTGAAATGGAACTAGAAAGTACAAATGTTTTTGAGAGTACAATGTTTGTAGAATACAAACAGATAGTCATTCCCAAATGGTTCAAAGATAACGTAGAGTGGTATTTAGATGAAATAATTTCTGAAAAAGAATTTCTAAATTCAATAAAATATCTGTAAAGTCACAATACAGGAATCAAGTGCCTATCTGAATATCATTTGAACAATATTTTCTCAGAGTTTCAATTGCAGATAAAATTGCCAATCGGCTAGTCTTAGGATTATGGGTATCAGGGAAATTCTCTATGGTAAAAGTCATTTTTCCAAATGAACCATTAGCCTCAATTTGATGAGTATTTTTGTCAGTATCAGGATCTGCCATAATTGTAACTCTAGTTTTTTCACTACCAATTCCAGTTAGAGATAACAGTGCTGCAACATTGATATTTTTAGGAAATAAGGATACTGCTTGTTTTGCAGTTCCTTCAAAAATTGTTGTAACAGAATTAATTTCATCCAAATTAATCTCAGAGGTTTCAAAGAATTTTGCACCCTTTAGTGAACGTGGATGTTTTGTAGTAGTAATAGATAATGAATCCAATTCATCTTTGATTGCTTTTATTCCATCTAGTCCTGCAATGGCACCAGATGGGAGATAAATTGTTTTTTTAAAGTCTTGACATGCATCAGACAAAATATCATAAATTGATTCATCAAGTAATGCACCAACACTCATTATCATCAAATCTTTTTTGTTTTGTAAAATACTCAATGCTGCATCCTTTACTGCATCTTGAGATGCAGCTTCCACTACAATATCAACAGAGTTTGAAGATAGTAAATGTGAGTTTTCTACAATTTCAGGTTTATTTTTTAATTTTGCATGTAATGTAGATGATTTTTCTTTTGAATCATCAAAGATATGAGTTAGTATTGCAGGAATTTTTCCCTCATCAATTGCCAATGCAATCTGAGTGCCAATTGCCCCACATCCAAGTAAACCTATTTTTTTCAATCAATTCTTTAAAGAATAGTCTATTAATTAATTCTAATCAGAATTCCAAAAAAGGGCGGGTTTAGTGGATCAGTTTTGTCAATGCTCAGTATAACCTAAAGATTTTATTCAAACCTACAAAGTATTCTTGTGCTCAATACTGTCTACAAAGACGCCATAATTAACAGAGAGAAAATGCTATCAGTACTCAAAGGTCCAAAATTTGAGCAAATTTTAGATAAAGCACGCAGTAATTGGGTAGAATTTTCACCTACAAAAGAAGAAGTGGTTACTGCAGGAATTGATGCTAGTTTTAACAATACAAAATTTCAAGGGATTGAATTATGGGCTACAACTGCAGTATCTATCAAATCAGATGGGGAGATTCTAGTTGATTTACACAAATCAGGATTAGGATCAGCTGATGATATTTCAAGTGTGGCAAGTAAAATGGAGATTGAAGCCTGTGAGAAAACAGTAGACCAAGTTGATTTGGTATTGATGGATGGTTCACTGCATTCTCAACTAATGACAAGGCAGGCAAATTTGGGAGCATCAATTGTAAGAATTATGAAAAAGAATAACAACGTAATTTTTGTTGCAAAAACTTCAAACACAAAAAAACAGTTTGAAGGTTTAGGTTCTTTAGCTGGAGATATTTTTTATTATAATCATGTAACAAATTCCCCAGGATT
>JABJDB010000033.1 GCA_018668425.1 Nitrososphaerota archaeon | reverse complement strand
TACAATGTAGTCGTAAAAGCTGATGGGCTAGCTGCTGGAAAAGGTGTTCTTGTCTGTAATGGCACCGATGAGGCCATTTCTGCAATTGATACTATACTTGTAAAAAAGACATTTGGAGATGCTGGAAATAAAATAATAATTGAGGAAAGAATAGATGGAATTGAGGCTTCTTTTATTGCCTTATCTGATGGTAATGTTGCAATTCCTATGGCGTCAAGCCAAGATCATAAACGAATTTTTGATGATGATAAAGGTCCAAACACTGGAGGAATGGGTGCATATTCTCCAACTCCAATTGTTGATGATGTGTTGGCAAAAAAAATTCAAGAAACTGTAATTGAGAAAACAATCCAGTCAATGAAAAATGAAGGAATTACATTCAAGGGATTTTTGTATGCTGGAATAATGCTTCGAGATGGCGAGCCATATGTTTTGGAATATAATGTACGAATGGGTGATCCTGAATGTCAGCCAATAACAATGCGAATGGATTTTGATTTGTATGACTATTTTGTAGCCTCTGCTAATGGTACATTATCTTCTATGCCTCAAATAATTTGGAATGATAAATTTGCAGTATGTGTTGTATTGGCATCAAAAGGATATCCTGAATCATATCCTAAAGATGAAGAAATTTCTGGATTTGATTCTATTTCAAATGATGCATATGTTTTTCATGCTGGAACAAAAAAGAATGATGGAAAAATCTTTTCAAATGGTGGACGTGTTTTGGGAGTTACAGCATTGGGTGATTCATTACAATCTGCAATTGATACTGTATATGATGAGGTGGCAAAAATTACTTGGTCTGGTAAATTTTGTAGAACAGATATTGGAAAAAAAGGATTAGACTACTGAATTTTAGTCATCTTATCTTCAGTTACTATCCAATTCATAATTATGTCATGTTCTGATTTTGGAATATTTTTTATGACTTGTTTTTCTAGTGTTAGAGAAATAGCAACTGTTTTGTGTTTTGCTAAAAATCTATCATAAAATCCATGTCCGTATCCTAGCCTTACCCCTGAATGTGACATCCCTACTGTTGGGGTTAGGATCACATCTAGTTCATTATTTACAGGACACTCTTCTTTTGGCTCCATAATGTCAAAACTACCTGTTTCTAGGCTTGAAAAATCTGTAATTTTTCTAAATTCTAAATCAGCACCAATCACTTTGGGTAGAAATACCTCTTTTCCGTTACTTAGTAATTCTTGAATGATATCTTGAGTGAAAATCTCACTTCCTATTGGATAGTATGCTCCAATCTTTGTTGCATTTTTGAATGAAAAAACTTTGTTTAATTTTTTATGGATTTTCTCACTTGCAATTTTTAACAAGTCGTGAGATGTATTGTCTCTTCTTTCTAAAAGAAGATTTCGAAGTGATGTTTTATTTGCACTATCTTCCAATTTGACTACTCAGTGATGCTGCTGTAATTGTATTTTTTAATAACATTGCAACAGTCATAGGTCCTACTCCTCCTGGAACTGGCGTTGCAAATGATGCCTTCTGTATAATATCCTCATAATCAGCATCCCCTACTAACTTTTCTTGAAATCTTGAAATTGCAACATCAATAATTATTGCTCCTTCTTTTATCATATTTTTAGTTAAAATGAATTTGTTTCTGTTACCCACTGCTGAAATTATAATATCTGCTGATTGACATAATTCTATCAAGTTTTTAGTTTTTGAATGACATGTAATTACCGTTGCATTTTTTTCTAATAACAAATGATATAGTGGTTTTCCAACCAAATTACTTCTATTAATTAAAACAACATTTTTTCCTTCCAAGTTGATATTGTGATACTCAAACATCTCCATAACTCCTGATGGTGTACATGCAACAAGTGCTGCTTTTTTCATTGCTAATAATCCCACATTATGTGGTGTTAACCCATCTACATCTTTTAGTGGTGAAATTCTTGATGTGGTGGTAAATTCATCTAATTGTGACGGTAATGGTAATTGGACTAAAATACCATGTACTGAGTTATCATTATTTAGATTCTCTACAATTTCATTAAGTTGAGTCTGTGTTGTGTTTGCATCCAGTTTGTGATCTTTAGTAATTATTCCAACTTCTTCACATGCCTTGTGTTTGTTTCTGACATAGGTAGCCGATGCAGGATCTTCTCCAACAAGAACAGTTGCCAGGCATGGATTGATTTCCTGCTTTTTTAATTCATCAACTGCCATTTTGACTCTATTTTTTACTGATTGGGCAATTAACTTTCCATCAATTTTGACTCCTGTCATGGTATGATTTTTAATTTGTAGATATTTAATTCTTGGACTCTGTAATGATTATCTTAGAAAAGAAATTAAATGGTTATTTTTTTAGTCATAACATGTTTGTAATGATGGCAGACGTTCAACTCAAAGAAGGTGCTGAAGAAGATTTTAAAAAATGGTTTTCAGAATCAAATAAGGTATTATCACCATTTCCTGGATTTGTATCTAGAAAATTCTTGAAATCAGCTGATGGTAGCTATAGAATCATTGTGGAGCATGAAAGCAAAGAGACTTTTATCAAAATGCATAACAGTCCTGAACATGACAAGCTTCATCCTGAAGGACATTCTTACATGAGTCAACCACCTGCAAGAAAAACCTATACTGTAGCTGCTGAATAAATTGAAATTAGATTTTGATTTATCTGTATATCTGGAGAAGATCAAGAAAAGCAGTTCTTCCTATTTTCATACTTTTATTAATCGAGATAGTTTAGCTGTTGGTCTTTTATTTTTAAAACCTGGTGAAGAAGATACCCAAATCCCTCATGCCAGTGATGAAGTGTATTATGTTATTGAAGGTGATGGATTTTTAAAAATTAAAAACAAAGATTACAAAGTTTCAAAAGATAAATTATTTTTTGTAGCCAAAGATGTTGAACACTATTTTCATAGTAATACAGTTCCCCTCAAAGTGCTGTATTTTTTTGGCGGTCCTGATAATTAACTGATAATTGCTCGTCTTTTACTGACGTTGATTTTTTTTCTTGCAAACAAGTTGACAGCTTCTGGATAAATTCTGTGCTCTTCTTTTAGAATTCTTTTTGATAATGTTTCTTCTGTATCGTTTTCTTTGATTTTGACTATTGATTGAATGATAATTGCCCCTGTATCCATTCCTGAATCTACGAAATGCACTGTACACCCTGAATATTTGACTCCATAATCTAATGCCTGTTTTTGAGAATCTAATCCTGGAAATGCGGGTAACAATGCTGGATGAATATTGATGATTCTATTTTTGTATTTTTTTACAAATTCTGGACTGATAATTCTCATAAATCCTGCAAGACAAACTAGACCATTTTTTTGAGTAACTCCGTATTTTGTAAGAATCTCAATTATTTTTTTGTCATATTGCCATCTACTTCCTTTGAATCCTTTGCTTTCAATTACTTCTACATTCACTCCTAATTTTTCTGCAATTTTTAGGCCCTTTGCATTTGGTTTATTTGAAATTACAACTACTGGTTTTATTGGAATTTTCTTTTTCTTTATTGATTTTAAAATAGATTCCATGTTGCTTCCACGCCCTGAGATTAAAATTCCTAGATTTAGCAACTAGTCAATACTAGATCAAACCTGCAATTTATATCAAATCTAATTATTTTCATTTTCGTTGCATAAATCAGTCAGGATGACAAAAAATGGAATCCTGTGTGAGATTGATGAAAAACGTGTTTTTCTAGATCCTAAAAATTCCGATACATCTGGAGTGAATTTTGTTTCTCATGCACATACTGATCATCTTCCTTCAAAAAATGGGGGGACAATTTTGTCTTCAATTGAGACAAATGAGATTGCAAATCTTAGAGGTTTTAAAATGGAAAATCATGTAGAATCACTTGAAAATTTTGATTTAATTGACAGTGGTCATATTTTGGGTGCCAAAGGATTGCTTTTTGATGATATTTTCTATACTGGTGATATTTGTACACGTGATAGAGGTTTTCTTTCAGGTGCGAAAATTCCAAAATGTAAAACTTTGATTACTGAATGCACATTTGGATTATCTGAATTTGTTTTTCCAAAAATTGAGGAAATCCAAAAACAAGTAAATGAATTAATTTCAGAACTATATGGTAAAGGGGTTCCTGTAATTTTGATGGGATATCAACTGGGAAAGGCCCAAACTATTACTCAATTGTTTGGACATTGGGGACCTCTTTATTTTCATGATTCAGTAAAGGAGATGAACTCACTTCATCAAAAATTTGGAGTGCCATTAAATGATGGAATTGGACATACTGAAGCTGAAAAAAATGGTTTACTAGAAAAAAAACCTTGGGTGATGGTAGCTCCAATGGTTTCAAGTAAAAATAAATTCATTCAAGAAATGAAATCAAAATATGGTGCAGTAACAATTGGATTTAGTGGATGGGCACAATCCACAAAATTTTCTTTTGGGAGGCGAACTGATTATTCTATTCCTATGAGTGATCATTGTGATTTTAATGAATTAGTTGAAATGGTAATTCAATCTGGAGCAGAACAAGTTTACACCATTCATGGTTTTGTGGATGAATTTGCAGAACATTTGAGAAAAATAGGAATATCTTCTCAACCCCTAAAAGAAAATTCTTTGGATAATTTTACTTCGTAAATTCCATACATTGACATTCTGCAACTAGACAAGTTTCAGAATTTCTAATATGATCATGTGAGAAATGTTTACATTTTTCATTTTTACAAATTCTTCTTTGAGCTTCTTTTTGCACCACTGACTGCGCAATTGAATTTGCTTGGTCTTTTGAGTAGCCTTTTTTATCCATATAGAAATGCACAACTCTGTTGTAAAGTAAATCTGGATTGAATTGTTTTTCTAGCATGGTTTTATCTAAATAACAATAGGGTGTTATTCTATTAAAATTTGCCAGTTTATCTTAAAATCATGCCTATATCCATCAGATTTGTATGGGTGGCATTAGTAATGACATTACCTTTTTGCTTTTGAAAGAATCGTCCTGAATCACTGTTTTTGAGGAATTCTTTCATTACATCCAAATCTATTCTGATGTTTTCAGTTATTGCTCCTGCGAAAACTGAATTTCCATCAATTCCATCTGTTCCAATTGATGCAATAACCATT
>JABJDB010000032.1 GCA_018668425.1 Nitrososphaerota archaeon | reverse complement strand
TGTTCCACAAATCTCATTTTCAGAACCTACATCTTTGTAAGGAACATGGTATTCGAATTTATGTAAATAATCTAATTTTCCTTCAATTCCTAATTCTTCTGGCATTCTTCTTTCTCCTGATGAAACAAAAGTTTCTGATTCTCTTGGGTGACTTGCAAACGTTCCATCCCAATCTCCTGGCCATAACATTTTTCCTTTTGCTCTTCTTGTAAGAACTAGTCTTCCATTTTTATCAAATAATAATGCTGTAAATGCTCTATGTAATTTTCCATTTGGTAAATGACATTTTACTTTTTCTTCAGTACCAATTGGATTATCATTCTCATCAACTAAAATCACAAATTCTTCAGACATTTCTTTTCCCCTTGAATAACGTTCCTTCAAATTCCCTGTTTTTAACCGCTTTCACAATTCTTTCAGGTTTATTACCATTAACAAAAAATACATTCATTCCCATCTTTGCAATTTTTGAGGCTTCTTCAACTTTTCTTGTCATTCCACCTGTAACATCCATTTTATTTTCTGAGATTAATGGACGTTCCCCTTTTAATTCATAAATTAATTTTTTTGATTTAAGATCAGAATATAACCCATCTTCATTTAATGCGAATATGGTTAATCTTGGTTTTAGACTTTTTGCAAGATGTGTCATAATTTTATCTCCTGATAGGATGTATGTTTTATTTTGACCATACCATAATGCATCTCCAAATGTCACTGGAATCATGCCTGATTTTGCAATTTTTTCAATTTCTTTTACTTTTTTTGCAATCGGTTTATTTCCTGTCATAAAATCAGTTGGTGGTAAACAATATGGTGATTGTTTATTTTTTAATAATGAATCTAAAATTATTTTATTTAATTCAATCATAGAATTTTTAATTATTGCAACCCCTCTGAGATCATATTTTTTTTCTTTTGTATGCATATCATATTTTACAGACCAATAATGTCCATAAGATCCTCCTCCGTGAACAATTATTATTGGTTCAGTTATTTTTCTCAAACTTTTTGTAAGATTTTCTATTGTTTTTTTCCTAGGTGATAACGGCTTTTCTTTATTTGTAATAATTGAACCACCTAATTTTATGAGAATCATGCTGTTTCAAAATATCTAGTCAATTAAAAAGTATTCAGTCCTTGAAGATCTATTTTTACTGAAAAACATTCATAGTCTTTTTCTCTAAATTGATTTATTGTTTTGTTCAAATTTGTATCATCTGTCAAGGCAAATACACATCCTCCACCCCCTGCACCTGTGATTTTTACACCGTATGATGACTTTATCCCAATTTGTATCATTTCTCTAATTTTTTGATTTGATATTCCGATTGTCTCAAGATACTTTTGATTCTGATTGACTTTTTCCCCTAACTCTTTGATCTTATTTTCTTTTAACAATTCTAAAACATCTTCAATTAATTTTGTTTCCTCTTTACATAACTTTGAAAATTCATCTTCATTATTTTCTTTAAACGATTTCACATCTTTGACTATGACCTCTGTAGAATGTTCAATATTGGAATTTGCAATAACTAGATGGAAATCAGGCTCAGAATTTATTTTTGAAAACCCATTTTCTTTATCATACTCCATAATTCCACCAAATGTACAAACTGTACAATCTGCTCCTGATGTATTTTGAAAAATAGTTTTTTCAGCTTCGATTGCCAATTCTAAAATTTCATCTTTTGTTGTATTTGAAAATAGTCTTGAAATTGCAGCTGCTCCTGCAACACAACATGCTGATGATGAACCTAACCCTACACCTAACGGAATTTCTGATTCAACTGTAATTATAATTCCTGTGTTTTTATTTTGAATTATTTTGTTAGCTAAATAATAAAATGGTTTTAATGGCGAATTAATTTCTGAAATATTTTTGTTTGCTTCTAATTCTAAATTACCAATATTTGATTTGACTAAAATTTTATCCTCTTTAATTTTTTCAGCAGTAACTGTAACTCTTTTGTTGATTGAACATAAAATAGCTTTTACTCCATATACTACAAAATGTTCTCCAAAAAGAATTACTTTTCCTGGTGCTGAAGCTTTAGATTTCAAGTAAATGCAAAAACAATGTTGATTTATTCGATTTCCTCTTCGGTAATCTTTGTTTCAAAATCATCTATTTCGTATTTCATTGGATCGTTTTCCTTCAATTCTCCTTTCTCAATGAGAATTTGACGTACCAATAACCAGTAAACTGTTGCTAGAGCTTTTCTTCCTCTGTTATTTGCTGGAATAATTACATCAAGATTTGATGTAAGATTATCTGTATTTGCAATTCCTATAATTGGAATTCCTGCATTAGTTGCCTCAATTATTGCTTGTTCATCAACTTGTGGGTCTGAAATTAAAACTAATTTTGGTTCAATGTAATATGGTAATGATGGATTTGTCAAAGTTCCTGGCATGAATCTTCCTAGGAGTTTTTTTGAATCAAGCATTTCACAGAATTTTTCAATTGGGGTTTCTGCATATTGTCTGCCTGAACAAACAATGAGATTATCTGTTCCTAACCTATTGATGAATTTGGCTGCAATTTTGATTTTTTCAAGTGTAATGTCTAAATCAAGCATGTAAAGTCCTTCAGGACTTGCTTTTGTGATAAATGGAATCATGAATTTTGTTTTAACTTGTGTTCCTACTCTAATTCCTGTAGATAGAACTTTCTTCTTAATGTCGGTTGTTTCTGCTTGTTCACTCATGACGATTTTAAATCTCTGCCATACCGCGTATTAAATCATGCTCTGATAGGCGTAACAATTCGTTGAGTTTTGCCACTCTTTCTCCACCAACTATGCCAACTTTGAGCATTTTTGACTTTGTTGCTAAACCTATGTGGGATATCTGTGAATCTATTGATTCCCCAGATCTATGAGATGTGATTAATTTGATGTTATTCTGATTTGCTTCATCTGCAAATTCTAGAGCATCATAAAGACTGCCAGCTTGATTGACTTTTAGAATTGCAGCATTGCATGATTTTGAACTAATTGCTTTAGATAGAATTTCTTTGTTAGTTACTGTCAAATCATCTCCTGTTATCAAAGTATTTGGAAATTTAGCAGTTAATTCTGACATATCATCAAATGCTTCTTCATGAACTGCATCTTCAGCATAAATCAATTTGAATTTCTCTATGATGTCTGCTGCAAAATCAATTTGTTCCCCAGTGGAATTTTCAAATCCTGCTCTATCATAAAGATACTTTTGTTTTTCTTCATCCCATTGTGTAGATGATGCAAAGTCAACTCCTAGTGAAACTTCTTTTCCTAATGTAAATCCTAAATTCTCACATGCTTTTGCAGATACTTCTAATGCTTTTTGGTTTTCTAATTTAGGTGCCCATCCACCTTCATCACCTCTGCCATTTGTAAAATTTGGATCTTCCTTTTCTAAAACTCGACGTAGTTCTTTGTGTACTGATAAATTAGTTTCAATAGCATCTTCGATATTTTTTGAGCCTGTTGCACAAATTAAAATTTCTTGAATGTCTGGTGTACCTGGACCTGCATGTGCTCCACCTCCTAAAATATTCCCTAAAGGAAATGGAAATCTAAATGATGATTCAGATGATAATGTTTGAAATAATGGTTGCCCTGCTGCTTTTGATGCAGATTCCATAGATGCAATCGTTACTGCAAATGCCAACGCACCTCCTATTTTTGAATAGTTTGATGAATCATCTAAACTCTTTAGAGTATCATGAATTTCTTTAAGATTTGATGATTCTAATCCGATAAATTTTTGTGAATTTTCTTTTAAAATTCTTAAACTTTCTTCTGGTTTTTCATTAGGAAAACTTACTGCTTCATATTTTCCTACGCTTGCCCCTGATGGTGCACAAACTCTTCCTAAAAATTGACCATCAGATTTTACATCAACTTCAACAGTTTTGCTTCCTCTACTATTGAATAAAATACGCCCTTCAATTGAGGTGATCTTAGCCAAGTTATTCTAGCTCAGATTGAACTTCTTGTTTCCTTCTCTGAATTGCTTCATAAAATGGAATAACTTGTTGAATCGTTTCAACTGTAGTTAGTAGCATTCTTCTACAACAATATCTCTCAATTTCTAAAGAATCAAGAACTTTGGCAGGTTCTTCACCTGCTTTGATTTTATTTTGATAATCATCATACTTGTCTGCAATCATATTTCCACATGTAAAACCTCTGACAGGAATTAACATACGAACGAAAAGGTAATCAAGGATTATAAAAACCATACATGGAATTTTGATTGCGGACGTCGCCCAGCCTGGCCAAAGGCGCTAGCTTGAGGGGCTAGTCTCTTAGGAGTACGTGGGTTCAAATCCCATCGTCCGCACTAAAAATTATAATCTTACTTTTCTAATTTTTTCAGAGTTTTGATTAATTCACTTCTTCTTTTTTCTTCAGTGATTGCCGATCTGACATCATCTACAAGAATCCTATTCACATCAATTTTTCTTCTAGCTTCTTTTACCACTTTGTCATACATTGAAAATGTGTATAATTGGAGATACAAGTTCTCCATGGTGTCAAAAATCTTTGTAGCCTCATCAACATCGCCAATCCGAATCTTATCAAATACCATCCTTTTCAATTCTCCTACACAATCTAATAACCCTAAAACATATGATTCAGGCATTACTGCCATTTTTTTGTCAGTAGGAATTTCTTTTTTTTCAACTATTGCAATTAACGCAGCAGCTTCTACAAATTCTTGTTCTGGAGTAATTAGATATCTTCTAAGTTGACCTGTTGCTTTTTTCTTGTATTTTTTTAATAGAACATCTGCTTGTTTTAGGTTTTTTTTACCTGTTGGCAAATCTCCTTTATGAACTGCAATAATTGATCTACTACAAAGAATAATTATCTCTCTGGTATTTTTTAATAAAAATTCTCTTGAATCTTGAACTTCGCCTAGTGTTTTTGTAATTTTGTTTAATGATGATTTTACATTTTTTAATGTCATGAAAAAAATCTCTAAAAACTAGGATAAAGCCGTTTGCTAAACTCTTAGGAATGTCATAGATTACATTTCCAAAATAAGATTTTAGAATCATCTGAGGTTATAACTGGTCAAATCAAGTGGATGTTATGATGAAAATCATTGTTTACATTGCATCTAGTTTGGATGGTTATGTTGCAAGAGAAAATGGTGATGTTGATTGGCTCCCAGAATCTTCTGAATCAAGTTATGATGCATTTTACAAGTCTGTTGATACTGTGATTATGGGTAAAACTACGTATGATCAAATTTTGACGTTTGGAGAATATCCTTACAAGGACAAGAAATCGTTTGTTTTCACTAGAACTAGTAAGAATAACGATGACAATGTAGAGTTTGTATCTGATGTTGAAAAATTTGTAAAAGAAGGGTTTCTTGGTACTGGAAATAACGTTTGGTTAGTTGGAGGGGCACAAATTATTGCATCTTTTCTAAAACAAAAGGCTATAGATGAAATTATCATAACTATCATTCCAGTTCTTTTAGGTAATGGGATACCTCTTCTCAAGAATATTGAAAAAGAAACAAAACTTGAACTAATTAAAACTGAAAAATTTGGTCAATTAGTTGACTTGCATTACAAAGTTTTGAACTAAAATTAGCCTATTTTAGCCATATTTCGTATTTTCAAAGCTCTTATTTTGGATATCATTTTCATCTTATTCATGGAAATTACTGTTGAACAAATGTACAATATTGAAAATAAAGGTCATGATATGGGATTTTTAAAAAAATTCATGATGGAAAATGCAGGTGCTGCTGCAGTTAGACGATTAATAGATAAACTTGGAAACGTAGAATCAAAAAATATTCTAATTTTTGTTGGATTGGGAAATAATGGTGGTGATGGTTTGGTAATGGCTAGACATCTTGCAGGTTATGCTGCAAATGTTACAGTAGTACTTCTTGGATCCTCTGATAAAATCAAAACTGAAGAAAGTAATTGGAATTGGTCTATTTTACAAAAAATGCCTTCAATCAAATTAATCTCAGGTGATTCATTTGATATTGATTTTAAACCTGATGTGATTGTTGATGGAATTTTAGGAACTGGAATTTCTGGAGAAATTCGAGAACCATACGCATCTGCAATTAACTATATCAATGAAATAGATTGTTACAAGTTTGCAGTAGATGTACCATCCGGACTAGACCCACAAACAGGAGAAACTGCAAATATTTTTACAAAATGTGATATGACAGTTACATTTCACAAAATGAAACAAGGTATTCCTAAAAGAAAAGATTTGACAGGAGATTTGTATGCTGAAAAAATAGGTATTCCTGTAGAAGCTGAAGAGGGAATTCTATGATAGTCAATCAAATCCCAGTTGGAAATATGCAGAATTATTCTTATATTTTAGAAGATGAAGATACTAGTGAGGCAATTATAATTGATCCATCTTGGGATCTTGTAGAATTAGAATTAATTATTAAAAAAAATAACTTAAAAATCAAATACATAGTAAACACACATCATCATTTTGACCATACTTTGGGAAATGAAGCAATGGCTGAATCAACTCATGCTCCAATCATTCAACACGAACTTTCTGAATTGAAAAATGATATCAAAGTCAAAGATGGTGATTTTATAGAATTTGGTAATTCAAAATTAAAAGTACTTCATACTCCTGGACATTCTAAAGACAGTATTTGTCTAATTGGTGATGGAAAAATTTTTTCAGGTGATACACTATTTGTTGGGAATTGTGGTAGAATTGATTTACCTGGAGGTAGTGTTCAAGATTTGTATCATAGTCTATTTGATGTGCTTTATTCATTAGATGATGATTTGGTCATGTATCCTGGTCATAATTATGGTTCTTCAGAAGTATCTACAATTGGTAAGGAAAAATCTACTAATATGATAATGCAAAAAAGAACCGAACAACAGTTTATTGATATGATGGGTTAGAAAAATTTGGAAAATTTTGAATTAATTGGTAATGCTGAAAAAGGTAAAAAATTCCTTGAATCAATCCAATCTGGAAACTTTCTTTTCTCATTTGTAATTTCTTATACTGAAACTTGTGAAATACCTGGAATTACAATCGCTGGTGCAGATAAGGATTCTATCCAATTTACTCCTCCAGCTGATGCAGAATATCTTCATTTTGGATATTGTAAAACAATTGATAAAATTCCAATGACTCCTGATGGAAAACCTACTCCTGGAATATTAACTAAAACTGCTTTAGAATCTTCTAGCATTCCACATTTAGTAATTAATGCTGGAAGCAAAATTACTCCACAACTACCATTTATTGAATCAGGATTATCTTTTGGAAAAAATATTTCCACTCAAGATGCTATGACTGATACTCAAGTATCTCATGCTGTTGATTTTGGTAGAATTGTTGGAAGAAGCTTAGCATCTTTAACTAATTGTTTAGTAATTGGTGAATGTATTCCTGGTGGAACTACAACAGCATTAGCTGTTCTACAAGCATTAGGTTATGATGCTAAAGTAAGTTCTAGTATTCCAGAAAACCCTATTGAACTAAAAAAACAAATTGTTGAATCAGCATTAAAAAGAATTGATTCTGATCATCCTTACAGTATCGTTGCTAAAGTTGGTGATCCTATGATTCCTTTTGTTGCAGGAATGCTTAGTTCTGCATCAAGTGTTTCAAAGGTCATGCTAGCTGGTGGAACTCAGATGGCAGCAGTATTGGCATTTGCATCCAAGATAGGTTTTGATGATGAAAATACTGCCATTGGAACAACTTCCTACATTACAGATGATGAAAGTGCAAATTTCAAAGAATTAATCCAAAAAATCGCAGATGTTCCTATGATTTCAGTTGATCCGGGTTTGAAAGATTCACGACATGCTGGATTACGTGCATTTTCAGAAGGGTTTGCAAAAGAAGGAGTTGGTGCTGGCGGAAGTATTATTTCATCAATGATAAAAACAAAAAACAATTCTGCAAAATTCTTAGAATTGGTAGAAGAAGAATATCGTAGATTATTTACTTGACTGTAACTGATTTTGCCAAGTTTCTAGGATAGTCTGGATCTGTTTCTTTTTCTAATGCTGCATAGTATGATAATAATTGAATTGGAACTATTTCTGAAATTGGATATAACACTTCATTAATTTTTGGAATCTCAATCCAATAATCATAAATGTTGCTTTCTATATCTGAGATTCCTATGATTTTTGCACCGCGAGCTTTTATTTCTCTTGCACTAGTTAGAGTATCTGAATATGTTGAATCACTTGGATTAATAATTATTACATATACATTTGAATCCATTAAGGCAAGAGGTCCATGTTTTAATTCTCCTCCTGGAATTCCTTCTGCATGAATGTATGTCAATTCTTTGAGTTTTAATGCTGCTTCTTTTGCAATTGGATAGTTTATTCCTCTTCCTAGAATGTAAATGTCTGAAATATCTTTTAGTTCTTTTGCAATTTGCTGAATCTTTGTAGGATTATCTAATGTTTTTGAAATTGATTTTGAGAATTCCTTAAAATCAATTGTTATTTCATTATTGCTGATTTTTTGCACAATTTTGTACAATATTACAAGCTGTGATGTGAAACTTTTTGTTGCCGCAACTCCTATCTCTGGTCCACAATTCATTCCAATGACAATGTCAGCTTCACGTGCAAGTGATGATGTTAGTAAATTGACAATAGCTATTATTCTACAATTTGCTTTTTTTGCAATTCTTACAGCATCTAAAACATCGGCACTTTCCCCACTCTGAGAAATTGCAATAAAAATTGAATTCTCTTCAATCGTTTCTGGTGAAAATTGAAGTTCGCTTGACATAATTGGTTCCGCTTTAATTTTGACATATTTTGATAAGATTTGTTTTGCAATTAATGCTGAATTATAGCTAGTTCCACTTCCAGTTACGTAGATATTTTGGGCATCTTTGATATTTTCAGCAGCTTTTTCAATTGCATCAATGGCCTTTTCACCTGCTTTCAAAATGGTTTCATTTTGTTCATAAATTTCCTTTAACGTGAAATGAGCATAATCCCCTTTGTATGCATCACCAAATTCTTTTGAAACTTTAGTAATTCCATATCCTGGATTATTTCCATCAAAATCTAAAACTTGAAATTTATCTTTATCTATAATCACAAAATTCCCATTTTCCAAATAAATTGCATTATCTGTAAATTCAATAAAACCTAAAACATCACTTGACAAAAAGAAATCATCTTGTCCGACTCCTATTATTAGTGGTTCATGGAATCTTGCAGCTGCAAGTTGTCCATTTTCAAACATCGCAACAAATGCATAATGTCCTTTAATTTCTGAAACTGTTTTTAGAATTGTTTTTTTGACATCTTTTGTAATTTCATAATTTTTTTGTAGTAAATTTACAATCACTTCACTGTCTGTTTCACTTTTAAAATCATAACCATCTGTTTCTAATTCTTTTTTCAATTCTTCAAAATTTTCAATTATTCCATTGTGCACTATTGCAATTTTTCCAGAATTACTTGGATGTGGATGTGCATTAAGTTCTGTTACTCTTCCATGAGTTGCCCATCTAGTGTGACCAATCCCTATCTTTCCAGGTAACGTGTCTAGTTGTACTTTGGAATTTACTTCATTTACTTTCCCAATTCCTTTTTTTAATTTGATTTCATTTTCTGATTCTGTTGCTACTCCAACACTATCATATCCTCGATACTCCATTCTTTTTAACCCCTTTACGAGAATTGGAGATGCATTTTCTTTTCCATAATAGCCTATAATTGAACACATGATTATTCTACTTGAAAATTTGGGGTTATTTACTGGTAAGCCTATTTTGTTGATTGTTCAGTTGAAGAACTTTCATCTTTTTTTGCTTCAGCTGGTGCCTCTGTTGCTTCAGCTGGTGCCTCTGTTGCTTCAGCTGGTGCCTCTACTTTTGTTTTTTCTAACATTTCTGGAATTTTAGATTCAGGAGTAAAATGAACACTTTCTTCTTCTTCAACTGTAACTGTGTATGATGGAATGTCTACTTTTCTGTCACCAATCATAATGTGACCATGAATAACAGCTTGTCTTGCTTGATAAGGAGTTTTGAATCCAAGTTTTTTTGTAACAATAGTTTGTAATCTTCTTGATAGCAAATCAGTTGCATTTAGGTTAAGAACATCATCTAATGTTGCATCATTTGCAACTAGTCCAATTCTTGCAAGAGAATTCATTAAAATCGGTTCTTTTTCAGCTCTAATTTCTTGTCTTAATGATAGTAGAGATCTTGCTTGTTGTCTTACTCGTGATAATTCTGTATGTGCTTTCCATAATTCTCTTTTAGTTCTTAATCCAAATGTGCCGAGAGTTTTCAACTCATCCATTTTTAATTCATAATTAAGAGGTCTCTTTGGTTTTCTCCAAACTCTACGAGGATATTTAGGATCTCCCATTCAAAACACCTATTCTTTTTTCTCCGCTGGTGCTTCTTTCTTTTCTGCTGCCGGAGCTGCTGCTGTATCTGCTGCCGGAGCTGCTGGAGCTCCTGGGTCTCCTTTCTTAACTGGAGCTGCTAGTCCACCTTTTGCTACACCAACTGCACCGCCCTTTCTACCTGATGTTCTAGTCCTTTGTCCTCTAACTTTTAGACCACTTAGATGACGATAACCTCTCCAACTGGCAGTTATTCTTTCTCGTTCAATATCATTTCTTAATGTAAATGGAATATCTGATGTTAACAAATGTAAATCGGCTCCACTTTCAATATCTTTTCTTCTGTTAAGGAACCATATTGGGAATTTTCCTCCAATTGGGTCTGTAATTAATTTCTCAATATCTTGTACGTTGGAATCTGTAAGATTTCCTATGTTAGAATTTGTATCAATTTTTAATGTATCTAGAATTGCTGTGGCAAAATTATACCCAATCCCTTTGATCTGAGTTAATCCTACGATAATCTTTCTCTCTCCTGGGATATCGTTTCCCACAATTCTAACAATGTGTCTATATTCCTGAGTACTCAAGTATTCCAAAATTCTAAGAAACCCCGATAAAAACCATGCTAGGCATCAAATTGGGTATTTTTTCAAATATTTCTTAATTATGGATCATTTTTGATTGTAAACATTCTGATATTCTTCAAATCAATTATCTAAAGTCTTCATCCTCTGTCCAATCACTTCCTTGCACATTCCATTGATTACATTTACAGCATTTTTTGACTCCTCTTTGAGCGTCAATATCCACACAAAAACAATGCTCCCCTTTTCCTGATGGATCTTGACTACAAAGTTTTTGCATACAAAAAGATGTGTTTTTTCCTAATTATATCCTAGTAAATTTCCTCAAAAAGTTTTAAATTCTAATTCAAAAAACTTACAAAAATGAGTGAAACATTTGAACGCGAAAAAGTTATTGATTGTATGTTTGATTCTGTAACTTCTTCAATCCTTTCAGAACTGGAGGATGGTCCCAAACAATGTTCTGATTTAGCAAAACAAGTATCGATTTCTGAATCTGAAGTTCTTGATAGATTATCTTATTTGATAAAATTTGACTTTATCATAAAATCTTCAGAAAATGATCAATGTACTCTTTCTGCAAATTTTGAAAAACTTTCTACAATAATTGAAGAAGGTGGAAATTTTGATGATGCTATTGATGGATTAGAAAAAATGGATAGTTATCTAAATTGATTTTTTTCTATTTTTAATTTTATATGTTCCCATTCCGATTAATCCTATCATACCAAAAATAATCACACTTACTGAAATGTAACTAAGAAATTTTGCTTCTTCATCTGGAAGTGGACCGATGGCCCCAAATACATGAATTTCTTCATTATCTGTACTAAAAATAACTAGCTTGTAAACTCCATCTTCAAAAACACCAAATTCTTTTTCTATTGTTTCCTCATTGACTTGTTGAGATATTATTTCATTATCTGATGGATCTAATACTTTTGCTGCCAAATTCATCCCTTCGGTTCTCATTGCTTGTACTGCAAAAATCCCTGTTGATGTTTTTTGTGAATCAAATTCTGCAGAAATAATAACTTCTTGGTTCAAACTAATTTTTCCATTTCCTTGAGTTACACCTTCAAGAATTATTTGATTTCCTAATGCTAGTAATACAAGACCTAGAACAACTAGTACTCCTGATATGACAACAATTAATCCTGATTTTTGCATAATTTGAGGGTGATTTTCTTTAGTTTAAACCTAATTTTTTTAAAAATATCAAATTTAGCCTAATTTAACAAAATTAGACTGGGCTAAGAAAGTTAGCTTAGGGTAACTTTAAATAAAGAATTTCTGATTTTTCACTTGTCTTGAAATTTACTCGTTCAAGTATGATGATTTTAGTTTTATCTGTAATTGTTGGATTATCTGTAATTGCAATTTTACCTGTAATGTCTGAAGCCCAATTAAAACAAAAAACATTTGTCACACATTCAGGTTCTGTAATTCAAACTACTGGGGAAATAATTGATCCCTTATACACTGTATCTTCAGTTGAATTTGATCCTGAAGAATTTTTAAGAAATTTTGAATATGGTAGAATTTCTGTTTCTGAAAGCGGTCAGACAATTAGAGATTATACAATAATTGCTGAAGATGATAAAATTCAAGAAATTTCTCCTGGAGTATTTTTTAATATTTGGTCGTTTAATGGAACTGTTCCAGGTCCAACAATAAGGGCCACAGAAGGAGATCTTGTCAGAATTAATTTCATTAATAATGGTTCAAAAGAACATACTATGCATTTTCATGGAATTCATCCAGCTGAAATGGATGGCGTCTTTGAATCTGTTGGTAGTGGAGGTGGACAATTTGTTTATGAATTTGAAGCAGGCCCTGTTGGTGTTCACCCATATCACTGTCATGTGATGCCTCTTGAGGAACACATTGTTCATGGTCTTTATGGTGTCTTTATTGTTGATCCTAAAGAAGAAAGACCACCAGCTGATGAAATGGTGATGGTTCTAAATGGTTTTGATACTGATTTTGATACTGAAAATAATTTTTACGCTGCAAACACAATTCCTTTTTACTACCAACACCACCCAATTCAAATTAACACTGATGAATTAATTCGAATTTATGTTGTCAATATGGTTGAATTTGATCCGATAAACAATTTCCATCTACATGGAAATCTGTACAAATATTATCCTACGGGAACTGATTTGATACCTTCATTTTATACTGACATGATTACTTTATCTCAAACTGAACGTGGAATAATGGAATTTGAGTACAAATTTCCTGGAAAATATCTATTTCATGCTCATAAAGTTGAATTTTCAGAAAAGGGGTGGGTTGGAATGTTTCTTGTAAATGACAACCATGAAAAAAATAACCAGGAAATAGAAAATGGAACTTGATGGAAATTCATCTAGAGGAAAAACTATTGCAAGTGGAGTAATTCCATTTGTTTTTGTCATAATTTTGATGTTGTACATTTTTGGTCCTGGTTCTGATTTGTTAGATTTAGGAATTCCACTCCCTGAAATAACAATTGAAAAAATAGATTTTGTTGATTCTGAAATTCAAGCAACAGTAAGAAACACTGGACCAATTTCCGTTGAAGTAGTAATGGCTGATGTAAATGATAGAATTCAACCTGCTGCAGTAGAACCTGATAAATCACTTGAACGATTTGAAACAGCTCTTGTTAGAATCCCTTTTGAGTGGAATGCTGGAGAACCATACACCATAGGAATAACTATTGATGATGGAACTAGATTTGAAAAAGAAATTGATGCTGCAGCTCCTGCATTAGATTTTTCTTTAGATCTTGTTGTATTTTTTGCAATAATTGGAACCTATGTTGGAGTAATCCCTATTATGATTGGTCTACTATGGCTTCCATTTATCAAAAAGATTAGTAGAAAAAAATACCATTTCTTTTTAGCATTAACTGCTGGATTGTTATTATTTCTAGCAATTGATTCAATTGAGGAGGCAATAGATGTTTCAGATGAAAATTTAGCTGGAAGTTTTAATGGTACTTTGCTTGTTGTTACAATTGTAATACTATCATTTCTTGTATTGTATTATGCTGGAGAAAAATTAGTAAAACAAGCAAATTCTTCAAAAATTACAAAACATGTGGCAATTGCTTTAATGATATCAATTGGAATTGGATTACATAATTTTGGAGAGGGACTTGCAATTGGTGCATCAGTTGGGTTGGGTTCTATTGCTTTTAGCACGTTTCTAATTGTTGGATTTGCATTGCATAACACCACTGAAGGTATAGCAATTGCAGCCCCTATGTCTAGGGGAAAATTAATGATTGGAAAACTTGTAGCCATGGGATTAATTGCAGGAACTCCTGCTATTTTTGGTGCCTGGTTGGGTGGTTTTTCATATTCTCCATTTTCAACAGTAATTTTCCTATCAATTGGAGCAGGTGCAATTTTTCAAGTAATTTTGGTATTGGTGAAATGGATTAAAGAACAAGATACTGTTCTTTCTAGTGGTGCAGTTGTATCGGGTTTTGCTACAGGAATTTCAATTATGTATTTGACTAGTATTTTAGTTTAGTTAGGTTCTGGATGAATGGTAATTACTGAATTTTTAATTTCTGCTCTGATGATGTGCTCTATTTCTGATGTTAAGTCATGAACTTTTTCAATTGACAATTCTTTTTCAAATGAACAATCAATATCTATTTTGAGAATATTTTCAAAATTCAAAGATATGATTCTTCCAATTTTTTTAATTTCTGGATATTTTTCTAAAATGATTTTAATTTTTTCTTCAGTAACTTTGTCTTCTAAATTAAAATTCTCAGGTATTTTTACAAATGGCTCCAAATGGATTGTGGCATGTTCAATTTCAGGCACATTTTCTTGAATTTTTCTCTCTACCCGTTCTGAAATTTTATGGGCAGAAAGTAAATTAATTTCTCTGTCTACCATTACATGCAAATTTGAAAATGTTTTGCCTCTAGTTTTGTGAGTACTGACATTATGAACCCCTTTAACTCCATCTACATTTTTTACAAGATCTAAAATTTTTGCATCCAGTGGAACATTTTTCCAATTTGGTTCAAAATGGATTGTTACTGATGCATTTGAAATTTTATTTTTAATATTTTTTTCAACATCACTACTGATTTTATGTGCTTTATCAAAACTTGAATCACCTCTTAGAGAAATTGTTACATCTGCAAAAATTGTATCTCCTGATCTTCTCATGAGAATTGGACCTGCATCAATTACCCCTTCAGTTGCAATTGAAATTTTTTTTACTTTTCTAACTAATTCAGGTGATATGATATCTGTTAAATCAAGAGCAGTTTTGTAGATCAATTTTATACTTAGAACTGCAAGTAATCCACCTAAAACAAGTGCTGCAACAAAATCACCATAATACAATCCATATGATGCTAGAGCTATTCCTATTATTGCAACAAGTGTGGAGCCAAGATCCATAAACGCATGATAAAAATCTGCTTTGAGGGTTGCTCCCCCAATTTTCTTAATTGAACGTCTAAGTAAAATTAATCTAAAAATATCAATACCGATTGTGTAAATCCCTGCAATTATTGCAAATAATCCTGGTAAAATATTTGGAGGTGGACTTTGTAATCTATGAATTGATTCGTAAATAAAAAAACATGCAATCAGAAAAATTGCAATTCCTCCAATTAATCCTCCAAGTGATTCTATTTTCCCATGTCCATACGTATGTTCTGCATCTGGTGGTTTGATTGCCATTCTAGCTGCAAGTAACAATACTATTGTTACTACACTATCTAAGAGAGCATGAATACTGTCAGTAATTAATGCTAGACTGTTTGAAATTAAACCAAAAATTAATTCTACTAAAAATGCTGAAAATATAGCTAAAAGTGAAATTTGTAATACTTTGGTCCTTTGAACAAACATCTTCTGTTTTTTGATTATTTCTACCCTGTATTTCAGGTTTCCAAGAAGAAATACTACGATAGTGTTATTTGGGATTAATTAGAATTTTCAGTAATGAACATGAAATTACTCTTTTTACTTGCATTTTTTCCTATAATGTTAATTCCAATTTTTGAGGCTGATGCATCAAGTAACCTTAACTTGTTTGTATCTGCAGAAAATTCTCAATTTGATAATACTTTTTCAGGCTCAATGGTAGTTGAAGTAGTAATTCGTGATTCTAATTTGTCTGATACTGATGAAGGAAAAGGAGAACCTGATGTTACGATTAATGGAAAAATTTTGAGAATGGTTCAGGCAACTGATGGAAATTGGTATGCATATTTTGCAAATGTTGAGAAAGCAAAAATTGCAGATTCTACTGTTGGATTAGCTGGTAAGGGATTAGACTTTGGAGAATTTTGTAGTAGAGATACCGCGACATCTGTCTTTGGTGTATCTCTAAGTGAAACTGATGGATTTGCAATTCCTCGACCTGGTTCTGTTACTGGTTCTACAAATGGTATTTCTTCTTTTTCTGAATGTACTTCAAGTCCATCAAATACATCAAATACTAACAATGTGGTGAGAAATGCAAAATCAATTAATACAAATTCTAATGTTTCTGTTGGCCAAATTGGATTAGATGCTGACGCATGGCCCTTAATCCAACTTTATTCTTTTGATGATGTAATAATAGAATATAATCCTGGAGGTCCATCACAACAAATTTCATTAGATTATGATGAAATACAAAACATTTCTCTTAGTCTTGATAGGGATCTTTATCCAAAAAACGCTGAAGTTTTTTTGACTCTAAATGATTTCCAATTGAATCAGGATCCTACTGATGAAGATTCTTGGACATTTGATATTGATTCAAACCCCTCCACATTTTATCAGGCATTTGACAATGCTGGAAATAATGATGCAAATGGAAATGCTGGTTTAGTAGATTTGATTCCAAATCTTCCAAATTTGGGTTTTGAGGATAATGGAATACTTTCTTTGACTCTTGGAAATATAATGGAATTACAAACAAATGATGATCAACCTGATTCCTCAATTGATACTGATGGAACCTCAAATACATTTTCAAATATTGTTACCCTAGTTGAACGAGAACCAAATTCTGGAATTTTTGAAAGTTTTGATTCTGGTGATGATTCTGTAATTGGAATTCTTGCAGATGCTCCACGTGGACAAACAGGACAAATCACTTACAACAAAAAATCTATTTCTGTTTTGAGTGGTTCTTCATCTGCTTCTGTTTATACTGATGATGAACCTTTATTGAGAATTGGTGATGGCGAATCAATAAATCCTGGAACAGAATATCCTATAATTCTGAATGATCCTGATCAAAATATCAATAGTGGTGCTAGAGATGATTTGGATGTCTTTCGGAGCACAGCGCTTATTCCCACTACTACTATAGGATCTCCTTTGACTTTGGAAAATTCTGATACTGTCCAATTTCATACTTCCTTTTCCACTCCTACCTTTACTGGAAGTAAATCAGCTAGTTCTTCTGTGCCTGATTCTAATTCTGATAGATTGGTAGTTAGTTCTATTCCAAATGGCTCTTATGAAACATTTTCAGTGAAATTGGGTTTTTCAGTTTCTTCTTTGTCTGATATTTTACTTGATTCTTCCATTTCTGATACAAATGGAACAAATTGGATTAATTATGATTTAAGATCATTTGAAAAAGATTTTGGAATTTCTAACTTTGATGACACTGTTTTTACATTATCTTTTGTATCCCTTGGAAATGATCCGATCACTTTATCTGATTCTATAACTTCATCACAAGGATTTATCCAAATTGATGATAATACTGTGGAAAATATTCTTACTAAGAGTGGTGATGTCTTTTTAATTATTGATTTTAATACTTCAGGAAAGATGACTGTTTCTAATGAATCGGATTCACAACCAATAGTTTTTGATTTCTTTTCTTTTGGATTACAAAATGGTAATAGTATTAACAATTCCATTTACCGTTTTGAATTAGAAGAGACACAAGATAATTCTTCAATATTTGATGGGACTTTTGAATATGCAGTTACAAATCAATTAAACATTCTTGATTCTGATTTTATTCAAACTATACAAACTATAGATGATGACATAAAAATTATTGTAACTGACAGATTGATTGATGAAGAAGGAATTGTTTTATCTTATTCTGATTTGGATGAAGTAGGTGTAACTACTACAACTTCCATCAAAACTGATATTGCTACAAATTCTGGAGTTGTTTCAACAACCTCTTCTACACTCAGATTTGGACATCCTGTAACTATAATTCTAAAAGACTCTGATTTGAATTTGAAAAGTGATACAATTGATGTTTATCAAACAATCAATGATGTTAACTCTGAAAATGTTGATACTGTTGGAAAAAATGGAGAAATTTTGTTAGAGATAAAACTCAAAGATGTTCGTTACAAACGATGCACCATTAATGGTGTTGAACATGGTGGTTTGGCATCTACTGGATTTACTTTAGTTGAAACTGGACCTAGTACTGGAATTTTTGAAGGTGTCTTTAAGATGCCATCTCAAATCTGTGATAAAACAGGCTCAAAATTAATCTACACCTCTGGTGGAAGTCTTGATGCTCGTTATCATGATTCCCGTGATGCTTTTGGAAATTCAAATATCTTTAGTTTATCAAGTTTACAAACATCTTCATTTTCAAGTCCTGCAAAACTGAGTCAAGAAAAAATTACTTTACCTGAAATTGGTAATTCAAAAGAAATCATTTTGTCTGGAAGTATTACAAACCAAAAACGTGGAATTCCTTTATCTGTAACTTTAATCAATCCTGATAAAACTAGTCAAAACTTTGGTGCTGTTCTAAGTAATAGTGGAGGTTACAAATCCATTTTCACAATTAACCCTGACACTTTGATTGGAACTTATCTAATTCAATTATCTTATGAAAATAAACACCTTGAGACGCTGTCTTTTTCTGTAGTTTCACAAAATGTTCCTGATTGGGTAAAAAATAATGCTCGTTGGTGGTCTTCAAACAGTATTTCAAATGATGAATTCATTGATGGACTAGAGCATCTCGTCGAATCTGGAATTATTTCTGTAAATCCTTCTGATGTGGATAATTTAGAGCAAGAAATCCCTGATTGGATAAAAAACACTGCAAAATGGTGGGCAGATGACAAAATTCCTGAAAATGAGTTTGTAAAATCGATCCAACACTTAGTCAAAAAAGGCATCGTTAGAATATAATCTGGTCAATTTTTCTTTCATTGAAAATATAAATACTCACAACCCTGAATTAAATTGAAAATGAAATTAATGGCATTCTTAGCATTTGTATTATTATCTGTCTCAATTCTATCTTATGGTGTAAATGGTTCTGTATTTGCACAAACTGATGGACTACCACTATCTGTTTCAACTGATCTTCCAGCTTATGGAAATGGTGCTTCTATTGAAATTTCTGGTACCGTTAAAGATTTGGCAGAATATACTCAATCAGTAACAATTGTAGTTGTTTCTCCTGATGGAAATATAGTTTCAATTGCTCAGGTAATACCTAGTTCTGATGGAACTTATTCAACAACTGTGAAAGCTGGCGGTACAATGACTATCAGTGGAGATTATGAAATTCGTGCTCAATATGGAGCTCAAAAAATTACTAATACTTTTGTTTATACTGGTGGTGATGCCCCAGAACCAACACCAGAACCTGAACCAACACCAGAACCTGAACCAACACCTGAACCAACACCAGAACCTGAACCAACACCAGAACCTGAACCAGAACCAACATGTGGTGCTGGAACTGAATTAGTAAATGGGATTTGTCAAGTTGTAACATCTGACGACTCTGGAGAAAAAGGTGGTGGTTGTCTTATTGCAACTGCAGCATATGGTTCTGAATTAGCACCACAAGTTCAATTCCTTAGAGAAATTAGAGATAACACTGTAATGAGTACTTCATCTGGTACATCATTTATGACAGGATTTAACCAATTGTACTATTCATTCTCACCAACAATTGCTGACATGGAAAGAGAAAACCCAATGTTCCAACAAGCAGTTAGAGCATTTATCACTCCGATGATTTCAACACTGTCTATTATGACACTAGCAGATAGCGGTTCAGAATCTGAAGTTTTAGGATTGGGTATTTCTGTAATTGTGCTTAACTTAGGAATGTATATTGCAGCACCTGCATTAGTTGGATTTAAAGCACACAAACATTTCAAATCACGAAAATAATTTCTTAATTTTCTCTAAGTACTTATACTGAAACAGATTATGCTATTTCATGCATATTGAATATGAAGAATTTGATTCAGTTGAAGATTTTTTCATGTATATGGCATCAGCTGCACCTCCTATGAAAAATACGATACCTCTTAATTCTTACAAAGGATATGTAATGTCATTTATTCCATTGAGTCCAGCTACTGGGGAAACATATCTAATGCTTTATGCAAAGGATTCTCTAGAGCCAGGAATCTATGAATTTGATGTAGCATCAAAATCTTACAAAAAAGTTGAAAGTATTGAAAGAGCAGACAAAGTTTACTTTGTTTCAATAACTCCAAAACGAAATACAATAGCAGATATTGCTATTGAAAAATTATAATTTTTTAGTTTGAATTTTTGGTGAAGTTACAGATCTACTTCTTGCATATTTTCCGATGATTTCATCAGGTGTTCTACCATTAAAGAGGTCTTTACATAACCCTGTAAGATATCTCATAATTGCCCATGTTCCTGCTTTGAGAATTCCGTACATGAAGACCTTCATTGGGGGACCATAGGTTTTGTTTCTAAGAATAATTGGAATGATGTCATTAATTACTCGCATATTGTTTTCCCAACATTTCCAAAATAATGTAAATTGTGCTTCATTCAAATTCCCAAAGTGCATTGAATTCTTTTCACTAAAATCTTGGTATAGTAATGGTGCAACTAGTCCTCTGAAATTCATCTCTCTAAAGTCACTCATCATATCAATTGTAAATTGAACATCATCTGGTGTTTCATCAGGCCAACCAATAATGATAGTAGCTGCTGGGAACCAGTGATTTTCATTTAGAATTTTTGCACCTTCTCTTACAACACTTCCCCATTCTTCAGGTGCAAATGGTTTTGTTTTTACTCCGAGATGTTTTTTTACCATTGAAGGGGATACTGTTTCTATTCCTAAATTAGTTGCAAGCCATCTACCTGTTTCATCTTGTTTGTTAACATGAGATATTTGCTGCATTAGTTTTGGATCTGCTGCAACTGCTGAGAAAGTCATATGTGTTGTTCCAATAAAGTTTGCACCTAGTCCTTTGAGTCCTTTCCATAAATCAACAATTGCATCTCTGTTTGGAACAAAATCTCTGTTATCGCATCCATAAAGTAACATCTCATCTGAATGCAACCATATAGAATCAAATCCATAATCTAAGTTTGTTTTTGCTTCATGTTGTAGCCTGTCTAGCGGGAGATCTTTTTTTGATCTTTTGTTGACATCACAAAAATCACATCCTCTTCCACATCCTCTCATTGCCTCAATTAGTGAATTAATAGTTGGTCCTTCAATAACTGGAATATTTTCAAGATTTCTAACAAAACAATGCATTAATTCTGGAGCATCGTTTTTCTCTAAATCTTGGAACAAGTCTACTGCTAATTCATCAGCTTCTCCAACAACTACTGTGTCAATTCCATGAATCTTCATT
>JABJDB010000031.1 GCA_018668425.1 Nitrososphaerota archaeon | reverse complement strand
GCGATTAATTAAACAGTTTAATTAAAAATTACTTCTGATATTGAATTGAATCATAGTATTAACAGGGATTAAACTCGAAAAATCTATCTTGACATGATGGGCTAAGAGTTGGTTCCTATTCTAAAATCCAATTTCTAGCAATCAAATTGTTGCTAATTCTACATTACAACTAAAATTTACGCCCAAAATTGACAATAATGGAAAGGATTTGACTATCTTTATTTTTATAAATGGAAAAATTAATTAGAAAATAATGAGTACAATAGAGTTCATCAAAGAATGCCAAGAGAAAGTTTTCTCAGGAACTCATGTTTCAGCTGAAGATGCAGAAAAATTACTAAACATACCAGATGAAAATCTAAAAGATCTTGCCAAATGTGCAAATGAAATTACTAGAGACTTTAATGGTGAAAAAATTGATGTTGAACAATTAAACAATATTAAAAAAAATGCATGTAGTGAAGACTGTACATTTTGTGGACAATCAGCGTTCTTTGATACAGGAATTGAATCATATCAATTACCAACACCAGAAGAAGTAGTTGAAAAGGCAGCAAAAGCAAAACAAGAAGGAGCAGAATCATATTGTTTAGTTGCTGCATGGAGAGAACCATCAGAAAATGATTTTAAAAAAGTGTGTAAAATTATTTCAGACATTAATGATAAAGTTGGTATTAGTGTAGAGTGTAGTTTAGGTTTTCTTACTATTCAACAAGCAACAAAATTAAAAGAACTCAAAGTAAAAAGATACAATCACAATCTAGAGACTGCAAAATCAAAATTTCCTGAAATTTGTACTACTCACACATATGAAGACAGACTAAAGACATTAGGAATTGCAAGAGATGCAGGATTAGAATTATGTACTGGTGGAATCATAGGGTTAGGTGAAACAAGAGCACAAAGATTAGAGTTATCATTAGAGTTGGCAAGATTATTTCCTGAAGAAGTAACAATTAACATCCTAGTACCAGTTCCAGGAACTCCATTAGAATTACAAACAGATTTGGAAAATTCTGAAATTGTTAGAATGTTTGCAGTAATTAGATTTCTACTGCCTGAATCAGTTATCAAAATTTCTGGAGGTAGAGAAACTATGCTTGATGATTCAGGGGAAGAATTACTTCAAAGTGGAGCTAATGGAATAATTACTGCAGGATATCTTACAATGGGTGGAAATGAGGCACAAAAAGACCTTAAAATGATTGAAAAAATTGGCCTCAAAGCGTAAGAGAGTAAAGCGATTTCAACATGTCACAGTTTGATTTGAAAATTCGATACAATTTATCTAAGAACATTACAAAGAAATCAAAGAAATGATTACAAACTATCTCACATTTTTTACAGATACATTTCAAGCAAATTATGATCCAATCCATTTGATACTAGGTGGCAGTATTGGAATAATCGCAATTGTCATCATAATTAAGAAGATTATAGGTATGAAAAATAAAAAATGAAAATCAAAAAAGGGCAAACTAAACGAATAATGTGCAATGTCTGTAAAAGAGAGAAAACTGCGACATTAATTCATGCAAAAACAGGGTTTACAAAAAGAAAACATGGACTAAACGTAACACGAGTAGATACATTCACCTTAGAATATAGTATAGATAAACACCAACGAGGAACTAAACCATGTTTGGGTTCAGATAAAATTCAATCAAAAACACATGATGGGGTAATTGATTCCATATTTTGAGATTTACAAAAATAATGCTTTTTATGTTTAAAAGAATTTGTTCACCTTATCTTGTCATCAAAACACAAACTCGATTTCATTGATTTAGAATTAGAGACAATAAAACAAAACAATCTCTATAGAAAATTACGTTATGGAGAGGCTAACGGCTCTCACATCTCAATTAATGGAAAAAAATTACTCAACTTGTGTTCAAATGACTATCTAGGAATTCCAACTACAAAAATTCAAACCAATCAACTACAATCAAGTTCAAGATTAGTTTCTGGAAATGATGATTCATACAAAAAGTTAGAAAAAAGTTTGGCAAAACACAAATCACAACAAAACAGTTTGATATATCCTACAGGATACATGGCAAATTTGGGATTAATATCATCAATTGCAAACAAAGGTGACATCATATTTAGTGATGAACTAAACCATGCAAGTATTATTGAGGCATGTAAATTGTCTGATGCCAAAATTTCAATCTATAAACATAATGATGTAGAAGATCTAAATAAAAAAATAAAACAAAAAGCAAAAAACAAGTTCATAGTTACTGAAGGGATTTTTAGTATGGATGGAGACATATCACATCTAAAACAAATAACAGAAATTTCAAAAAAATATAATGCAATAACAATTGTTGATGACGCACATGGTGATTTTACAATAGGTGAAGATGGTAAAGGAACACCAAACTATTGCAAAGTCTCAAAAGAAATTGATGTGTACATTAGTAGTTTAAGCAAAGGATTAGGATCATTTGGAGGATATGTAACATCACAAAACAATGTAATTGATTTATGCATAAACAAATCAAAATCATTTATCTATACATCTGCACTTCCTTCATTTTTAATTAAACATGCAACAAAAAGATTTGAATCAAATAGAGATAAACAAAAAAAGAAGCTTGAAAAAAATATTATTCAATTATCAAAAGGACTAGAACAAATAGGCTATACAATAAATTCTCAAACACACATCATCCCAATAATTATCGGTAATGAAAAAAAGGCCATGGATATGGGAGAATTTCTATTAAATCAAGGAATTTTTGCTCAACCAATCAGATATCCAACTGTTCCTAAAAATCAGGCAAGATTGAGAATATCAGTAACTGCATGGCTAACTGAGTCAGATATCAAAAAAGCACTAGTAATTTTTGAAAAAGCATACAAAAAGTTTTTCTAACTATCTCATTGCATCAAAGCCAAGAAATGCAGGTGAGCCAATAATTACTGCAAATGTTATCACAATACCTAAAACAATACCTACAATTATGAAACGTTTGTTCATATGAGAAATTATTATTTCCTAGTTAAAAACGGATTGTTCTCAATGTGGGAATAATATGGAATAACGCTTTAAAGGAAAAATTACAACTTTACCCTATGGCAGAAATTACACTAGCAGTAGCTGCACTTGCAGGGTTAGGATCCTTTGTAGCTCCATGTATTTTACCAATGATTCCTGCATTTCTGGCATATATTTCAGGAACTACACTTTCAGAATTAAATCAAAACGGTTCAAAAACAATTTCAGTCAATAGAACAAATATTATTTTAAATTCAATATTTTTTGTTTTAGGATTCTCAGTTGTCTTTTCAACTTTAGGGGTTATCATTAACAGTGTACTAGTTTCATCTAGTGGAGAATTAGTTGGAGGACTAAATCAAATAGGAGGAATAATTATTGTAGGTTTTGGTATTTTCTTGTTATTATCAATGAAAATTAATCGATTAAATGTAGAAAAAAAGTTTTTCCCAAAGTCAGCAAAAACTAGTTATCCAATGTCATTTGTTTTTGGTTTAGCATTTGCTGCAGGGTGGACACCATGTGTTGGACCAATACTTGGAACGATTCTAACACTTGCAGCAACTACACCATCAGTTGCTTTTAATTTGTTATTTGTGTATTCATTAGGATTGGGGATTCCGTTTATTTTAATTGGAATATTTTATTCTCGAGCAAACAAAGTAATTCGTTCAATGAGTAAACATTTGAAATATTATAATTTAGTATTGGGAGGGTTTATCATAATTTTAGGAATTTTAGTATTTACAAATCAACTAGCATATATTGCAAATTTTCCACTACTAAACCAATTACTATTAGGATGATATCATGAAAACAGAAGTAAAGACAGCATTAATTTTTGTAGCAGTAATTGCAGTTGCAATAGGCACAATTAGTACGATTTTTTCATCATTTGATAATATCAATACAGCAGATACTCAAGAAAAAATAGATAAAACAAGTTTCAAAAAAGCCCCAGACCTAGTTGGAATTGCACATTACCTCAATACAACTCCAGAAGAATTAATTTCAGTAATGGAGAATAAAGTAATTCTATATGATATTTGGACGTATAGTTGCATTAATTGTGTAAGAACACTACCATACATTACAGCATGGGATGACAAATATTCTGATCAAGGATTATTAGTTATTGGAATTCATTCACCAGAATTTGAATTTGAAAAAAATCCTAAAAATGTTCAAATGGCAATTGCAAAACACGGGATAAATTATCCCGTAGTGTTAGATAATGACATGGAAACTTGGAAAGCATTTGATAACAGATACTGGCCAAGAAAATACATTGCAGACCATGAAGGATACATAAGATATGATCACATCGGAGAAGGAGGATACAAAGAAACTGAAAAAATCATTCAACAACTAATTCAAGAAAGATCACAATCATTTGGGATTCAAAGTATATCTGATGAACAATTAGTAGAAATTAAAGAATTTGAACATACAATGTTTAGAACACCTGAATTATACTTTGGATACAAGTTTGCAGAAAACAGAAATCAATTAGGAAATAGTGAGGGATTTCAACCTGAAAAAACTGTAACATATTTGAATCAAGAAAATATTGATTTACATAAATTCTATCTTACAGGTGATTGGAAAAACCATCAAGACAGTATGGAGTTAATTTCAGATAGCGGGACAATCAAATTGCTATACAATGCAAAAGAAGTAAACATAGTTACTGATAGTACAGCAGAACTTGAAATATTTCTAGATGGAGAACCACTTTCAGAACAGTATGTAGGAAAAGATATCAGCATAAATAATATTTTAAAAGTCTCTGAACCAGATATTTACAACATCATAAACAGTGAAACTAGTTCATCTCATATCATGGAGATCAAAATTAAGGGTAAAGGATTTCAAATGTTTACGTTTACCTTTGGTTAGTGTAACTCACACTAACTGTCACTCCAGTTACACTAGCTGTGGTGACAAATTCCTTTAAAATCAAACTTTCAAGGTATGATGGGGAAATTAAGTAATGATCAGTAACTCTTGGAACAATACAGAAGGAGAATCAATATCTCAAAAAGTAATTGGAAAAGTAAAGCCTGATGAACCACTAAAAAACAAGATTGACTTTGCTCAGAGAAAATTAGAATCTCAAATATCAAAATTAAACGGAATTAATGATAAATTACAAAAAAAACACGATGGAATCTTTGAAAAATGTGTTAATGCTCAAAGAAACAACAAATCAGCTTATGCACAAGCTTATGCTGGAGAATTAGCACAAGTAAGAAAAATGAAAAACATGGTAAGTGGTGCAAAATTATCTATGGAGCAAGTTAAACTTAGACTAGATACAGTATCAGAACTTGGAGATGTAGTAGTTACACTCAGTCCATGTATGTCAATCATCAAAGGCCTTAGTCCATCACTTAGTGGAATAATGCCAGAAGCTAATGCATCAATGGCTGACTTGTCACAAATATTAGGAGATGTGATGTCTGGCTCATCAGTTAATGGTGGAGAGGCAATGAATGTTAGTCAAGAAACAAATGAAGACACATTGGCAATATTAGAAGAAGCACACAATGTAATTGCTGGACAAACAAAATCATCGATTCCAGATATTCCAGACAATCTTAAATCACAAATCGTAAACAAAAAATCAGATGTGTTAATTTAGATTATTTAGATTTCTTTTTACTTTTTTGAACTAGTATTTTCTTTATTCTAGAAATTGTTGGGTAGCTATATCCACGTCTACGATAATTTGCAATCATCATCTTCCAATTTTTTAATCGCCATTGAGCTTGCTCAGTAGTTACTGAATGCACCTCTTTTTGGATTATACTTTTTCTTCCCACCTTTAGAGTTCCAGCATCTTTTGCAGACCATCTATTTCTTGCAAATTTGAGTCCAGTAAGAATTTCTGAAACAGGCATATCTTTGAAGTATTCTTTTAATTTTTTTAATTCTAGATCAGTTGGTTTTTTAGAAATTGGCAGTTCTATTGTTGGTTTTACCATGAATTTTCTAATAGACTAATGCTTTAAGAGATTCTTGCTAAACTAGAATTAACAAAAATGGGAAATTATTAAAAAAAATTGATAAGAATCAAAAAACGATCAGTTAATTAAAAAAATTGATTAAATGAAACCACGATCTTTTCATTACTAAAACAACTATGTCCAAACCCTTAAGTGAAGATTTTATCTACAATTTAACATGGGATTAAAAAATACACTAGCAAAATTCTGTATAATGAAAAAAGTTAGAGAAAAAGCAAAAGATTCTGAGAACAATAAAGAAGATTAAATAAATAATTGTTTTAGAAATTTTGCTGATGATTATATCAACGGGTTCTCTCGGATTTCCTCAAAGATGACGAATATTGCCGAATTATGAAGCATTGATTTTAAAAATTAACAGTTCAATGGGATCATAGAATTTTTACACAATCCAACATACAACATGACACCAAAAATTACTACTGCAAATGCAGACAAAGGAATCAAAAGAAATACTTTGGTTTTAAGACCCATAACTCAAACCAGAATTAATGCATATAAAATTGTCACAGTTCTAATCAACTGTAATTGTAAATGTTCCTTTTGTTTCTGGATTTTGTAATAGTTTTACCATTTCTCTAGGAAGTGAATCTGATGCGTTATCACATTTTACAGATAATGTTCGGGGACAAACAAAATCACTTTTTCTAATTACAATATCTTCAGCATGTGTCAAGACAAGTTCTGAATGACCTTTTCCCGATACTGTAAATTCAAAATCTCCAACATTGATTGAAAATGTAACTTTAGAGTTAGAATCTTTGAGTTTTTCTTTTAGTTCTACAGGTAAATCAGAACAAGCAGAGGTGGCATTAACCCCAATGATGCAATCGCCCTGAGGAGTCAAGTGTGATTCTTTTGTAATTTCTATAGTTTTTTGATGGTTTGATCGAATATTTTCATGTCCTGAAAATTCAATTTTGAATTCCATAATTTAAAAAATAAAATTTTGGATATAAAAATCAGATTTTTGTACAAAATGTGTAATCAATGTAACAAATCTAGAAAGACAACGATCTTTTCAAATAGCCTCAATAATGTGTTAAAAAGTTCCAAACCAGACTAAGGCTTAAATTAAACTTTCAGAGCATTTGAATCAAATGCTTCCTGCACAACAAGGTTATGATAGAGCAATTACAGTATTCTCACCAGATGGTAGACTATACCAAGTAGAATATGCAATTGAAACTGTAAGAAGAGGAACAGTTGCAGTTGGCGTAAAATGCAAAGATGGAGTCATAATTGCAGTTGAAGAAAAATCAAGAAAATTACAAATTGTAGATACAGCTCAAAAAATATTCCAAATAGATGATCATGTTGGAGTAGCAGCTGCAGGATACATTCCAGATGCAAGAAGTCAAGTAGACAATGCACGATTCTTTTCTCAAAGTAACAAAATGATTTACGATGAACCAGTTGAAGTTGAAACTATAGCAAAACATTTAGCTGATCAATCTCAACAATATACTCAGTACGCCGGTGTAAGACCATATGGTGTTGCATTGATTTTAGGTGGAGTTGTAAACAAAACTCCAGAATTATTCTTAACTGATCCAAGTGGAACATTCATTTCATATGATGCAATTGCAATTGGTTCAGGTTCTGATGAAGTAACTGACTTTTTAGAAAAAACATACAACACAGACTTATCAATTGATGATGCATCAACTCTAGCTATTGCAGGAATTCAATTGTCAGGTGATGATAAAGGAGATAGTCACATCAGAATGGCCCACATCAAAACAGAAAACGGTTTGTACGAACTAATTTCAGATGAGCAGATTGCAAATTATTCAAAAACTGCTAAAGAAAAATATCCACACGAGAAAAACTAGTTATCAACTACCTGAGGAGTGAATTAGTAATGAAATTATCTGTTGCAATCCCAGAATCTTCACTCTCTGATGAATCACTCAAAATTGACAAGACAAGAAAGATTTCAGTTTTAGCAAGAGCATGTGCAATTTTTAAAACAGAAACAATCTACATCTATCAAGAAGGCGGTAACTACAAACAAGATGGAACTCTAATGTCAATGATTTTAAGATATTTAGAAACACCACAATTTTTGAGAAGAAGATTATTTCCTAAAATGAATGATTTAAAATTTGCAGGAGTATTACAACCGTTAAAAATTCCAAGTCACGTTACACCAGCTAATGCAAAAAAGATCAATGTCGGGGATATCAGAGAAGGAATCATAGTTAGTATAAAGGGGAAAAAATTTGTCGATGTAGGAATAAATCAATTAATTCAATTTTTTGGAAAAACAGGAATTGGAAAAAGAGTTACAATTCAATTCAAAGAAGGATATCCCAAACTATCAGTTAAAGAAATCAACAAAGATGAAGCTAAAGGGTATTGGGGTTATTCTGTCAAAGAAAGATCAAATCTATTTTCATTGTTATCTGAATGGAAAGGAAACATCATCATCACATCAAGAAAAGGTAAAACTGCAACAAAGGAACAACTATCAAAGTATGTAAATTCAGATCAACCAACCCTAGTAGTGTTTGGTTCTCCCGAAAAAGGAGTTCATGAGATATTGGGCGGTAGAATGAAAAATGTACAAAATGCAAAGTCACTAAACTTTTTTCCAAATCAAGCAACAGAAACTGTACGTCTAGATGAGGCATTACTTGGAACACTTTCAATAATTAATGCTCAAAGTACTCAATAAGATGGCAGAAAGGAAAAATTTTTTGTTATTTGCAATTGGTTTAGGGTTTGTCGGAGTAATCATTGGTGGATTTACAATTTACAATATGATCTCAGATTTACTAAAACCATAAAATTTTAGTCATAGTTGGTTAACCATATTTTTTTTATTGGTTAACGATGCCTCCCATGGTTTAATAGAGGGAAATCGAGGTTCAAGTTTACTATGGGAGCTAGGAAACGACATTCACCACGTAGAGGTAGTCTTGCATATTCACCAAGAATCCGTGCAAAAAGTATGGAAGCAAGAATACGTGCATGGCCAAAATCAAATTCAGATGAACCAAAAATTCTAGCTCACTGTGGATTCAAAGCAGGTTGTGTTCAAGTTGTCAGTATTGATGATCGTGAAAAAGTTCCTAATGCAGGAAAACAACTTGTAACTCTTGGAACAGTTCTAGTTACACCACCAGTTTTAATTTTAGGAGTTAGAGGTTATTCAAAAGAACATGATGGACGTCATGCAGAATTTGATGTGTATGCTGAAGATATTCCAAAAAATATCGCAAAAGAAATTTCATTAAAAAATAATCAAGAAAATGCTTTAGAAAATGCAGAAAAAGGATTAAAGAGAATCAAAGAGATTTTTGCAATTGTTGCAGTTTCACCACGTGCAGCAGGTTTAGAACAAAAGAAACCATATGTCTTTGAAGCAATGGTTAGTGGTGGTGACATTGCAAAACAATTTGCACATGTCAAAGAACATTTAGGAAAAGAAATTAAAATTGATCAAATTTTCGAAACTGGTGCAGAAGTTGATGTTGCAGCAATTACTAAAGGTCATGGATGGCAAAGTACAATGAGAAGATGGGGTGTCAAAAAGAAACAACACAAATCAAGAAAAACAGTTAGAGAAGTTGGTTCACTTGGTCCAATATCCCCACAAAGTGTCATGTATACAGTTCCAAGATCCGGACAAACTGGATTCCATCAAAGAGTAGAATACGACAAAAGAATTATGGTAATGGGTAATGCAGACAATGATAAATTAAAAATCAATCCAGATGGAGGATACAAACACTTTGGTTTAGTTAAAGGTGATTTCATTACT
>JABJDB010000030.1 GCA_018668425.1 Nitrososphaerota archaeon | reverse complement strand
TTTTAGTTTTAAATCTTTTAAAACAGAAAAAAGTTGGGTAGGAGAAAAAACACCACAAGGTGTGGTAATTTTTACATCCTCTGAATCAATCAAATCAGGAGAATCAGTAAAATTTGGGGTTAAAACAGATAAAGTAAATACAGGAATAAATTGGAAAGCGCTAGATAACAAAGATACACAAATAGACTTAGGAAAAGTATTATCAAAAGAATTACCAGGAATTACAACGGTTCCAGAGGACACAGTAGTTCCAGAGGACACAGTAGAACAAAATTCAGGACCAAGTATAAGTTCAGATTCTGTATTTAGAATAGTTCCAGAAAAACCAAACGTAGGAGCATCAATTAGAGTAACAGGGGACAAATTTGGAGGATCTCAGGAATTAGATTTTTACATCGATACTAAAAAAATTGGAAGTTTCGTGACAGACAAAAATGGTTATTTTATGACTACAATGAAAATTCCAGAAACACAAAATGATGGGAGAGTAGATTTTAAGATTAAAAACAAAGAAGGCGTAGAGAAAAAGGTTAGTCTTAGAATTGAAAAAATTGAAAATAGAATTCCAGATTCAGAAATTGTTAAGCTTACAATTCAAGGAATTCCAAATATGGTTCATAGGGGTGACTTTTTAGAAATATTTGGAACAGGAGATCCTAGCAGTGCAATTACATCAACAGTTACAGATGAAGAAGGAGAAATTTATGTTACTAGAACTGCAGAAGTGGATAGTAAAGGAAATTGGAAATTAAAAGAGCCGGTTATCATTCCACTAGATATGCCATTTGGAAAATATAGTGCAACTATTACAGATGGTAGACAAAATATATTAAAACAATGGATAGTCGAATCAGATAAAACTATTATTATTGTACCTTCCAATTTGAAATTTGAACTAGGTGAAATAATGAAATTTAATGGAACTGCATTACCTAACAAACCAATCGAAGTGGTAATGGAAGACCCATTTGGAAAGGAGATTTTTTCGGACATCATACAAGTAGATGAATCAGGATTTATGGGTTTTGTATATCAAACAACTCAAAATTCAATCAAAGGTACATACACAATCATAGCTACTCAAGAAAAAGATAAAGAATTTATTTTTACAGGATTGGGACAACTACCTACAATTCCAGTCAATTTAGAATTTGATAGTCTGCATTACAAAGCAGGAGATATTGCAAACATTGCACTATCAGGCAAAGCATCTGAAATAGTCAGTTTACTAATAATTGATCCTTCAGATAAACCAAAAGGAGATTCAATCTCAATCACACTGCAACCAGACGGTAGAGGCACACACCAATTAGATTTAGAAGGATATGCTTCAGGAGTATACACTGCAGTGATAAGTAAAGCAAGTGATGAAAGTAAAGAAGTATTCACAGTGGGCCTACAAACAGGTTCAGGCGAAATTGATGCTAAAATTACAAAACCTAATTATCTTCCAGGAGATGCAATTTTACTCTTAGGCGATACAGGAGAAAATGTCTTACTAACAGTTTCATTAATGGATCCAGAAGGGAACATAATTAAAGAAAAGGAATCATTTTCAGACAAAAATGGAAAAATTACAGAAAGTTCTCTAAGAATTCCAACTGATGCAAAACATGGAACATGGAAAATTAATGTGAAAAGTGGCGCAAATTTTGATATTGTAGAATTTGAAGTTTTGGCAACATTAGAAGAAGGAATGGTAGTATCAGTTGTAGAAGGAGTAGACGTAGGAGGTGTAGGAAAAACAATTTCAATTAAAGTGAATGGAGCTCAACAAACAGTGCAAATTGAGATTATTGCAGAAGATGGCAAAATTATTGAAACATTATCATTTCCAGCATCAGATCAAGGAGCAATTGATTTACCATGGTTAATTCCCAAAGATACAGCACCTGGAATATATACAATATCTGTAACTGATGCATTTAATTCTGCAGAAACAACTTATCTGTTAGAATAATTTTAAACAATTTTATCTTACTAGATAATTTGAACCATTATGAATCTTAAAGAAAAAATTGCAGATTATCCAAATTTTCCAAAAAAAGGTATTTTATTTAGGGATTTTAGTCCTGTTTTAAAAGATCCATCGGCATTATCTTTTATTGCAGATGAGTTTGCAAAAAAATTTCATCCAAAAGATATAGATGTATTTGCAGGGATTGAATCAAGAGGTTTCATTCTA
>JABJDB010000029.1 GCA_018668425.1 Nitrososphaerota archaeon | reverse complement strand
TACAATTGATTCAGGTTATGCAGGTGCTGAAGGAATTAGAGAGGCATTTGCAAAATCAGGAGATATTTTAGGAAATTTCAGATTAGTTGAAGAGAAAAAAATGATAGAAAATCTATTCAGAGAAATAAACACCAATACAGGAAAAGGATCATATGGATTACAAGAGGTTATAGAATATTTAAAAAATAATGTAGTTAAAATTTTGTTGATTACAGATAACACTAATTTACATAGAGTGGAGGCTACATGTAAGCGCTGTAAACACATTCAAGAAGAAATTTTAGAAAGGCCACTTGTAATTCCAAAAAAAACAGAATACAAAAACAAACCTTGTCCAGAATGTAATGCAATGGACACAGAGGTTAATGAACAAGATATTGTAGATTATTTGGAAATACTTGCAGCAAAAACAGGAACAGAATTACAAGTTATTTCAGGTAGTGCTGAACATGGAAATATGTTGGCAAGTTTAGGAAAAGTCGGAGCTATTCTAAGATATAATCCAGGTCACGCTAAGTAAGGGTATTACGTATTTTTTTTGCAAGTTCTGAGAGTTCAGCATCATTGGATATTTCTCGTTTAGTCCATATTGTGCCCTTGTGGTTGTATCTAGGAATAATATGAATATGGACATGAGGAATGATTTGTTTTGCAGCTTTTCCATTATTTTGTCCAAGACTAAATGCATCAGCACCTGTCGCAACCAAAATGGCTGTTGCAATTTTTGGGACAAGTGAAAATATTTTTCCAACATTATCAGGATTCATATCCGTGATTTTTTCATGATGTTCTCGAGGTATTACTAAGCTATGGCCAACATCAATTGGATATTTATCTAAAAATGCCACATGTGATTCATCTTCATAAATAATGTGACCTTCTCGTTTTCCATCTAAAATATCACAAAAGATACAACTCATAGAAAGTAAGAATTTTTGATTTTATTTATTGTTTTAACAATTAAAAATATTAAAAATTGATTTTGATTTCCATAATCTAACTATACAACAATAGTCCCAAAATACCATAAAAAGCAATTACGGATACACCAATAATTATTGCACCCTTTACTGCTTTTTTCATAATTTTTCCAAAGAAAATATTGATTTAAAGATTGAGAAAATATTTTTCTGAAAATCGGGTTTGATATTTTGAATAGATCCCCCATCTATTCAACGAATGGTTAATTAGGGTAAATTTTAGACTCAAAATATCTCATGGGTCGAAAAGAAAGAAGAGAACGTGAAACAAAACGTGAAAACTATGCAACTAAACACTCTGCAGAAAAAAGAAAGCAGACCCTAATTGCAGTTGGTGTTTTAGCAGTAATCATTTCAATTGTAGGATATGCAGGATGGATGTTTGTAAATATGACTGAAACTGCTCCAGGAGGACCTGAAAATGCAGGTGCCTTAGGTAGTGAGCATAGCCATGCAGGAATTTTAGTAAAAATATTTGGAGATTCTTTTGATTTCGCAGCACCAGCTTATCAAATTAAATCAAGTTGGATTCACTTTGAAGGAAGAGACGGCAGTACGGTTCACAAACATGCAACAGGCGTTACTCTAGGATATCTATTTGAATCACTAGCATTAGGTCTTGATGATCAATGCTTCCAATTCCAAGATGGCAGAAATTTCTGTACAAATGATGATTATGAATTAAGATTCTTTGTAAACGGTGAAGAACTACCAGACATAAGAGACTTGGAAATTGTTGAGGATGATAAAATACTAATCACCTATGGCGCTGAAACACCTGAAGAAATTGAATCACAGTTATTAGAATTAGAAAACCAAGAATTAATCAAATAAGATATTATTCATCTTTTGTTGTAAATGATGCCATTTTATCAAAGAACATGTAGTATCCACACTTTGTGCATCTTAGTACAGTTAATTCAGTAGTAAGAAACTCTTTGTCTTCAAATTTTCCACTCAATTTTACATTTTCACCTGCAATTGCTGCCTTGTTACTTTGACAAACAGGACAGGCAAGTTGTTTTTCTTCCATAGAATAATCAAAAATACTCAGAATTTAAACTCAATGAAAAGTAATACAAATGATGATGAAAAATCATTCAATCACCGCATAACAGAATAGAATTGTAAGGGGATAAATAAGAAAATAAAATATCAAAAATCTAAAGAAAATGAAATCCTGTCCCAAATGTAATTTAGAGATCAAAATATCCAAGTTTGGTACAAATACTGTAGAGGCCAAATGTGATTGTCAAAAGGCAAGATATTTCGTAGATTCTGGAAATGATGATGATGCAAGAGAGGCATACATCAGTAAATTATATCCAAATACAAAACCAATAGTAAGAAATACAGTCATCAAAAATAATGAAACAACATCAACTAGAAAACCAAACATTCCAATTTCAAAAATTGAAGAGTATTTTCCAACACAAATAATTCCAAGAAACATCCAAAAACAAATTCTCAAAGAAATTGAAACTAGCATTAAAGCAGGATTCAAAAAAATTGTAATTTCAGCACCTACAGGGGTTGGAAAATCAGCGGTAGGAGTAGCTGTTGCAAAGTACTTCAAAGATGGATTTTTCATTACAAAATCAAAGAGTCTACAGGATCAATATACCAGAGATTATCCATTTTTACGGCCAGTTAAAGGAAAATCAAATTTTGAATGTTTAAAAATTATGGAAAAACAAAAAGTTGATGATCCAGTTTTAGCAAAAGAACTTGGCCATACATGTGAAAAAGGAGAATGTGTTGAAGGAACAGAGAAAAATGAAAACGGTAAAGACATCACAGTATTTTGTAGATTCAAAAGATCACTAAGTAACGTCACATCAACAGATACACAAAATACAGATGATTGTACATACTATTTTCAAAAATATTATGGATTAGTATCTAGTTTTTCAGTATGGAATTATTCAGCATTTTTCCAATTAATGCAAAATGAATCAATTTTTAAAGAGCATTTACAAAAAAAGGTTTCAATTTTTGATGAAGCACACGGTATTGAAGATCAAATAATACAATTTATCGGAATAAATATTTCAAAAAATCAATTAGAAGAATGCCAAATAAAGATTGGTGAATATGACGTATTAGAGATTAAGCAACTACTAGAGGTTCTAAATATAATGAGGAGATTCTATGGGGCACAAGTAGCAGAATTAGAAAAAAGAATGGAGGGAGGTAATGAAAAAATTGATTTGAAAGTTTTGGGACGATTTGAAAGTAATTTCAAAAATTTTGCAAATGCAATAAATGAGATTAACAATGATCCAGAAAATTTCATAATTCAAGATTCTACAAATGATTATGCTAGCACAATATCAATTTCAATAAAACCATTAAAAATTTCAAATTATGTAAAAGATTTCTTTAAAACAGAATATCAGATTTTCATGTCAGCTACAATCGACAAAAAGAGTTTTTGTGAAACAATGGGGTTAGAAGAATCAGAAATTGCATTTATTGATACACCAAAATCACCTTTCCCATACGAACATAGAAAAGTTGAATTTTTAGATATGGGGGTTCTAAGTGCAAGGTCTCCACCAGAAGTAGAATTAGGTGCAATACAGAAAATAGATGAATTATTAACAAAACACAAACATGAACGAGGATTAATCTTAACTCAATCAAATACAAGATGTTGGGAAATCTTAAAGAATTTGTCACCTGAGAACAAAAAAAGAATCCGCATTTGTCACTCCAAAAATAAAAACGGTAAAACTCAAGATGAAGTAATTGCTGAGCACAAAAAAGATCAATGTGGTGTTTTGTTATCATCATCATTATGGGAAGGAGTGGATCTCAAAGATGAGGATTCAAGATTCCAAATTATAGCTAAAGTACCATACAAATCACTAGGAGATCCTAGGGTTCGAGAGAAAATGAAAAAATTCCCACTATGGTATGAATCTCAAACACTTATGACAATTCTACAAGGTTTTGGGAGATCAATTAGAAGTAATGATGATTGGGCAATTACATATGTAATTGATTCAAAAATTCATGAACTGGTAAACAGAACACGCAGTATTATTCCCAAAGCATATTGGGATGTTTTAAAAATTTCATAAAACATCGATTGTTTTAATGTAAAATCCATTCCTGAAAATTACATGCTCTAACAAGAAAACCGCCAATATGTCTAAATTATAGCAATATTGAATTCACATGTTATGGAAATTTCCAGTAAAAATGTTGTAGAAGGTACAAGCAGAGCTCCACAAAGAGCAATGTACAAAGCCATGGGATTAAGCGATGAGGATTTATCAAAACAATTCATCGGTGTATGCCATACTGGAAACGAGGCAACACCGTGTAACATTCATCTTCCAAGATTAGCCCTTAGCGCTAAAGAAGGAGTAAAAGCTGCTGGTGCCACTCCAAGAGAATTTTCAACAATTGCAGTAAGTGATGGAATTGCAATGGGTCATGAAGGAATGAAATCATCCCTAGTATCTAGAGAAATTATTGCAGATTCAATTGAGCTTATGGTAAGAGCACATCAATACGATGCATTGGTAGGAATTGCAGGTTGTGATAAAAGTTTACCCGGAACTATGATGGCAATGGCCAGATTAAACATCCCATCAGTGTTTGTCTATGGAGGAACAATTAAGCCAGGAATGTTAGATGGAAAAGAACTCACAGTTGTAGATGTTTATGAAGCTGTAGGTGCATATGATGCAGGAAAATTATCTCTCGAAGATTTAAAAAATATTGAAAATGTAGCATGTCCAAATGCAGGTTCATGTGGAGGAATGTTTACTGCAAATACAATGGCATCAATTTCAGAAGCCATTGGTTTGGCATTACCAGGTAGTGCAAGTCCACCTGCAGAAGATGACAGACGAAATACAATGGTATATGATTCAGGTGTTGCATGTGCTAAACTTTTAGAGATGAATATTAGACCTAGAGAAATCTTAACTTTTGAAGCATTTGAAAATGCAATTATGATGCTTAATTCTGTTGGAGGCTCAACAAACGGAATATTACATTTACTTGCACTTGCAAATGAGGTAAATATTGATTTAACGTATGATGATTTTGAAAGAATTCGAAAGAAAACCCCGCATCTAGCTGATATGAAGCCTGGTGGAAATTATGTAATGGAGTCATTGGATAGAATAGGAGGCATACCATTTGTCTTAAAAAAATTGTTA
>JABJDB010000028.1 GCA_018668425.1 Nitrososphaerota archaeon | reverse complement strand
GCAGCAGACAAAGCAGCAGCAGACAAAGCAGCAGCAGACAAAGCAGCAGCAGACAAAGCAGCAGCAGACAAAGCAGCAGCAGACAAAGATACCCAAACCCAATGTGGTCCTGGTACTATTCTCAAATCAGGCGAATGTGTATTGGATGAAAGATGTGGTCCTGGTACTGTATTGCAAAACGGTGCATGTGTTTTAGATTCTACATCTGTCCCAAAAACAACTGTTAGTAAAGGAATGGGTAAAGAACTTGTTACTGGAGTAATTGCAGCAATTGTTATTGCTGGAATAGTGGCTGTGATTTTAGGAATTATGGCAAAGGCTAGTCAAAGTAAAAATTAGTTACAAGACAAGTCTTCGGCATTCATTATTTTATCAAACTCAAATCCTGACATTTGCATAGTTGTGGAATATGGAATTACTCCTAAAATAGGCGTATTTGCATTGATTACTATGATGAATTGGTTTGGGTCTAGTCTGATGTTGCCACCATTGAATTCAAAATCAAATGTCATAAAGATATGCTGAGCTTCTGCTCTTTCTTCAGATGCAAAAATTCCTTCTTTTACAACTGACGAATATGGATTGATTGTCATTGGTTGAACTAAAAATGAACCTAGTATTTCATTTTGATAAAATGCTGAAACTTCAAAGTTTTGAAAACTTATCCAAAACGGAATTGTATTGCAAAATTCCATTTCTCCTTCATTTAACATTGTAAAAAAAGTAAATTCACCTGGACTATCCCATCTGTATTCTAATTGTTGAATTCCTACAATACTTAATGCAGAATGTGTAATTGGAATTGCAATAACTATGATTGCGATAATTGTAATAATTACATGTTTGTTCATATTTCATTCTCACTTTCATTATTTGCTGCTATGTGATTTTTTTCAATTAGGAAATTCACTGCTTGAGCAAAATCATTATCTGTGATAAATCCTTGAATCCACCAATAACTAATATTTTTGACCCACTCTGGAACTTTTATCATGTTGATGTTTTCTTCATTTACCTCAAAAGGGATATCAATTAATTTTGGATCTACATATTTTTGAATCATATCTATTAGATACCCATCCAAATCTTTCTCTGGTGTATCATTGAGTAACCATTCAATCATAAATTGTCTAACTGATTCAGGAATACAGATATTTTCTGAATCAATCAACTCAAATTCTGCAGTAAATTTTGAATCAGCATATTCTACATCGATAAAATATTTTCCCAATGCAAATTGTTCTTCATTAAATGGAAACAAAGCTGGAACTGGATTTTGTAAATTTGCAATTTCAATTGGAATTGCACTACTTCCTTTTCCTGACTCATCTCTGATGTGAATTATTGCTGGATTACCTGTAATTTCAGAAACCTCAATTATGTAAAATAATCTCTCACAATACTTGTATGTGGATTTCTCCATTACTATTGAAACTGAAGGTTCTGCATGAATTGATGGTAAAAATGCGATACTTGATACAAAAATTAATGCCAAAATGATGCTTGAAAACTTCATCTATTTTTTGCCAATTTTTCTTTAATAAAAATCTCAGATTCTTGAAATTAATGAATACTCGGGAATCTTTTTAAATCACTTTTTCTCAGTTTTTTTATCGAGTTTTCTACGGATACAAAACTTTGAGTGTGTGGAATGTGAAACCCCACTCAGAGAAATTATCACTGATTAGCGTTGCTTGGGCATTTTAATTCAATTTTCCTTGATTATAGTTAGAAAGTAGATATTTTTGACCTTTTTTCAAAACAACACCTGTTTGGTGAATTTTGATCTGTAAGAATTCAAATCGGATGGGAAATGGTTAAATGAAATTTTTGTCTGTTTTATAATGAATCAAAGTTTTGAATTATTTTAATGATTTTTCTAGTTGTTGATTGGGCACTATCTGTAAAAGATCCTAATGGAAATCTAATTTGGAAAACAACAACAGCTCACTCTCATGCTGGAATCATGAACTTTAACGTAGCATTCCCTATGGCTGGTGAAAGTATTATTTCACTTACTGCAAATTCGATTGGCCCTAAAATGATGGGAATGGATGTGCCTCCTAAAGCATTTACACACACAATGCTATCAGGTGCATTATCTGGATTTGAAACAGATCCTGCAAATAATTTTGGTTCAAGAACCTATGAATTTCCAGTAAATGTATTGAGTCAAAAACAATCTAGAACCATTGATGGTGCAGATGGAACACAAATCAAAGTAGAACTATCCACAACTAATGATCAAATTGTAGCTGGTCAACCAACTACCTTGGTATTAACAACAACTAATGCTCAAGGCGATGACCCAATGACTACTCACGTAGATGCATTGATCAAAATTAGAAAAGGATACTATGTTGGAACAGAATCAGCTGATAGAGGAAGTGAAATGATGCCAATGAATGGTGCATATCATGGACACTTGGGGCAAATATCACTTACCACCACTTTCCCAAGTGCTGGTAATTATGTCGTCACAGCCGAATTGAATAGTTTAGGCGTTTCTAAAGTACAATTTGGAATGACCGACATTAGATTCAATGTTCAAGTATCTGAAAATGTCAGTTCAAGTTCTATTAGTGATGTAAATACTATTGATCCAAACACAGTTGGAATTGTAGGATTAGAGGCTCCATTTTACTCTCCAAACAATTTCTCAACTAAAGTTGGACAAGAAATTACATTTGATAATGTAGATGCAAACTTTCACACTGTAACTAGTGGTAGTGCATCATCAGGTCCTAACGGAGAATTTGATAGTGGTTTACTTAGTGCTGGTGACAAATACTCTTTGACTCTTGATAAAGCAGGAACATACGAGTACTTTTGTACAATTCACACCAATATGGTTGGTACAATAACTGTATCATAACCTTTTTTTCTTTTTATTCTACGTCTCAAATTATTCCCAAAGAAAGGTTCGAGCCTCTTATGATTCATATCTAAGTTTAGAATATTTCATGATAATCTAATTAGTCGCAAGTGTACACAATACTGAATTAATTGCAGATATTTCAGCAACAAAAGAATCATCTGATGAAGTAATAATTACAGTATCATTTTCTTCAGGTAATAATTTTTCTAATAGAATACCTTTTGTTTTTAAATCATCTTCTAATGCATCTTTATTTTCATTAGGAAAAACAAATTGATTATTTTCAAACAATAATGTTGTTGCACTTTTTGCTCCATATACTATGGCAAAATCTCGTTGATCCATTCCATTACAAATAATTCCTGCATGATTTTTTACAAGAAATGCTTGATTGTATTTTTCTCTTGCAATGTTACATGATTCGATTGTACATTGAGATGTAATTATATCTGAAAACTTTTTTGTAAATTTTTTCCCCTTTGGTGTGAGAAATGTTCCAGCTCGAATTGAATTTACAATTCCATCTTGTTTTAAATGTGAAATCAATGTTCTAACTGCTCCTTCTCCAATGTGTAATTCATTACAAAATGAAATTCTGCTAACATACTTTTGTTTAGATAACATTTGTAATGCTTTGAATACATGTGGTGTACTAAATGTCAAAATTTTACTTGAACCTTTTCTTGTAACAATGTTTAGTAGTTTTTTGATTTCATTTTGCATTACGCCTAATTGCATAATTTACTATATAAATTGGATGAAACATCCAATGGTTTATTTACTTATTCAAGTTTATTTCAATTACATGTCTAGTCCAACACAAATTGTAAAGAACAAGTCACAAGTTCCTATCTTTGCAATTATTACATTAGCTATAATTTTTGTAGTTGGATTGTTTGTTGTAGGTTATGATCAAGGACATATCTTCAGTGTTGTTTTAGGGGAGTCAGCATATGAGGATTTGTACATACATGAATTAACCCATGACATGAGACATGCAGCAGGATTCCCTTGCCATTAGGTGAAATGATTTGAGAACTGTAATCTTTTTAGTAATTGTTTTGTTTTCAGGTGCACTAGCTGGTACCATTCACGGTATGGCAAACCTTGTAATTGTTGAACCATATCTTGATGAGGCAATTGGAATAGAAAACCAAAATCTATTTGCATCCGGTGAAGAAGAAGATATTCCTGCATTTTGGGTAGAGTATGATGCATATCGTGATTGGCAAAAAGGTGGACAGATTTTAGCTGGTGCTATCCTTGGAACATCTATGGGTGCATTATTTGGAATAGTTTATGCATTATCTAGAAAAGTATTGCCTCAAGGTAGTGATCTGAAAAAAACATTGACTCTTGCAGCAGTAATGTGGTTTACAATTTACATAATACCATTTTTGAAATACCCTGCAAACCCTCCAACTGTTGGAGATGGAGAAACTGTTGTGTTAAGGGCAATTCTATATTTGTCATTTATTGCAATTTCTGGATTTGGTGTTGTCGGATTTTATCAATTATACAAAAAATTACAATCAAAAACAAAGATTGTATCTTTTGTAGGATATGGTATCTTCATCGCAATAGTGTTTGTACTTATGCCTTCAAATCCAGATGAGGTTACAGCACCAATGGATTTGGTGAATGGATTTAGAGCAATGTCTGTAGTTGCAGTCAGTGTGTTCTGGGTGTCGCTGGCTGTTATTTTGGGAGGACTCTGGCATAAATTCAGACCCGATGCTGAAAATCCCAATATTCGGAACTAAATTTACTCATGAATAATAAAAACAAGTTTTGTACTGAGGGACTTTACGCATTACCTGTTTTTGTCATGGCTGTAGGATTATTTGTTGTGATTTGGGCTGGGATTTGGTTTAAAAAAAGTAGGATGACTAATCGTGTTCAAAAATATACAATACTAATCTATGACGCAAATAATCAACAAATTACCCCTGATGGATTACGAACAGATTTTAGAAATAATGATGTTGCATGGAGTTTTATGAAAGAATATAAAATATTATTTCCATTTTACACATTTGCATTGCTATCTGAAGACTCTCATCATAAAACATTGATTAAATTTTTATGATGTATTGCAACTCGATTTCTTCCTCATTTACTTTTCCTTTTTCCACGAAGCTGAGATCTACAACATGGACACTGAATCCCATCATATTCTAAATAAGAATCACAAGAAGTACATCTCTTGATTCCATAACTGTATCTTTTATTTTCTGAACGATACCTTTCACAAATTCCTCTACAAGCCAGTTTTCAAGGAAACCTCAACTTGTTACATTTAGGGCATTGTTCTTTTTGTTTTGTCATAAAGTGAATTGTGTATATTTCTCCACATTCACATATTTTTAGAAATACTTGATTACTCATTTTTAACATTAAGATTTTTGTTAAATGAAATTGATGGTTCAAATGCTGAAATATCAATTCTCACATTATCAATATTACTTTGATACAATTCAACTATTCTGTCGTTTTCTGCAAAATCTCTTTTTATAGAAACTAGTGAAAACTCAGTTAATTTTTTCATTTTTTTATACACTGTACTGACAGGAATTTTTGTTTTTTTTGCAATATCTTGTACTTTTTTTGGTTTTTTGATGATGGAAAATAAGATATGTCTTGACTCTAAATCTGCAAATTCATTGAAAATTTTGTGTGTAATGTCATATTTTGCTATTAGTAATGGTTTGAGTTTTTTTGGCATGCAAAAATTCTGGAAATAAACTGCGATATAAAAAAACTAGTAATTCCAACATTCTAGAATATGATTTTAAAATAATATATTTTCAAAGAAAGCATTAACACGGTTAATTGTAGTTATACCAATAGCAACTTCCGAGTCGGGAACCCATAACCATTAAAAATTATGTTAATGCTTTCCTTGGTCCAAATATTTGCTTGTAAAGGATTGACAGACACAAACATGCTTGAACAATTAATAAAATGATATTTGTTTTAATAAAATCCTTGATGATTTTGATTTGTTATTCTACACTCATAACATATGAAATTATAATATCTAAACATAACCATCTTTACTTTTAATTCTCATGTACGTGGATTTTTGATATGGATAATCTACTAAAACCATGGGTAATAGTAAGTTCTATTGGAAATGATGCAACAGAGCAAGACATTGAAAAGATTAGACCAAAAATTATCAGTCTAGTTGATAATTGGCAATCTACCAAAGGTACAATGTGGTCTGGTTCGTTTAGTGATCAACCTAGTAGTATGGCAGTTTTTGAGGCAACAGATGAAGATGCAAAAAAGTTCTATCAAGAATATTCTGATGTCTGTGAGAACATTTTGGTACATCACATGTATCAATGGGATGCAATGCCTATTCTTTCAGTTTTATCAAAATGACTGAAAGATTTTTCTTATTTTTTAGGTGAATTTTATGAAAGATGAATTATGTAGGGCTTGTGGTTGTACGGTAAATGATTATACTAAATGCAAGAAATGTAGTCTGACTACATCTACAATTTGTAATTGTTGTAAAAAAATAGATTATACGCAAACACATTTTCACGAAAAATGATTTTACACCTATTTGCGTCTCATTTTATCCCCAATTTGGTAGGCAAATCCCCGTGGATTCAAACCCATTTGCGGTGTTGTAGTTTTAGTTTGACACTCCCAAATCTGTTACGTTCCGTAACTCTAGTAGTTTTCAAAATCAATTAACTATGTAAACTACCGTTAACCCCGTTAATTTTTGTAAACTTGGTAAACCTTGTTATTTTAATTCTATTTGTTCATTAATTATTTTATGAAAGTAGTTGGAGCAAAACTTGATGATTCTGATTATGAAAGATTTGAGACATTTTGTATTGATGAGGGAATTTCCAAGAGTGAAGTTATTCGTGGTCTGATAAAGCAATATTGTGATGCATGTAATGATGATCAAGAAATTCAATTAGAAATTCAAAAACCCACAGTCACAATTATTGACGAAAAACAACCATCTCAGGTTAGAAATATCAAAATTGTAGATTTTTGATTTATTTTACTTTATTTTTGGCTAGACTTTCCCAATTTTTCATAAAATTAACCAATTCATTATCTCCACCAAATACTTTCAATGCATCTGATGATGTTGATGCATCAACAAAATCTCTCATATCTGAAATGTATTTTTTATCTACATGAGTATGTCCTCTACCTTCCAGTTGATCTAAAAAGAATTTTTTCATTTTTGCAACCCAAACTTCAATTTCTAATGCTCCTATTACTCCTTCATACCTGTTTTCAATTTCAGATACTTTTTCTTGCAATCTCTTTTCATAGTCATCTATGATTATTTTTTTCTGTTCTAGTTCATGTTTCATGGCTTCAGATTTATCTAAAGTTAAAATTTTAATTGCTTTTTTATATTGAAACCACAAATCCTCATCACTTGGTTTGAAATAATGTCTATCTTGTTTTTCATAATGTCCCATCATGTATTCAATGAACTTTGATTGAATATCAGCATTTGCTAAACAAAGTGAAAAACGTTTTCTAAATGCATGATTTTGTGATTTTCCTTTAGTTGACTTTCTACCATGGTCTACTTCTAATTTTACTTGTCTTCTGATATGTCTAATTACATCTCCTGCTGCATCCAAACTCAGTGAGTTTACATTATTTTTTGTAGTAAATAACGGTGAATCTACATTTGTATTTAATCTTTGAGCAAGATATTTTTTCAAATGATAATATGATTCTGGAGTTAAACATGTTTTGTATTCTTCAGTTGTATCTTTGTACATTGTAACTATTGCGCCTTCTTCAATTTGTTTTACATCTTCAATTTCTAATCCTGGAATTGCTCCAACCCTACAACCTGTTGCAGCAAGAAAATGAATGAATGCTTTATTTCTAATACTGGTTGTAGCAGCTAACAATTCCTTTACATCATTATCCGTATATGGTAATTGATTAGAAACTGGAACTTTGGATGGAAAATATCTTTTAATTTTTATCCAATTTAGCAAAATATCATTCATTTCTAAAAACAGCTTTATTGGCGAAGTCATAGTATTGTACGAGTTGGGATTGGGTTTTCCTGTTCTTTCAGTTAGATCTTTGAGATGAATTACATAGTTGAAGACTAGTTCTTCAATCTCTGACTGTGACAATTTTGCTAGATTTTCATGATTTTTGTGAGAATATTTTAGAAATTGGTTAAGATAAATCTCATAAGTTTTTCTTGTGGCATTTTCTCTAATTGCCTCATAGAATTTCTGATAAGCAGTCACCATGAGGAATACTAAGTCAAGATTGTAGTTAAAGGGAGTAGAATGACATCTTTATAGTTATTAAAGGGGATTTTACTATGCCCGATATGCCTAGTCGACAAGACCAAACATGGATCAGACTTTGGAGGGAAAACTCCATGGAGTTACGTGAACGTGTAGTTGGATGGCGTAAACAAAACGCAGTTACTAGAATCGATAAACCTAGTAGAATTCAAAGAGCTAGAAGATTAGGATACAAAGCAAAACAAGGTATCATCGTAGTTCGAATGAGAGTTGGAACTGGTGGTATGAGAAAACAAAGACCTACTGGTGGTAGAAGACCAAAACATCTTGGTGTCACTAGAATCAAAGCAGATGATAATATGAAAACAGTAGCTGATAGAAGAGCTGCTGAAAGATATCCTAACATGAAAGTTTTAGGTTCTTACTTTATCTACAAAGACGGAAAGCATTATTGGTTTGAAGTTATTTTAGCAGATCCTCAACATCCAAGAATTGCTCAAGATAAAGAATTAACAAACAGAATTTCTCATACAGCATAAATTGAAAATTTTATTATTAATTCCATTATTACTTTTAGTAATCTCACCTGCATTTGGTGCACTTTCTGATAGAACTGGATTGACAACTCATTTTGATATAGAAACTGCTGGTCATTCATATGAAATTGAATCTACTTCAAACTATGACATTTCTGATTATGAATTTAACAAAGATGAAAAACGATTAACTATTTTTGTAACCAGTGGACTAGAAAATAATTTGGGGGAATTAATTATTCCAAGAATTTTACTTGCTGGAAATTTTACATTTTATCTAAATGATTTAGAATTTAATCCAAATATTAGAACAAACGAAAAAATTTCTTTTATTACTTTAAACTTTAATGGAACTGGAAATAATAAAATCGATATTTTTGCAACTGATGTTTTAGTTGGAGTCAAAGATATTTCTCAACAAATTATTGATGAGCCTATACCTGAAGGTGGTGGATGCCTAATTGCTACGGCTACATATGGTTCAGAATTGGCCCCACAAGTACAACAATTACGAGAATTACGAGATAATACTTTACTAAATACAAAATCAGGATCTGGTTTTATGAATTCATTTAATGAATTCTATTATTCATTTTCACCATACATTGCAGATTATGAAAGAGAAAACCCTGCATTCAAAGAAATAATAAAAATAACTCTGACTCCTTTGTTACTTTCATTATCTCTACTGAATCATGTTGAAATGAATTCCGAAGAATCTGTTTTGGGTTATGGTGTTGGAATGATTGTTCTTAATGGAATGATGTATCTTGGTTTACCAATTCTGGGTTCAGTCTATTTGAGAAAAACTCTCTAAATTATTTCTCATGGATAATTCAAAAATTGCTTTAATTGGGGGATTTGGTATTGCAGTTATTTTATCTCTAGTAATGATTTTGATAAATTGATTTAATCTTCTTTGAGTAATTTCTGAATCATTGAATCCACATGACCTGCTTGACCAAATGAAACATCTCTAAGAATACCTTTTCTGTCTACTAGGATAGTTGATGGTGTTCCTTGTAATGCAAATTTTTCAAACGTTTCAGCTGAATATTCTTTTGATTTCATGTATCCTTTTACTCTTTGAATGATTTGATTTCTGTAATCTTCTGGTTGTGAATCAAATTCTGGAATTTGTGGATAAATGAATTCCATAATTTTTTCTTGACTGATATCTCCTGTAGTTTTTGTAAGATTGTCCATCCCTAATGGAAATGGAATTTTGTATGGTAGTTTGCCTTCTTGAAGTTGACCATTCATTGAAAGTGCTCCTTTAGTCTCTCCAATCACTTCTCCAGTTTCTGCAAGCATTTTCAAATTATCTAGTGTATTTTTATCAAAATCCTCAAATGCTGTGGCAATCCCTAAAACACGAACTCCTTCATCTTTGTATTTGTTGTAAATTCCAATTGCTTCAGGAATTGCATGCATAAAACAACCTGGACAATTGACTTGAAATACTTCTAATAGAACAACATGGTCTTTTTCTTGATCAAAATTTGTAGGTGCTCCTTGGACCCATTCTGATACTCCAAAATTTGGAACTTTTTGACCCACTACTGCACTCATAATACAAACTGATATTTTTTACATTAAATACATAACTCATTCAATTTTAGGTTCCTTCTCGAGTAACCTAATATAGGACACAGAAAGTTTCAAAGCAAATTGCAAGCAGTAACTGAGGAACGATTAGCACTTTTTGTTGAAATGGAGAAAAAATATGAAGAAAAAGACACCGAATATTTTGTGTCTCTTTTACATCATCCTGATTATGTAGTAAGAACAAGAGTTGCTTGTATTTTAGTTGATTTTGGTGGAGAAGATAAAGTTCAGTATATTGCTGATGTTTTGAAAAATGATGATAATGAATTGGTTAGACATGAAGCAGCATTTGCTTTGGGACAAATGTCATACTCTAGTGCAATTCCTCCATTAAATGACGCAACTCTAAATGATCCAAGTATGTTTGTAAGACATGAAGCAGCAATTGCTTTGGGGGTTGTTGGCTCTCAAGAGGCAAAAGCAGCTTTGGAAACTGCATTAAATGATCCTGATAAACCCGTAGTTGAATCAGCAGTTGTTGCCCTATCTAATATTGAATTTATGGAAAAGTTAAGTAAGAATGAACAGTTTGCAAAACTAACAGGTGGATGAGATTGAACTTTTCGTATGGAATTATAGCAATTGTTGGTGTACTAGTGGCAATTTCTATAGGCTTTATTTCAATTTCTCCTGATGATATTCCAGAACCTCGAATAGTTGAATTAGAAGAACCAATTGCCTGTACTATGCAATGGGACCCAATGTGCGGTATTGATGGTGAAACTTATGGAAATTCATGTATGTTGGATGCTGCCAATACTAAATTAGATTATCAAGGTGAATGTATAGTTGTAGAATCTACACCCGAACCAGTTAAAGAAGAATTAGTAATGGAAGTTCCAGCACCAGGTGTTCCTGATGTTGAAGAAACAATAGTTGAACATTCAGAACCAATTGATGAACCAACACCTGAACCAGTTGAAGAAACAATTGAAGAATTATCATCATCACTAACTATCTCTATTCCAAACGGAGTTGGAGTTCCTGGATGTGAAGAAGATAATTCTTGTTATTTACCATATGAGGTCTCAGTATCTGTTGGTGCAACTGTTACTTGGAGTAATGATGATTCAGCAGCTCACACTGTAACTAGTGGAAATGTAAATGCTGGACCTACTGGTGTATTTGATTCGGGATTATTCATGGCAGGTTCAACTTATGCATTTGATTTTGATGAAGCAGGAAAATATGATTATTTCTGTATGGTTCATCCTTGGATGACTGGCTTTGTTGATGTTAGTTAAAGTTCAGTAACTTTACTTCCTTGTTCAGATGATTCAAACTTGTAAATTTGCTCAACTGTAGAATCCTCAAAAATTTCAGCATCATGTGTGATGATTAAAAACTGCATACGTGTATCTGAATTTGAAATATTTGATAATTGAGATAATACTCCGACCAATGATTTTTTTCTTTCTGCATCTAGATGGGTTGTTGGTTCATCTAGTATCATTAAATTAAGATTTGATGCACCAAGTAAACTTGCCATTCCTAGTCTTAATGCCAGTGCTACGCTGACTTTTTCCCCTCCACTAAGAGATTCTAACTCTAAAACTTCACTTTTAGAATAACATGTTATGGAAATATCTCTTGATTTCTCTGATAATATGATTCTCTGAATTTTTGTATTAAGTAAAGTGAGATACTCTGATGCTTTGGCAGATATTGTGTTTAATGCCCATGATCTTAGACTAGTTGCAACAGGACCATCTCTACTGAAAACATTTGTTTGAATTTCATTCAAATTTCCTATGTATTCTTTAACAATTTTTAATTCTGATACTGCGCTTTGAATTGTTTTTATTTGCTGTTCTCCTTTAGAAATTTTTTCAGAAATTGCACCTATTTGTTGATTAATCTGGGATAATTGAATTTGTTTCTGGTTAACTGATTTTTTAAGATTTTCAAATTCTTGTTCATCAAATCCTTTTGTTTCTAACTCTAATTTTGTGATATTTTCAAAAATCATTTTGGCATGAGAATCTATTTGTGAAATTTCTATTAAATTTCCTCCAAGACTGGGAATTTTTTGAATACTTTCTTTTTTTGATTGTACATCTTTTTGAATTAACAATAATTCTTCTTTATTATTAATTGAATGTGCTCGAAGTGTAGCTTCAGCATCCCTTGAATGTTGTAGTTTTTCAGAGAACACTTTTCTTTTTTGATTATACATCTCTCTTTCTTTTTCTTTTGAAACAATTTCTTCTCGAATACGAATTATTTCTTCTTTGAGATGCTCTTCTTGAAACAGTGGATTTAGCTTATCTACATTTGAATCACATACTGGACACTTGTTATCTTTTAGTTGCAGTTTTGATGCTAAGAGTTGTTTTTCTTTTAATGATGCTGTTTGGCTGGTTAGTTCTTGAATTTTCTTTAATGTATCCTCAACTGCTTGCTCTACTTTGATGATTTTTGATTCTAAATCATTTTTTTGTCCAGCATGCTCAAAACAACTCTCACAGTCGTGAATTTTACGCTCATTTTCACTAATTTGTTGCTGAATTCCTCGTATTGCCTCTTTTGCATATTCTACTAGTTCCTTTTTTCTTGATTCTAACTGGTTAATTTTATCTACTTTTGGAGTTTCAATTTCAATTTCTTTTCTTAACTCATCAACTGTTTTTTCTATTTCTTTTTGATTTGATTCTAGTTTGTTTTTCTCTGGAATCGATTCATTAATTTCATTTTCGTATTTTTCTAAATCTCGTAAAAGAATTTCTATATGTGTATCATCAAATCCAATTTTTTCTTTAATTTGCTCACGAAATTCTTTGTTTACCACTTTCATTGATTCAGATGCAACATCTAGTTTATCAATTCCAATTATTGCATTAAGTAATTCTTTAAACTCTTTTGGTTTTGCATTAATTATTGCATTAAGTTCCCCCTGTTGTACAATTGATGCAATTTTTAATTTCTCAAAATCAAGTCCAATTACTTGCTCTACTTGTTGTGTCATTGATTCTCCAAATTGTTTTCTCTCACCAGCTGCAATTTCAATACGATCTTCTCCTACTATTTCAGAAAAGGTTGCAGCAAGTGCTCCTTTACTATCAATTTTTCTGACTGCTTCATACTGTTTTCCATTAATCGAAAATCCTATTTTTGAGAATCCTTGGTTTGATCCTCTTTTTATCAAACCTTTATTTGATTTTCTTGTATGTTGACCAAACAATGCAAATGTAATTGCATCAATTATGCTTGATTTCCCAGCACCATTATCTCCAACAAAAACAGTTACACCATTTTCAAATTGTAATTTGGTGTTTGAATGTGCAAGAAAATCTCCTAATTCTATTGCTGTAATCATTTTTTCTCCTTTTTGAATTTCTCAAAGTTTTCATAAATCATCTGAGATGCTTCTTTAATTTCACCTGATGTCAAAATTGGTAATAATTCCTTTATTGCAAAATTTGCAGCTTCCTCAGAACCTAGAGCACTAACTGATAATCTGTACATTTCATCATCTATCACATTTGGTCTATCTAAAAAGACTGAAGAGTCTGAAATCTGCTTTGTACTAATTCTCCAAAAACATCTCAAAGCTAGTGAGTTTAGCCTTGCAATTTGTGCCTGAATGATGTCCGTTTCTATGTTTTCTCCTTGAATTTTTACTTCGATAATTGGTTTTTTCTGATAATCAGTAATTTTTTGAGAAATCTCATCTATTGTTTTTGATAGTTCTTCATATTCTGTTTTAAATGATAATTGGGGTCTTGTTTCTAATTCAATCCAGTTTGGTTTTGCCTCTTCTCCTGAAATATCTACTTCGAAAAATCCTTTGTGAGTTTCTTTGATTCCTTCACTTGTAGTTGATTCAATTGAACCTGGGTATGCAACAGGCCCATTAAGATGATTGAAATTTTTAATATCTTTGTCATGAAGATGACCCATCGCATAATATGTAAAATTTTTTGGAAGGTCAGTTGATTGAATCTCTCCTGCAAATTTGTTAAACTCTGTAACTCCCTGATGTAACACTAGAATTTTATGACCTGAATGGTTTTGTGCAGCTTTATCAACTACTGTAAACTTTTCTTCGTATTGTGGAATTTCTGGTTTTCTAATCTTATCAAATCCTGCAAAAAGAATTTCTTTGTATT
>JABJDB010000027.1 GCA_018668425.1 Nitrososphaerota archaeon | reverse complement strand
TTGGTTCAGGTTCTGGTGTTGGTTCAGGTTCTGGTGTTGGTTCAGGTTCTGGTGTTGGTTCAGGTTCTGGTGTTGGTTCAGGTTCTGGTGTTGGTTCAGGTTCTGGTGTTGGTTCAGGTGTTGGTTCAGGTTCTGGTGTTGGTTCAGGGTTTTTTCGTGAATCAAATTCTGATAAAATGTCTTCTGCGTCTTTTGATTTGTTAGGTTCACTCAATTTTTAATTCCTTTAATAACAAAATCCCCTATTGCTTTTATTTAATTTTTCAGGTTACGCTCTCGAAGATAGTCATCAAAGATTTTTTCAAGATCGTCATTATTAGTACAATTCCGGATTCTTTCAACCAGATCTATCTCTTCAATTTCATAACAATTTAAGACATCTTGAGAATCTTTGAATCCAAGCATTGCTTTATTTTTGAACATACAATGATAGAGTTTTTCCTTTTCCATTTTTTCAGGTTTAAAATTCACACCATTTTCATCTGTAGATATAGGAGAATCCATGAAAAATCTAATTTTATTTCCTATTTAGATGATTCAAGAATCCACAATGTTGTAATAATCAAAAGAATTCACAAAAGTATTGGAAACAAGAATAGTTTTCCACATAGATTTTGATTACTTTTATGCACAATGTGAAGAAACAAGATCTCCAAAACTAAAATCAAAGCCAGTTTGTGTATGTGTTTTTTCAGATAGAGGTGGGGATAGTGGGGCAATTGCCACTGCAAATTATACTGCTAGAAAATACGGGGTAAAATCAGGAATCCCCATTTCTTTTGCAAAAAAAAGACTAGAAGAAAGAAGTGATGCAGTATTTTTACCAGTTGATTTTGATTTTTACGAAGAAATTTCTGAAAAAGCAATGGAGATAATGAAAGAAAATGCAGATATTTTTGAATATGTTGGAAGGGATGAGGCATATCTGGATGTAACAAAAAGAGTTGAGGGTGATTACAACAAAGCAAGTCACCTTGCTCAACAAATTAAAAATGCAATCAGAGAAAAAATAAAACTTAGTTGTTCAATTGGGATTTCACCAAATAAATTAATTTCAAAGATTGCATCAGATTTCCAAAAACCAGATGGATTAACTATCGTTTCACCAGAAAAAGTTGAGATTTTTTTAGACCAATTAGAGATTAGAGCAATTCCAGGCATAGGTAAAAAAACAGAAGAGAAATTATCTGAAATGAAATTAAAAACAATTCAAGATTTAAAAAAATTGGATGTGTTTTCATTAAACAAAGAATTTGGGCGAAAAAGTGGAACATACATCTACAATGCAGTAAGGGGAATAGATACAGATCCTGTAAAAGAAAGAGAAGAAAGAATTCAATATAGTAAAATTATGACATTAAAAAAAGACTCTAAAGAATTACAGTTTCTTTCAGAAAATATTTTAGAATTATGTAGTCAAGTACACAAAGTTGTAAAGATGAACAACAAAATGTTCAAATCTGTTGGAATACATGTTGTTGAATCAAATTTAACAAGCAAATCAAAATCAAGAATGCTCAGAAACCCAACTGAGAATCTAGAAGAACTGAAAAAAAACACAGTACAATTACTAAAAGAAATGTTAGAAAATCAAACCTCAACAATTAGAAGATTAGGGGTTAGAGTATCAGAGTTATCAGAAATTCAAGGTCAAAGCAATATTACGAATTATTTTTAGACATATCTTTTGATTCTGATTTTTTTAGACGCCTTGTTTCAATTATAATCACAATGAAAATAAACGCAAACAGCCACGGTAGGAACATGATTTCACCTGCAATTTTATGATATTCCTCCCATGCAACAGGATCAGTAGTCACTTTCAGAGCATACCAAGATAGAGAGAAAATTCGAATTAAATTAACACCAATTGTTCCAAGTATCCCTAAAACAAAATACACTGATTTTCTGCCTCTTGGAATATTCATCTTTAGCATAAAGGCCCCAATTACAAGTGAGAAAATGATTATACTATGAACCCCAGCTGATGGCCAAAATACTTGTAATGCCATTGAACCATGTTCGCCTCGCAAAAACATCACATTATCACGTGCTACTGCAGTTCCAAGATCAAGTACAGTAATTACCCAAACATTTGCTTGAACAAAATATGGAACAATGTATTGTAATGGACCAAGTGTGTCATACGGAAAGAATGCGTCAAGTGATAAGATGATAGCTGTTCCAGTAAGAAAGATAGGTCCCGCAGGTGCAATTCTAATCCATCTTTTACCAAAAAATACAGTTAATGCAACAACAATAAAAATCGCCATTACAATAAAATCCCACATCCATGTCCAAGAATAAATTAATTGTACATCAAATACTTGTGCAGAGTCATTAATGTAATCTCTTAAACCATATTCTAATGCAATCAAATAACCAATTACAACTAATGTCATCGGAATTACTGTTAAAAGTCGTTTTTTAGAAATTACAGTTTTTAGACCCACTAGTTCTGCTACAACAAATACTAGTGCAAACAAATAACCACCACGTCCTTCATTCCAACTCCAAGTAATAGAATCAGGAAATGCAATCATTGCAAACAAAATAGGACTGGCAATAATAGAAATTCCAAAAATTAAATTCCAATTTTGCATTATGTTGGATCTAAAAAATTGGTAAATAAATAGTTCAATATTGTAAATTTAGGAAAATTATTTAGAAAATTAAAAAGAGATACTAATCTTCTGCATCTTCAATTTCATCAGATTCGGGATCTCGTCTACCAGGCCTAATTGGAACATAAATTATTGTCACACAAACAAGAGCATAGACTTGAAGATACATCAAAAGGTTGTAAAAATTTGCCTAAAAGGTAATTTCTAATGAATCAAAGTCAAGAATTGATCTTACATTCCACTTTTAGAGACCTGACAGTGGTAAAATAAGTAACAGTCAGAATTCCAATTGCGATTATTCTAATTGGGACCTCATAATTTGTTAAAAATGCAGTTGCAGTAGCTCCAACAGAACCAAAAGTCGAGATAATTGCAAATCCAACAGGTCCACAACTACACGCCCCAGCTACAGCACCAATAATTGAACCAATAACACCACCACCCATTTTTTGTTTTGAACTTTTGAGAACATTTATTCTAAAAATATTCATAGGGATGACTAGTGCAGATAGTGCAGAAATTATCACAATTAAAATAAATCCAAATTCAGTTCCAGAAGGAACATGGCCAATAATATAAGGCTCTAAGAAAATGTATTCAGATAAAATTAACAATCCAATTAACATGGATGAAAAAAATACAATGGATAAAATCAAGTATTTGAAATTTGAAAAAACAAGTTTTATGGTTTGAACCATCTAGATCATAGAATCCATTATTTGTTTAAACACACTAAATGGTTGTGCACCACCTAATTGTTGTTGTCCATCAGGGCCTACGATAAAGAATCCAGGAGTACCACGTACGCCATGTTCCCTTGCTTGTTGAGAATTATACTGTACACGTTTAGAATATTTTTCAGAATCAAGACAGCTGTTAAACAAATCCATATCTAATTCTAGACTAGAAGCAAATGCCTTTAGTCGTTCAGTATTTGCCCAACCATTATTAATTTTAGATTCTTGGAAAGTGTAAAGAATATCATGATATTCCCAATACATTTCTTGATCTTCTGCACAGTATGATGCTTGTGCAGCTTTTGGAGAATCACTACCTAAAAATGCCAAATCAACAAAAACTAAATTTGCTTTTCCAGTTTCAATATAGTCACGCATAATCATAGGCTTGGTATTATGAAACCAATTATAACATTGGTGACATTGATAATCACCAAATTCAACAATAGTAATTGGAGCTAATGGATCACCCAAAATCGGAGAACCCAAAGCAGTAGAAATACTTCCATGAGTTCTTGTCATGTTAACATCAAATGTTTCATTATTAGATGAAGACATGGATACTACAATTACAATAATTACAGAAATTACAATTATACCAAGG
>JABJDB010000026.1 GCA_018668425.1 Nitrososphaerota archaeon | reverse complement strand
TCAAGATACGGAGTTCCTGAACCAGATGCTGGATTTGCGTTAGCAGATTCGATTCTTCGTCTTTGTAGTTCAAGTGCTTCTTCTAGTGTGTATGTACCAGTTTCGCCCTCTGAACCAATGTTACCCATGTACTGTGCAAATGCTACTGCATTTTCTGCATAGTAACCCATGGTGAATACTACAGCGACTAAGGATGCTGCGAAAAGTATTTTTTTATTCATACTGTTTACCTGTTCGATTTGGTGGAGAGTACTTATTTAAAACTTTATTCTGAACTTCATATTTTGAAGAATGTACGAGATCAGTATAAGTAACGTTTAATTTTGTTCTTTAGTGAGCCAAATCATGGGACGAATGCACACACACAGACATGGAAAATCACATTCCATTAGACCAGCAACATTACGTGCACCTTCTTGGATTACATTATCTCCAAAAGAAGTTGAGGAACTAGTTGTAAAATATTCTAAAGATGGACTTACTCCTAGTCAAATTGGTATCAAACTAAGAGATCAACATTCAATCCCGTTAATCAAACCAATCACCAAAAAAAGTATGGGTCAAATTCTTGAAGAAAATGACTTGAAAGCAGAAATGCCTGAAGACCTTGAAAATATTGTCAACAAAGCAGTAGGACTTCAAAAACACCTTAAAGTAAACAAAGGAGATAACAGAAACGTAAGATCTTTGGAATTAATTGAAGCCAAAGTTCACAGACTCTCAGTGTATTACAAAAGAATCGGTAGAATTCCAAAAACATGGAAGTATAAATCAGTGGTTGCTCAATTAGAGTAATGACAAAATCGCTTGATGAGTCGCTTTCGTTTTTCAAAGATAAAGTTTCAGATTGTATAAAATCAAAAAAATCAATTTTTGTTACAACTCATTTGGATTGTGATGGATTAACATCGGGAAGTATCATTACTAAAGCCCTAATCAGAGAAGGTGCTAATTGCACAGTTAGAACATCTAAAGAATTTAGTAAAAATGTGGCAGAATCATTCAAAACAGATTCTAGAGATTTCCACATAGTTACGGATTTGGGTGGAGGATTTGCTAATACTCTTAATGAGACATTAGGCGATAACTGGGTAGTTTTAGATCATCATCAAATTCCTGATGAGGAATTAGATAATCAAAATGTGATTAATGCATGGAAATATGGGATGGATGGAGGTTCAGAAATTTGTGCTGGTGGAATGGCATATCTTGCATCAATGGCCCTTGATGAAAAAAATTCAGATTTATCATCAATTGCAGTAGTTTCAGCATTAGGGGATAGACAAGATCAAGGAGAAAGAAAATCATTTACAGGTAAAAATTTTGAAATTGCAAATACTGCCAAAGAATTAGGTTTGGTGGAAATTGATTTAGATTTATTGTTAGTTGGAAGAGAGACTAGACCTTTACCAGATGCCCTGGCATTTACTTCTCAGCCATTTATCGAGGGTTTAACATGGAATAGAGACACATGTCTTTCCCTGCTAAATTCATCAGGAATTAAACTAAAAGAAGAAGGTAGATGGAGAGTTCCTGCAGAACTAAATGAAGAAGAAAAAAGACAAGTAATTGAGGCAATTAGTAAATTTACTTCTGGAAAAAATTCAACTGAAATAATGTCAGAATTAATCGGATACACATACACATTTCCAAGAGAAGATAGAAGAAGTTTCTTGAGGGATGGTAGAGAGTTTTCTACCATGCTAAATTCATGTGGTAGAATTAATCGAGCAGGTGTTGGAATGGCAGTATGTATGGGAGATAGAAATAAGATTCTAAGAGAAGGAGAAACAATCCTTACAGATTATAGAAAAATGATTAGAGAATACATGAATATTTTGACAAACGAGCGATGGAGAATTTCAGAAAGTGAGACTTGTGTTATGGTAAATGGTGAAGATATTGTTCCAGAAACAATGACAGGTACAATTTCATCATTAATTGCAGGGTCTCCAAAAAATTCAGGTAAAATTATTATTTTAAGAACAAAAGGAGAAGAAAATACCATCAAATTTTCATCAAGAAAATCATTTAGTTGTAAATCAGAAATCAATCTCAGTGATTTGATGAGAACAGGGGCAAAGCAGTTTGATGGTATTGGTGGTGGTCATGATGCAGCCGCTGGAGCCAAAATAACTAAAGACAAATTGGATGGATTTCTCAATTATTTAGAAGTAAATGTCGTTAACGTGTCAAATGCAAATAAGTCTCAATAACATTACAAAAGAAAAAGCAGAGACAGTCAAAAAAGCTCTAGAACCAGATAATGTAGATTTTCCAGAAGGATTGAGTCTTTATGTTGAAAATATTGATAATAAACTAGTTTTTAATTTTGAAAGTAAGAAGAACATGAAGCATCTAATTGGAACAGTTGATGAGGTAATGGAACATATCCAAGTGGCATTAAAGGTGATAGAGTAATGTTAGATCCTAAACTAATCAAAGAAAAACCTGAAATTATCAGAGAGATGCTCAAAGCAAGATCAGTAGATTTTGATTTAGATGGATTAATAGAATCAGATCTTAAGAGACGTGAATTTATCATAAAAACTGATGAATTACGAAAAAAGAAAAACCAAGTAGCATTAGAAATTGCACAAAAAAAGAAAGCAGGAGAAGATGCATCATCGATTTTAGCTGAAATGAAAAACGTCTCATCAGAATTGATAAAATTAGAAACAGAACAAAATGATATTGAAAATACTTACTCAAAATTAGCTTTAACAATTCCAAATTTGATTCATAAAACAGTACCAATAGGACCTGATGAAACAGCAAATAAAGAAATCAGAAAGTGGGGAAACATCCCAGATTTTGATTTTAAAATTAATGACCATATTGATATTTCTGAAAATTTAGATTTAGTTGATTTGGAGAGAGCAGCAAAAGTTGCTGGTGCAAGATTTTATTATCTCAAAAATGACCTAGTGAGATTAAATCAATCATTGATTCATTATGCATTAGATTTTCTTTCAAACAAAGAGTATTCCCTAATTCAACCACCATATATGATAAATCGAGAATCCATGGAAGGTGCAGTTATTGCAGATGATTTTGAAGAGGTGATTTACAAAGTTGAAGATGAGGATCTGTTCATGATTGGAACATCAGAACATGCCATGGCATCAATGCATTCAAAAGAAATCTTAGAAGGAAAAGATCTTCCATTAAGATATGCAGGTGTCAGTCCATGTTTTAGAAAAGAGGCTGGAGCACATGGACGAGATCAGAAAGGAATTTTCAGAGTTCATCAATTTGATAAAATTGAACAATTTGTTTTTTCAAGACCAGAAGATTCTTGGAAAGAACATGAAAAGATGCTAGAAATTACTGAAGAATTTTATCAAAAATTAGAAATCCCACACAAAGTAATGTTATTGTCAACTGGAGATATGGGGAAAATTTCAGCTAAAACATATGATATTGAAGCATGGATGGCAGGCCAAAATGCATACAGAGAAGTTGTTTCATGTTCAAATTGTTTAGAATATCAAGCAAGAAGACTAAAGATTAGATTTAGAGATAAGACAAATGACGATACTCAATATTTGCACACTCTAAACAGTACACTAGTTGCAACTACCAGAGTAATGGTCTCAATTATGGAGAATTTTCAAACAAAAGATGGCCACATTAGAATTCCTAAGGTTTTACAAAGTTACATGGGAAATCAGACAGAGATCTAGTGACATACCCTTATATTTTGGGTTTGAAGGTCGATAAGAATTGGCACGTAGAAAAGGTCGAGTAAAGGACAAGTGGAGAGAAAAACGCTGGGTAACAGTTAACGCACCAGATTCGTTTAACAATGTTCCAATTGCATACGTTCCAATTACTGATGATGAGAATGCAGCAGGTAGAGTTTTAGAAGTTACATTATATGATATTCTAAAAGGAGATCCATCACAACATCAATACAAAATCTATTTCCAGATTAACAAAGTTGATGGAGATAAAGCAACTACAATTTTCAAGAGATATGAATATTCAAAAGAATTTTTGCGTAGTTTAGTTAGACGTGGTTCATCAAAAATTAATTTTATTATTGATATCAAAACAAAAGATGGTTATGTCTTTAGAATCAAAGTATTAGCCTTAACACATAGACAACTAAACACATCAAGACAACATGCACTTAGAGTAATTGCAAGAGATGTGATTAACAAAACAATTCCAGAAATGACAATTGATCAATTTGTTCAAGCCACATGTTACAGTAAAATTAATTCTGACATCATGGCAGCATTCAAAAAAGTAATCAGAGTAAGACATGTAGGTCTTGAAAAAGTTAAACTTATCAGAACTGCAGATAAAGAAACAAAATTACTTGAAGCATAATCTCAAAGTAGTTCTTTTACAATAATGGCAAACAAAATAGAAGTTACAATTGATGTCATTGTTCATGCAACTGAAGATATTTCAAAAATATTCCAATCCTTTGAGGAAATCTTAGAAATAGAAGAGGAACAATTTTCAGTATCTGAGACTACAGGTCATTTTGAGAATCCAATAACTTTGCTAAACATCACAATAACAAAAAAACAGGCTCAAAATTTTGTAAAAAAACTTGTTGAGAAATTATCCAAAGTTGAAATCGATGAATTAGTTGATGAAATTGAAGAAAGGGTAATTGATTCTAGATTTCATATGAGATTAGACAAACAAGAATTAGTTAATGGAAAAATCAAAATTAGTGAAAAAGATACTATAAAGTTAAAAATTCACACTCCCATATACAACAAAAAAGATACAGTCAAGGTATTTTCAGATATTTTGCAAATTGCCAACTAGATTAAATAGGAATTAAACAATACCACAATTTGGGAATGAGGAAATATTAGCCGCTCCAGTCTGAGCTAACGCCTTGAAGACGCCGCGACGAACCGACCCCAAATTTTGAATCGATCAAAATTTTTCAAAAGATGAATTTACACATATTTTGATGGTATTATTTTAAATACGGATAGACAGACATCTCATTATCGTGGCAGATTATGATGTTATAATTGCTGGAGGAGGATTAGCTGGTACAATTACAGCACAATCAATTTCTCATTATTCAAATCAAAATCTAAAGGTTCTAGTTGTTGATAGAAATCCAGAAACACTTCCAGGTAGAAAATCAGTAGCTGGTTGGGTTTGTGGGGATGCATGTTCAAAAGAAGCAGTTGATTTCATGTCAGAAAGAATCAAGGTAAAATGGACCAACCCAGAAATCGAACATGACGTCAAAGGAGTTATGGCATTTTCACCAGATAGAGAAACAGCCATTCCATTTGATGGTGATGGATTTATGCTAAATCGTACAAATCTACCAAAAATTCAAAATGAAAGATGTAAAAAAATGGGTATTGAATTTGAGTTTGAAGTTAACTTAACTGGTTTAATTTATGAAGGACAACAAGTAGTTGGGGTTCAAGGAGTAGATAACAAAACAAAACAGCCTTTCAAAAAAACATCAAGACTCGTAATTGATGCAACAGGGGTAACATCTCTTCTAAGGAATGGACTTCAAAACTCAACAAAAGTTGAAAAAAGAATCAACATAGAAGATTTAGAAATTACTGGAAGATACATTATGAATTTTGAACAAGGGGAAAAAGATCTTACAGAATTTGATAAAGATTATTGTATAATTCATTTAGATCAAGATATTGCACCGGGAGGATACGGATGGGTATTTCCAAAAGGAGAAACCAAAGTTAACATCGGTTTAGGTGTTGAAAAATCATTTTTAGATAAAAGAAATCAAAGATTAGGTAAAAAAGATAATGTTGAATCATTAATGAAAGAATATCTTCAAAGAAACAAAGCAATCAAAAATGCAAAACTTTCAGAAGATCCTGCAGACACATTAGGAAACAATAATTCTGGAATTTTCCAAGTATCAGTTAGAAGACAAAACGATTGCATGGTATCAGGAGGATACATGATGGTTGGTGATTCTGCATGGATGCCAAAACCAATTGATGCAGGAGGAATTGGACCAGCATTAATTGCAGGAACAATTCTTGGAAACAATGTAGCCCAAGCATTAGAAGCAAATGAAGTTTCAGAAACAAATCTTTGGCAATACAATTTAGATTACAATAAAGAATATGGATACAAAACTGCAGGTCTTGAATTGTTTAGAAGACTAGTACAACAAATGACAAATGATCAAATTAGTTATGGTATGAAACACTTTTTGGGAAATATGGATGTT